>JAHHTX010000014.1 GCA_020024255.1 Anaerotignum sp.
TTATAACATAGTAGTTTGTCCCATATAAAAGGGCTGTTGTCTTCAAATTCTGTAAGATATGATAAAACAACAAGATAAATACCGGTTGAAACTGCAGAATGTTGTTGTATAAAAAAGAATTTGCAGGAAGAAAACTATAGATATTCCATAAAGTATCTAAATAGCATAACAGTCTGTACCACAAAAAAATAATTTTTGCCTGTAGTTTTGCAGTCAAAAATACTGATAGAAAATGGGGTATTGCTATATTCAAAAATAACTTATGTATTATGAGGAGGGAAAGCGAAATGACAAAACCTCAAAACAGAAAAAATACAACAATTGCCGCTATGGGTCTTGCCTGTGTTTGGATGGGCACACACTTTGGTCCGGGTGTAGCTTCCGGTACACAAATCAATACATACTATGTAAATTACGGCATCCCAGGCATTTTCTGCTCTTTGGTAGCTATGGCATTATTGGCTTTTGCACTGTACAACTCAATGGAATTTTCTCGTATTTATAAAACTTATGACTATTCTAGCTGGATGCAAAAAGTATTTGGTATGAAATGGGTATCTATTTTCTTTGATATCTCCTTTATTGTCACCTGCGTTACCGCTTTGGGCGGCAGTATCAATGCCATTGCCACACTGCTTTTGAAAGAATTCAGCATCAACTATTGGATTGGTGTTGGCATTGTTGTTATCTGTGCCAGTCTGCTGTGTGCATTCGGTGCAAAATTGGTTTCTAAAGCCTCAACCTATATGATGTATCTCGTATTGGCTGTATTAGCAATTATCGTAATATTGGTTCTGATTTATGGCGATACCGATATATCCGGCTCCATCGCAAACCAAACGACAAATCTGCCATCTGTGTCTTGGCCAAAAGCACTCTGGAGTGCTGTTATTTATGCATCATTCCAGTCTACCGTAGTTGCAAATATATCTTCTGTAGCAAATCAGCTGCCTTGTCGGTCTGCCGCAAAAAAAGCTGCTGTATTTGGCTTTATCGGAAATGCTGCTATGCTGGTGATTATGGGAATGTTGCTGTTTAGCTACACCAACGTATACAACATTACCGGCGAAGCACTGCCTTTCTATTCCATACTGGAACGGCTTGGATTTAACTGGGCAACCATGGCTTATGTTTGCACTGTATTTGTAGCAGTTCTGTCTACTGCTGTGGGTTTCTGTTTCGGCGGACTTGCAAGATTCTCTAAATTATATCGCAAACCCGAAGAAAGCGCTCCCATAAAGGACGGACTTTTGGTAGCCGCTATCTTAATTGTATGTGCTTTATGCTCTAAGATTGGTATTGTTGCACTGGTTTCCAAAGGATATACTATCTTAGGATACCTGAATCTTCCTATACTGATTATCCCTGCTATTTTCGTTGCAGGTACAAAAATCAGCAAAAAATATCTGGAAAAACATAATATTTCCACAGAAGGGGTAGATGAATAATTCTGTACAGCCAATAAACTGTAAAACGAACATAAAAACAGCAGAGAACATATTTTCAAGATATGATTCTCTGCTGTTTCCTATTGTCCGAAATTTTAACCATGGAATAATTTTTTTGTCTGATACTTTGGTTCGCAAGTTAAATTTACGCCTAACTTTTGAAATACATTTTCATCTACCGTCGAAAGAATAACCGATGAATGTACCTCACAATCTTTGAGATTTTCCAACTGCTCCATTGCCATTTCTGCTTTGGGGTCTGTATTTGCACAAATACACAGTGCAATTAAAATTTCATCTGTATGCAGTCTGGGATTATGATTACCCAGATGGGATACCTTCAAATGCTGAATGGGTTCAATAACGGAAGGGGAAATAAGTTTTGTATCATGGTCAAGGTTTGCCAGTTTCTTCAGTGCATTCAATACCATAGCAGAAGATGCACCAAGGAGAGAACTGGTTTTACCGGTTACAATGGTACCGTCTGCCAGTTCAATGGCTGCCGCCGGAGCACCGGTTTCTTCTGCTCTTGCATTGGCTGCCGCTACAACAGGTCTGTCAGAAATGCCTGTTGCTGCCTGCTTCATCAAAAGTTCCAGTCTATAAAGAGCATCTTCACCGCCATTCCCCTTTCTCTGCTCGCAAAGTGCCTTATAATATCTTCTGACAATCTCCCTTCTCGCTGCATTTTTTGCTTCTTCATTGTTGACAATACAGTTTCCCACCATATTTACACCCATGTCTGTCGGAGATTTATAAGGGGATTCCCCATATATTTTCTCAAACATGGCATTGAGTACAGGAAACACTTCAATATCCCGATTATAGTTAACCGTTGTTTTGCCATATGCCTCCAAATGGAAAGGGTCAATCATATTCATATCATTGAGGTCAGCCGTTGCCGCTTCATAAGCAAGATTGACAGGGTGTTGCAGAGGCATATTCCAAATGGGAAATGTTTCAAATTTGGCATAGCCTGCCTGAATCCCTCTCTTATTTTCATGGTAAAGCTGAGAAAGGCAGACCGCCATTTTGCCGCTGCCGGGACCCGGTGCTGTTACCACCACAAGTGAGTGTTTCGTTTCAATATATTCGTTTTTCCCAAATCCTTCTTCACTGACAATAAAAGGAACATTACTGGGATAACCAGAAATAGTATAATGACGGTATACACGAAGTCCCAGACTTTCCAGTTTTTTCTGATAAGCAATGGCACTTTCCTGCCCACCAAACTGCGTCAAAACCACACTGCCTACATAAAGCCCGTAGCCCCGAAATGCGTCAATCAGCCGCAACACATCCATATCATAAGTAATGCCAAGATCACCACGCACCTTGTTTTTTTCAATATCTCCTGCACTGATGACAAGCACAATTTCCACGTCTTCCTTTACCTGTACCAGCATATTGATTTTGCTATCTGGTTTAAATCCCGGCAAAACACGGGAAGCATGGTTATCATCAAAGAGTTTTCCGCCAAATTCCAGATACAGCTTTCCGCCAAACTGACCAATGCGTTCCTTAATGCACTCTGACTGCATCCGCAGATATTTTTCATTATCAAATGCCATTTGTTTCATGATTAACTCTCCCCAGCCTTATAAAATAAAAATGCAGACAATCGAAATCCTCTGCTTTTTTTCTGTATTTCTTTTTACTTTTCATATCCGATACAAAATTATACTATTTTTTTATCCAATTTACAAAGGAAAAGCATAATTTTTTTTGTTTTTTCTGCACTTTTATGAAAATGCGTTATTTTTCTTTGCACTTTTCATTTGTTTTCTGTCATTTTTTCTGCAACATCTTCTACAACAGAAAGACAAAACACACGCACCTCTGCGGCTCCTGCCCGCAAAAGCACTTTGGTACATTCTTTTGTTGTTGCACCTGTGGTAAAAATATCGTCCACCAGAAGAATATGCTTTCCATTGACCTCTGCATTTTCGGAAAGGGCAAAGACATCTTTTAGGTTGTCCCTCCTTTCCTCTGCCGTCAAACTGCTTTGCGGTTTTGTATGCACCTGCCGTTTCAGAATTTGGGGGGCATAGGAAATCCCTGTTTTTTCTGCCAATACCAAACAAAGCCTGTCTGCCTGATTAAATCCTCTATGTTTTTCTTTTTTGGGATGCAGTGGTACTGCTGTCATATAGTCTGCCCACGTTATCCAATCCTTATGTACCTTTTGGAGATATTCTGCCATAAGGCTGCCCAAAGCCCTATCATCATGGCGAAACCCATGAAATTTATAATTTGCAATAGGCTTTTGCATGACATCATAAGAAAATACCGCTGCCGCTTTTGTAAAAGGGAAATCTTCCAAAGCACAACGATGGCAAAAGGCTTGATTGCCCAATGTTCTGCCACATCTTTCGCACTGCCTGCCAAGAAGAAAGGGTATCTGCTGTTTACAGCTTTCGCAAAGGCTGTTCTCCTTCTGCTCCAAAGGCAGAACACTGCCACAAATAACACATTGAGAGGGAAAGAAAAATTCCAAAATCATTTTTGCCAGAGCATTCATCTGCATATTTCTATCCCTCCATAAATTCATAAAGCGAGCGAATCCGCTCTGCCAGTCCTGTACATCTTTGCACTTCTTTATCCCTTGCAACCATAGCAGAAACTGTTTCCGGCAATCCAACCAAAACCACAAGATTTTTCGCTCTTGTGACCGCTGTGTACAGAAGGTTTCTGGTCAAAAGCATAGGCGGCCCGCTGTGTACCGGCAGCACCACCACAGGATACTCACTCCCCTGTGATTTGTGTATGGTAATGGCATAAGCAAGCTCCAGTTCATCTAGCTGGGAATAATCGTATTCCACCACTTTGCCATCATCAAATAAAATCTCCATCGCTTCCGCATCATCGTCTATACTGCGTATTCTGCCTGCATCACCGTTAAATACACCAACACCTTCCTCTGTACATTTCCCCAATGAATTATACATTCGCCATGCAATATTATAATTATTTTTAATTTGCATAACTTTATCGCCTTCTCGAAATACAATTTGTCTATATTCCTTTTCCGCCCGTTTTGGATTCGGTGGATTCAAAGCCTCCTGCAAAGCCTGATTGAGGTGCTGTACACCCAGTACGCCCTTTCGCATAGGGGTCAGAACCTGCATATCCCGCAGACCGTCACACCCTGTATATTTCGGCAGACGTTTCGTCACCAAGTCCCGTATTGTCGTCACAACGTCTTCTCCAAAGGTACGCTTAACAAAGAAAAAATCTGTGTTTTTGCCGTTTAGCATTGGCTGTTCTCCACGGTTAATGCGGTGGGCATTCATAATAATGGCACTTTCCTGTGCCTGTCTGAAAATGTGCTGCAAACGCACCACCGGCAGCTTTTCGCTGGCAATCATATCCTGCAAAACATTGCCTGCTCCCACAGAAGGCAGCTGGTCAACGTCCCCTACAAAAATCACTCTTGTTTTCGGTGCTACAGCACGAAGAAAGGAGTGCATCAAAAGCAGGTCAATCATAGAGGCTTCATCTACAATAATCACATCTGCCTCCAAAGGATTTTCCTCATTTCGCTCAAAAGTCTGTCTACGGCTGTCCTCACTCAAAAAAGAGGTTTCCAAAAGACGATGCAGTGTTTTTGCCTCTACACCCGTTGCTTCTGTCATACGCTTTGCTGCCCGTCCTGTGGGTGCAGCCAATACAACGTCACACTCCGCGTCTTGCAATATCCGCAAAATGGTATTGATGGTTGTGGTTTTCCCTGTCCCCGGCCCTCCTGTAATAATGAGAACGCCTTGTTCCAATGCCTGCATAACGGCAGTGCGTTGCTCCTGTGCCAATTTCACACCCGTTTCTTTTTCCGTCTGCAAGACAAGTTCCTCTGCATCCTGCAAATTGATTTTCTTTCTGCCTGCCAGAAGTTCCAAAAGCCGCTTTGCCACTGCCATCTCTGCATAAAAATACAAATTCAGATAAACCGCTTCTACCCCATTTATATTTTCCTGCCAAATCTGGCTGTCCACCTGCAATTCCCGCAGGGCATTTTCCACCTGCATAGGGTGCAGTTCCAAAAGAGCTGTTGCTTCTTCAATGAGTTTTTCCTTTGGCAAAAAGCAGTCACCATTTCCTGCCCCTGTATTCAGCACATATTTTACAGCAGACTTGATACGATTGGGGTCATCTGGTGCAATACCTGCACTTGCCGCCATTTTATCTGCCATGCGGAAACCGATGCCCCAGATATCGTCTGCCAAGCGATAGGGATTTGTTTTCACTACATCAAAGGTACGGGATTTATATTTTTTATAAATTTTCATGGCATAGGTGGGGGAAATGTCAAAGTCCTGCAAGAAGAGCATGGCTTTTCGCAATTCGTGCTGTTCACGAAACACGTCGGAAATACGCTGTGCCTTTTCATAGGTGAGTCCCCGTATTTTTGCCAATTCCTCCGGCTTTTCCTCTATCACATAAAAAGAGGCTTCGCCAAATTCATCGACAATCTTTTTCGCTGTTTTCGGGCCAATACCCTTAATCAATCCTGAAGATAAATACTTTTCGATACCGGATACTGTTGTGGGCATGGATTTTTCATAATACTGCACTTGTATCTGTCTGCCATAAAGAGGGTGAACTGTCCATGTGCCTTGAATTTCCAGTGTTTCCCCTTGGTGTAGCTGGGGAACCGTCCCCACACAAGTCACTTCATCATCTTCTGTTTCCAAAGCAAACACTGCATAACCATTTTCCGGATTTTGGTACACAATGTTTTCCACTTCTCCTGTCACTTTGATTTCATCCATGTTCGTCCCTCTTTTCGGCATTGCTATCTCTTATTCCCATTCATAGGGAAAGCCCAGTTTTTCCATAAAATCTACCATCTGCCAGCTATCGCCCATTGTACATTCATCATCTTCATATGCGAACATCTCTTCATCGCCGTCCCACATTTCCTCTGTCCAAAACTGCAAATAATGAGATATTTCTTCTGCTTCTATGTCAAAATAAGGGGCAACTTTTTCTGCATTGCCTGCCACATTTTGTCGTTCTTCCTCATCCACCTCATCAAAGTAATCAGGCATAGGATTAAAAGTATCTATATGTTTCCCCTTATCATAAAAATCATAGCCCCAAAAATCATCATCATAAATATAACAAAGCATAACAGGGCAATCCAGTGCCTCAGAAAGTGCCTGTGTCATTGTTTCATAACCGGTGCAATATTCATTGAGTAAAACTTGTATCCCTTTTTCCCTTTGTTGATACTGACATTCTGCAGGAATCAAATCCCAACAATCCTTTTCTTTTTCCAATTCTGCCTTCAATTTTTCTTCTGTTGTGTTTTGTACAATAAGCACATTTAAAAATAAACCCATAAAGCACCTCATTCCACTATTTTTGATTTTTTCTATTCCCTTTGCATACTTTATTATGATGTATTATACCATATCTTCCCAAGAAAGAGAACAATCGTTCTAAAAACATCAAAAAAAACGGTTTCTCATTGTTTAAGAGAAACCGCTTTCTGCATTCTTCTTTGCTTTATACTTGAAAAACGTCTGTTTTATCTGTCTTTTCCCAAGGCAGGTCAAGGTCTGTTCTGCCAAAATGGCCATATGCTGCAATCTGTCTGTAAATTGGACGCTGCAAGTCGAAATTCTTAATGATTGCTGCGGGACGCAGGTCAAAATTTTTCTGTACCAATTCTGTAATTTCCTCATCAGAAATTTTACCTGTACCGAAGGTATTAACCAAAATGGAAACAGGCTTTGCCACACCAATGGCATAAGCAAACTGTACTTCACATTTTTTCGCAATACCACTTGCCACAATATTCTTTGCCACATATCTTGCTGCATAGCAGCCGGAACGGTCAACCTTTGTGGGGTCTTTTCCACTGAATGCACCGCCACCATGGGCTGCATAGCCACCATAAGTATCTACGATAATCTTTCTGCCAGTCAAACCGCTATCCCCTTGTGGGCCGCCGATAACGAATCTGCCTGTAGGATTGATGTAGTACTTTGTATTTTCATCAAGAAGATGTGCAGGAATAACTTTCTTTACCACTTCTGCAATAACATCTTCCCGAATCTGTTCCTGTGTTGCTTCAGGGTCATGCTGTGTAGAAACAACAACGGTATCAATACGGCTTGGTTTATCGTCCACATACTCCACAGTCACCTGTGCTTTGCCATCGGGACGCAAGTAAGGCAGCGTACCATTTTTTCGTACTTCAGACAATCTTCTGGTGAGCTTATGTGCCAAAGAAATGGGAAGGGGCATCAATTCTTCTGTTTCGTCACAAGCAAAGCCGAACATCATTCCCTGATCTCCTGCCCCTGTGTCAAATTCGCTGTCATCTTCTCCCGTTTTGTTTTCCAGTGCTTTATCTACACCCATGGCAATGTCAGGAGACTGTCCGTGAATAGAAGTCAGTACTGCACAGGTTTCGCTGTCAAAGCCAAATTTTGCACGGTTATAGCCGATTTCGTCCAATGTCTGGCGGACAATTCCTTCCACGTCCACATATGCACTTGTTGTGATTTCCCCCATAACAAAGATGATACCTGTTGTGGTTGTTGTTTCGCAGGCAACTCTTGCATGAGGGTCTTTTGCCAAAATGGTGTCCAAAATTGCATCAGAAATCTGGTCACAAATTTTATCGGGATGTCCCTCTGTTACAGACTCAGATGTAAATAATCTTTTGCTCATACTATTCCTCCTTAAATGTTTTCTCCATGATTCAGGGATTCTGCCCTTTCATACAACAGCATAAAAAAAAGCCCCTTCAGGGCTATCCAAATTTGACTCATCTTCCGCAAAACTGCGGGGGAATTGGCACCGATGCGTTTCCGCCGGTTGCCGGGTGTCACAGGGCCCTGTCCCTCAACCACTCTTGATAAGCGTCTGATAAAATTCTTTTTTATTATATCAATTCTCATGGCAGCTGTCAAGAAAACAGCACAAAAATTCGACATTTTTCCAAAAAAAGGAAAGAGATTGTTTACAACCACTTTCCCAATGCCACACCCCATGCCTCCATCAGTCGTTCAAAGCTCCAAGCTGCATTGGCAGGACTGGTAGAAGGCAGTTTCGTAATCGGAAGATTTGTTTTTGGAAAAAGATATCTCCGATACAATTTTTCCGCCGCTGCCCCGTTTGCAAAAACAGGAATTTCCCCCGTTATTTCCAAAATGGGCTGCAAATTGACTGGCACCACATCTCGAATACTGCTGTCACTGCTTCCTGTAATGGTGCAGCTTTCCACAACATCATAAAGGGCAATACCATGACGCAACAGCATTTTTGTCTTTTCCTGACGGGTTATGGGCGTCTTTTCCTGACAAAGTCCTGCCAAAAGACGCCAAAACCGATTTTGGGAATGGCCATAGTAAAAGTCCGTTTCCCTTGACTTTACAGAAGGTACTGTTCCCAACAGCAAAAGCCTGCTGTGTTCATCAAAAATCGGCGGAAAATTGTGTTTTACTTTCATCGGCTCCATATTTAATCCCCCTAAAACAAAAGTAACGAAGCAATATGGAAATAAATCATCAATGCCAAAGCATCTACCAATGTAGAAATAACGGGGCCTGCCATCATAGCCGGGTCAACCTTTAACACCTTTGCCAGAATAGGCAAGATACAGCCAATGCTCTTGGACAGCACCACAACTGCTGCCATACTGAGAGAAACCGTAAGGTCTACCAAAAATCCTGTATCACTGCTGAACAACGTTAAGCGAAGCATATTCACTGCACCCAAAATTACCCCGCAAATCAAGCCAACCCGTAATTCCTTCCAGATAACACGAAGGGCGTCCTTAACCTGTATTTCACCCAATGCCATACCACGGATAATCATAGTAGATGCCTGTGATCCTGCATTACCGCCTGTTCCTGTAATAATGGTAATAAAGCTGGACAGCACCACTGTAGATGCCAGAAGAGCATCATACCGGCTGATTACCATGCTGCTCAACGTGCCGGAAATCATCAAAACACAAAGCCAGACAATTCGGTTTTTTGCCAACTTCAATACAGGGGTTTTCAAATATTCCTCATCGGAAGGGAGCAAAGCCGCCATTTTTTCCATATCCTCTGTGGTTTCCTGGTCAATAACGTCCACAATATCGTCCACAGTAATAATGCCCACAAGACGCTCTTCCTTGTCTGTAACAGGCAGTGCCATCCAGTTGTATTTTTTGAAAATATGGGCAACTTCCTCTTGGTCGTCCGTTGTACAAACGGATACCACGTCCTCTTCCATTAAATCCTGTACCCGTTCTTCATCTTTGGCACAAATCAAAGTACGCAGTGGTACAACACCAATAAGTTTTCTATAATCATTGATCACATAACAGGTATAGATGGTTTCCTTGTCCGTTCCCGTCAGTTTAATCTGCCGCATGGCTTCCTCTACAGTCATTGCCCCGTGCAGTTTGACAAACTCAATGGTCATCAGACTGCCGGCAGAATTTTCGGGATAATTCAGAAAACGATTGATTAAAGCCCTCGTTTCCGCATCGGTATTCCGCAGCACTTTTTTCACCAGATTGGCAGGAGCTTCCTCCAAAAAGTCCACCGTATCGTCCAAAAACATTTCATCTACAATGTTTCGCACCTCTCGGTCTGTAATGGAATGTACAATATGCTCCTGTGTATCATTATCCATATAGGAAAACACTTCTGCCGCCATATCCTTGGTCAAAAGACGGAAAATAAAAAGCTGTTTTTCCGCTGTCAATTCTTCAAAATACTCTGCCAGATTGACCGGATTTTCGTCATTGAGTTCTTCCTTCAGCTTGATATATGCCCCTGTATCCATCAACTCATTAAAATACGCAAAAAGCTGTTCTGTTTCCTCCAAAATACTCTCCCCCGTTCCACATTTTCTGTTTTTTAGGCAATAAAAAAACACATTGCCCATACAAAGTGTCAGTAGAAAGGTATCTGCCGTATTCGATTTTCAAGTCTTTTTCAG
This sequence comes from Anaerotignum sp., assembly GCA_020024255.1. Classification (GTDB taxonomy): domain Bacteria; phylum Bacillota; class Clostridia; order Lachnospirales; family Anaerotignaceae; genus Anaerotignum. The sequence continues at coordinate 10,398 of JAHHTX010000014.1, forward strand.
GATTCAGAAAAAAAGAGGTCTTTGCATACCAAAAACGAAAATGACCTGAAAATTACGGCATTTCTACTGTTATATTCTGAATCTTCTTCACATCCCAAAGGGATACTCTCACCACTGCCGTCCATGCAGGATCACCTCCGTTTTATTTATTTCTTTCCTCTAGTATATGCCCTCTTGAAAATACCGTCAACCTCTTTTTCGGAAAATTTCTTTCTTTTCAAAAAGAAAAAGTGTCAAATTTCTCGACACTTTTTAAAAAGGCTTTTCAAAGCTGCCAAACTTCGTATACTGTCCCATCCAAGTCAAATCCACTGTACCTGTCGGGCCGTTTCTCTGCTTTGCAATAATAAGCTCTGCTTGATTTTTCTTTTCTGTATCAGGAAAATAGTACTCATCTCGATACAAAAATGCAACCACATCTGCATCCTGCTCAATGGCACCGGATTCTCTCAAATCGGAAAGCATGGGGCGATGGTCTGCCCGCTGCTCACAGGCACGGCTTAACTGAGAAAGAGCAATAACAGGAGCCTCCATTTCCCTTGCGATAGCTTTTAAGGAACGGGAAATTTCAGAAATTTCCTGCTGTCTGGAATCCGATTTACCGTTACCATTCATCAGCTGTAAATAGTCAATGACAATAAGTCCCAGTCCCTTTTCCACCTTCAACCGACGACACTTGGAGCGTACCTCCATGGGGGTGACACCCGGAGTATCATCAATATAAATGGGGGCTTGGGACAAAGGACCCATTGCCTGTATAAGTTCGGGCCAGTCGTTGTCAGAAAGTTCCCCTGTACGAAGCTTCTGGGCATCTAGCATAGCCTCTGAACAAAGCATACGGTTGACTAGCTGTTCTCTGCTCATTTCCAGAGAAAATATCGCCGTTGGCACATTGCTGCGGATTGCCGCATTTTGCACGATATTTAAAGCAAAAGCCGTTTTCCCCATGGAAGGTCTTGCTGCCAGCAAAATCAAGTCTGATTTCTGCAAGCCTGCTGTTTTGGTATCAAAATCGATAAATCCTGTGGGAACACCAGTCAACTTGCCTTTGGAATGATAGATGTCCTCAATCCGCTCAATAGAATCCACGGCAATATCCCGAATATGGTGGAACTGGTCAGTGTGGCGTTTCTGCATAATATCAAAAATGCTCTTTTCCGCCGTATCCATAATGGCATTGACGCTTTCCTTTCCCTCATAGCTTAAACGGGAAATTTCCCCAGATGCCCGTATGAGTCGACGAAGCGTGGACTTCTCCTCTACGATTGCCGCATAGTGCCGCATATTGGCAGAGCTGCCTGCTGCTGTGGAAATAGATGCAAGAAAAGGAACCCCACCAATCTGTGCAAAAACACCCTTTTCTTCCAATTTGTTTTTCATTGTAATCATATCAATAGGCACACCGCTATGATACAATTCCTCTGCCGCTTCAAAAACCATGCGATGGTCGGGACGGTAAAAATCTTCGCCCTGTAATACTTCCAGAGCAAGAGATGCCGCTTCTCTGTCCAGAAACATTGCCCCAAGGACAGCCGTTTCTGCCGCATCATCATGAGGCGGCACATTTTGAAAAATTTCGCCCTGTTGGTTATGCTGCTCTTCCATAATTACCGCCTCCTTTTCTTTGTATATTCTCCGAATTATTCTGCTTCTACGACTTTAATGGTTACTTCTGCTGTTACTTTGGGATGCAATTTGATAACTGCAATTCTCTGTCCCAACATTTTAATGGGGTCACCAATAGAAACTTTTTTCTTATCAAAATCAAGACCTGTCTGTTTGATAATTTCTTCTGCTACTTCTTTGTTGGTCACAGAACCAAACAGCTTGCCGTTACCACCTGTTTTTACTTTAATAAAAACTTCCTTGTCTTCCAACTGCTTTGCAATTTCTCTTGCCTTGTCCAGTTCTTCCTGTTTATGCTTTGCATCTGCTTTCTGTTTCAGTTCATAGTCATTCAGGTTGGATTTCGTTGCTTCTACTGCCATTTTTTTTGGCAACAGGAAATTTTTTGCATATCCTTCACTGGCGTTAATCAGGTCACCCTTTTTTCCAACACTTTTTACATCTTGTAACAAAATCAGTTTCATTTGTCTTCCTCCTCTAAATATTCTTTAATGGCACTGCGTACTTTTTCCTTTGCTTCTTCCAAAGTGCAGTCCGAAAGCTGCGCTCCGGAAACCGTCAAATGGCCGCCACCCCCAAGTTTTTCCATAACACGCTGTACGTTGATATCCCCAAAGCTCCTTGCACTGATATGTATCTTATCCTCCAGCTTACAACAGACAAAGGAAGCTTTAATCCCTGTCACATTCATCAGGTCGTCAGCTGCCTGTGCAGCTGTCAGTGTAGAGTTTTCTACATCAGATGGGCAAATAGAAATGGCAATATGGTCCATGAACAATTCCGCATCTCTCACTGCTGCCGCCTTTGCTTTATAAACATCCATATCATTTTGGAACAGCAGTCTGACACGAATACCATCTGCACCGTTTCTGCGTAAAAATGCTGCCGACTCAAAAGTCATGGCACCTGTTTTCACACAGAAGTTTTTGGTATCTACCGTAATCCCGGCTAAAAGGGCATCTGCCTCTATGTTACTAAGTTTTACGGTTTTGTCCATATGTTGTATCATTTCCGTAATCAGTTCTGCTGTGGAAGAAGCATAGGGCTCATGATAAATCAGTACTGCTTCATTGATAAAGTCCGTACTTTTTCTGTGATGGTCAAAGACAACAATTTTCTTTGCCGCCATCAAAACCTGTTCACTATCTACCATAGACTCTCTGTGGGTATCCACAATAACCACAAGGCTCTTGTCATTGAGTATACGCATGGCATCACTTTCCTTTATAATGACACCATCAAACTCCCCGCTTTCCTCCATCTTCTCACAAAGTCTGCGGACACCTGCATTCCTTTTGTTCATTACAATATTGCATTTTCTACCGATGCTCTTTGCCATAGCACAAATACCAATGCAAGACCCTAAGCTGTCCAAATCTGCCTGTTTATGCCCCATAACCAAAATACCGGAAGCATCTCGCATAAGTTCCATAAGTGCTTCTGCCTTCACTCTGGCACGAATACGGGCATTTCGATGAATTTCTCCACTTTTTCCGCCATAGAAATCATATTTTTCACCGTTTTTAATGGCAATTTGGTCGCCGCCTCTGCCAAGTGCTAAATCCATAGCTGCTTTTGCACTTTGCATGGCTTCATCCAGAGAACCGCCGCCCATACCAATTCCCATACTCATGGTAACCGGAATATGCTGTCCCACACTGGTAACCTTAATTTCATCAAAAGCCTCAAACTTCTTTTCCTGAAGTTGTTTCAGACTGCCCTTGGACAAAAGAAAAATATATCTATCCTTTTCCAGCTTCTTCATGACACCACCTACAGAAGAAGCAATCTGATTCAACCTTCGGTCGATGAGTGCCGACAAAATGGGCAAACGGTTCTCGTCCATGCTGTCCACTACATCATCAAAGTTGTCAATCAGGATAATGCCAACAACCGTTTCTTTTTCCGCAAGTTCTTTCTGCAAACGGCAAACCTCTGTAGCATCTTGCATAATCAATGTCAGCACTGCACCCACTGCACCGCTTTTATCCATAACATCACAGTGATCCAGTGCAGCCTCATAACACTTGTTGCCAACAGAAATATAATCTACCTCACCTGCACCGCTAGTTTTCATCAATTCATCAATGACAAGTCTTGCATCGTCCACACAAGGAAATACCTCAAGAAATTTTTCGTTATACATCATGATTTTGCCCCGTATATCCAAAATGGCATAAGGCAACGGAAGATTTTGCGGGATGGAAAAATTCTCACGAAGGATATCTGTATCCAGAAAACGGCTTTCTTGTCCTTCTTCTTTTTCATCGGAGGAGAGTAAATCCTTGACCAAAGGACGGAGAAAAACTCCTGCAATAATCCCAAAAAATGCCCCGATACCAAGCCGAATATCCAAAATCAATCCCAGTATGACAACAAAAATCGACAACACAATGTCCAAAAGCCATCGCTCTCGAAAACGTATTTTTTCTTTTTTTATACTCTGTTTCATCTTTCGCCTCCATGATACTGCTCTGTACCCTTAGAAAATTTTCAGAAAACGTACACAAAAATTTCTCAGCGTTCCAGTCTGTGCAGTCCTGCAAGAAGCGCCTCTCGCCAAGGCTCATTTTCCTCCTGCAAAAGCCCAAGACGGATATTTGCTGCCGCCTTTCTGTCTATGGCTTCCGCAGAAATACCAAGTTTTTCTGCCATCAAATAGAGAGAAACCTCCATATTGGCAAGTATCTCTGTCTTTTCTGTTTTAGACGCATTCCGATGCAGTGCTGTGTAAAAATCCGAAAGCTGCGTCAGCATCTGACATTGTAAATCCTCTGTCATACGAATACTCTTGGCAACATCAAATTCCCATTTTGACACAAAAACGCCCCCTTTTTTTCTTGTTTTCTCACAGGGGGCAGTCTTTCACCCACTGCATTGATTATTCAGTATAGCACAAACTCCCTCTTTTCTCAATACGAAAATCACCTTCTGTGCCTGTATCCACCTTCTTTTCTCTGCATAAAGTACCAAATTTCTCCTTCTCTGGCAAAAGCCTTACAACAAAAAGAACTCGTTTCTGTACATATACCAAAAAATAAGACCTCGGAAAGCCATATATCCTTCCAAGGTCCCACAAATTTTCATGTTAAAATTTCATAAACTGCCTGTAAGAGGGGTGTTTCTTCATCCATGCTGTAAAACGCTGCATCTCTTTTTCGGCAGAAACCGGCAAGAGCCGCTTTTTGTCTGCGGAGTGCTTTTTCATAAGCTGCCACAGTTTGGGGAGTCAGTTCCAAATCCCGCTTTTCTCCCGTTTCTCTATCCACAAGACGTACTGTACCTCCTGCCTTTGGCACTGCCTCCTCTTTGGAAAGCACCTGAACTAGCAAAACCTCCTGTCTTTTTTGCTGCAACAATTTCACAGCATCCTCGATACCTTTTTCTACCATAAAATCAGAAATCACAACAGCAATGCCTTTTTGTAATCTACTGCTTTCTCTTACTGCCTGCAATATATCCGTTTTCCCCTCTGCCTGCAATGCAGAAAGAAAAGAAACACCTTTGGCAAACTGCCCTTTCTGTGCCAGTTTTTGCCTTTCTTGCAAATGTTCGCCAAAGGGAAGAAGCTGCACCCCATCACCGCCATGCAGTCCCACATAGGCAAGAGAAGCCGCCACTGCTTTTGCCACAGGGAATTTTTCCTGCCAGTCCATAGAACGGCTGCAATCCAAAAAAATGTGAATCGCCGCTTGCTTTTCTTCTAAAAATTCCTTCACATACAGCCGTCCAAATCTTGCAAAGCCGTTCCAGTCCACAAGACGCAGCTCATCGCCTCTCTGGTATTCCCGAAAATCAGAAAATTCCAAAGAACTGCCCTTTGCCAGAGAGCGTCTTGTCCCACTGTATCCATCGGTTCGCAGTCTGCCTTTCAGCTGTATGGTCATTTCGCCCAGTCTTGCCAGATATTCCTTTGTCAAGAGTTCCTCTGTCCGTTTCATCTCACCACAACGCCTCTATGATTTCGTCTGTTGTTTTTCCTTCTGCCATACCTTCAAAATTCAAGAAAATGCGATGCCGCAAAGCAGGTTTTGCTGCTTTTTTTATGTCTTCATAGGAAACATGGTATCTGCCGTCCAAAAGTGCAAACACTCTGGCTGCCTTTAATATCGCCTGTCCTCCTCTGGGGCTTGCCCCATAACGTACATACTGCTTCACTTCTTCCGGTGCATTTTCATAAGTAGGGTGGGTTTTCAGTACCATTTCTGTCAAATACTCTGCCACAGGTGTTGCCACAGGCACTTGTACGGCAATCTCTCGAAGAGAAAGAAGTTTTTCTCTGCTGCATACCTTTCTTGGCTCCGGTTCTTCCTTTCCTGTCGTCATCAGAACAATTTCCGTCAGTTCCTCTTTTGTGGGAAATTCCACATTCATTTGAAAGAGAAATCTATCCATCTGTGCCTCCGGCAGAGGATATGTCCCCTCTGTTTCCAAAGGATTTTGTGTTGCCAATACAAAGAACGGTTCGGGAAGTCTATAGGTTTCCCGTCCACCTGTTACGGTGTGCTCTTGCATGGCTTCCAAAAGTGCCGACTGTGTTTTTGGTGTGGCACGGTTGATTTCGTCTGCCAATACCAAATGAGCAAAAATAGGGCCTTTTTGAAAACGAATTGCACGTCCGCCCTTTCCATCTTCCTCCAAAACACCTGTACCTGTTACGTCTGCCGGCATCAGGTCAGGCGTAAACTGGATACGGGAAAAATCCAAATCCATAACCGTCCCCATGGCTTTTACCAATCTTGTTTTTCCAAGTCCCGGCATTCCTTCCAGAAGTACGTTTCCCCCTACCACCATTGCAGTGAGTACACTGCGAATCAAGTCCTTCTGCCCAATAATGGTTTTTCCAATTTCCTGTTCTATTTCTGTAAACTCCTCCTGAAATGCCTGAATTTTACTCTCCTCCATATCCCAACCACCTTTCTTTTTCTGCTTTTCATGTTAAATTCATTATAAAAGCCATTGTGGTGTCCGTCAATGCAGATAGAAAAACGTAATAAAATTGACAGAAATCAGGTAACCTCTGTTCCCTCTCCTATATTCATTTCCAATCCTATGCCCCTTTCAAAAAATATATAAAAAATTAGCTGGTATATTTCATTTATTCATAGTATGATAAAATGAAAGTAAACAAAAAGTGATCAAAACAGACAAGGAGTGCAGATACATTGAAAAAATTCCCTTTTTTAAAAACTGACAGGGTATACTTTAAAATTGCCCTTTATACGTTCGCCGCCCTTGCCGCTTCCATTCTATTTGAAAAGGTTGTTGGCAATCTACCCAGTATCGGCGGAGCCATTGCCCACGGAATTGCATTTGTCCGTACCATGTTTTGGCCCTTCTTTTTGGGCTTCATGTTTGCCTATGTGGTAAATCCCTTTTTAAACTTCTTTGAAACACGGGCATTATCCCGCTGGAATTTTTGCAAAAAACATCCAAAAAGTGTACGGCTTGTGTGTATTCTACTGATTTATACCGTCATTATTGGCGGCATCATTTGGATTGTCATTTATCTGATTCCGGAAATTAAAGCATCTGTTTTGACCTTTACCAGTCAACTTCCCATATATACGGCAACACTGAATCGAAAAATCGACGAACTGTTTCAGGGTATCACTTACATCAATGGAAAAAACGTAAATCAGGTAATCAACCGCCTTTTGGAATCTCTCACCGTTGCTTCTCACGATATTCCCAAATTGGCAGAAACCATTTTGGGCAATGTATTCTATATGGGACGAGCTGCACTGAATACCATCATGGGTATTTTTATTTCTTTCTATATGCTCTATGACAAAGAAGATTTCGGAAAGCATCTCTGCAAAATTGCACTTACCATACTGCCGCAAAAAACAGCGAAGAACTGTTTCTATAATGCCAAACGTATTCATCGTATTTTCCAAAGTTTTATTGTTGGGAAAGCCGTAGACTCCCTGATTATCGGCATACTTGCTTTTATCGGACTATCCCTTATCGGTGCACCTTTGACACTGGTACTCAGCTTAATTATCGGCGTAACCAACATGATTCCCTACTTTGGGCCTTTCCTTGGCGGGATTCCATCTGTCGTAATCACTCTGCTTATCAGTCCTATTGATGCCATCTGGGTGGGCATTTTCATCTTGGCATTACAGCAATTTGACGGCAACTTCTTAGGGCCGAAAATCTTGGGGAATTCCTTGGAAATCAGCCCTCTTTGGATTATACTTGCCGTTGTCGTCGGGGGTATGCTCATGGGGCCTATGGGTATGTTTGTCGGTGTTCCGGTATTTGCAACCATAAAAATGTTTTGCACAGAATATATTGAAAAAAGATATGCAAAAAAATATGGCACACAGACAGAAGACATTCTTTCCATAATTACTGCAACAAAGGAAAATAATTCACCAGAATAATCATGACTTTGGCAGGGCACTGTTGAAAAAATGCCCTGCCTCAATTTTATTTGCTTTATTAAGGAGGTTTTTTTATGAATCAAACCATTCGTTCCAACCGATATTTTCTTTTCGTTTTTCTCTATTTTTTGATTGTCCCTTTTCTTTCAACCATCATCTTGATTTTTCCAGTTCTTTTTTCTTGGAATACCGCACTGATTTCTGCCATACAGCAAACATTCATTTTTCTGCCCTTGCTTTTTTTGTATCCCATTCTTTCAAAAACACCGATAAAAGAGTGTTTTTCTTTCCATCGGATTCGTTTTTTTGATGCACTGCTTTGTATTTGTATTGCCGCTTTTTTGCAACCGTTTATGTCGCTTTTGGTGTTTCTGACTTCTTTTTTGCAGCCGAATCTTGCAGAACAGGCAATGGAAAGCTTTCAAGGCAGTGGCTTTTTTCTGCCCCTTTTATCTCTGGCAATACTGCCTGCCATTTTTGAAGAAATGCTGTTTCGGGGCATTGCCCTGCATACCTATTCCCATTTGGGCAAAATGAAAGCAATTCTCATCAGTGCCTTTTTATTTGCCCTACTGCATATGAATTTGCAACAGGCATCCTATGCTTTTATATTGGGCGGAGTTTTTGCCTTTTTGGTACAACGCACCGGCTCTCTTTTTGCTTCCTTGCTGCCCCATTTCTGCATCAATGCGTTCAACTGGTCCATGATGTACTTTGCCAAACCGGAAATACAGGAAGCTGCCGAATTGTCTACAGGTGCAACACTTCTTGGATTGGGACTGCACTGCATTTTTGCCTTACCATTCCTTGCGGGGCTTCTTTATCTTTTTATAAAACGAACTACACCCAACGAAGATTTACTGCCTGAAGAAAGTCATGCCAAAACAGAAACAGAAACAAATCGTTTCTTTACGCCTTCCATCATTTGTATTGTCATACTTTTTCTCCTTTTTGGTGTACTCCCTACAGTGTATCACTAAAAAACGAAAAAAAGCTGGTTTTACTCTTGCTAAATGGGGAAATATATGATAAGATAACCCTAAGATAGTAATTGTCAGTTAATAATTACTATCAATCACGAAGAATAGACAACGCTTTGTCCACTAAAATAATAAAAGGGGGATACTTATGAACTTGGAAAACACACAAACAAAAGAAAACCTGCAAAAAGCACTGGCAGGAGAATCCATTGCAAGAAACAAATATACATACTTTGCACAGGCAGCCAGAAGAAACGGCGACAACGATATTGCAGATGCCTTTGAAGAAATGGCAAAGAACGAAATGATGCACGCAAAATTCTGGTTTGAACAGCTTTTCGGCAAACCCGACAAAACAAAAAACTGTCTGATTACCGCTGCTCAGGGAGAATATGCAGAATGGCATAATATGTATCCTTCTTTTGCAGAAAAAGCAAGACAGGAAGGTTTGGAAGAAATTGCTGTCATGTTTGAACACGTTGCAGCCATTGAAAAAAACCATGAAAACCGTTTCATGACACTGTTGGCACAGATGAACAAAACAGATCCGTCCAAAGTTGCTGCAGATGATTCTGCAAGTTCTGCACCTGTTGCAAGACAGAAAAAGAGTGGATACCGCTGTCAATTCTGCGGGGCTACTTTTGACCACCGCCCAGACGCCTGCAAGGTCTGCGGTGCAATCGGTTCTTTTGATGCTGTAGAATACTACGAATAAAATACAAATCAAAACCTGCGAAATTTTGAAAATGTATGATAAAAGCCAGTTGAGGGGGTCGACAAAGTCGCCCCCCTTCGTTAAAGCCTCATTTCATGCAAGGCTTTGACGGGCAAAAAAAGATAAAGCAGAAGTTCCAATGGCAAAAAAGCCTTTAAACTTCTGCTTTTCCTTATGGGAAGTGAATTCCCATTGCGGATTCCATTTCGGCAGGCTGAGCCGCCCAATAAATAATGGGTGGCTTTTTGCCTTATACGGTCATTTTTATGAAATCATACCAAGTGCTTTGGTAATGCCAACCAATCTGTTCCATTCTGTTTTCTGCTCCTGCAAAAATACCATGCCTTTCGGTGTAACAGCATAATATTTTCTCTTGGGGCCTTCTTGACTTTCCTTTATACTGACAGAAAGATATGCACCTTTATGCAGTCGGCGTAAAATGGCATACACGGTACTTTCCCCCACTTCCGGAAAAAAATCTGCCACCTCTCTCATCAGGTCATATCCGTAAACTGTATCATGGGTACTGACCAAATGCAGAATACATAAATCAAGGACACCCTTTTTCATTTGCGTATCCACAACCATTCCCCTTTCTTTCCCATTCCATACAGCATAAAAGACAATGCCAAAAAACACAAGTAGACGGTAAATGCCATAATACTAAATGTTCGATATGATATTTCACTGCTTATATCCACTATATCCATTCTGGTCAGCTCCTGTTGCAGTGCTACAAGAAAACCAAGGGTAAAAAAGCTATGTTGCATGGGGATATACCAAGATATTCCCTTGGTCAAAAAGCAGTAGTAGGTAAGCATACTCATCATCATGGCAAAAACCACACCAATGCGTTTTACCCATTGAACTATGGCAATACTGCCATATATGACATTAGGATTCACAAAAAACACCACAAATCCAAAGCAAAGTAAGTGGAGAAGAAAAAGGAATATTTTTTCTTTTTTCGTATTTTCATAAAACTTTCCCATTAACACGGCTTTTTTGTGCCAAAGCAAAAAGGGAAATACCAAAAAAGATATGCAAATACCCAAAATACAAAATATCCCATGGGAAAAGCTCATTCCCTGAAAAAAACTGGTCTTTCTAAAAATAAGCAGAAGAGCAAAAAGGTGCAGTCCCACATATATGCACCAAAACAAACAAGAACGTCTGCTTCGTCTTTTGGGGAGCTGCAAGGCAGAAAGTACCGCATCTGCCTCCTCCTTGTAATCCTTTTGGGCAGAAAAGTCCATATAGTCCTGTAAAATATCCTGCATTTCTCCAAATGGCACAGCAAAAGATAACTTTCTGGATAACGTATAGAGAAAATCATTTTTCATAGCATCTGCTCCTTTCTGATTTGGCTATACTACTGTTCTTTACACAGTATAGCACACTACTGTGCATTACGCAATAATAAAAAAAGAAAATGCTCTGCAAACCATGTGGTTTACAGAGCAACACCTTGCACCTTCTGTTTTTCCTTACGGGGAGTCAATTCCGCATTTCCTAAAAAAGATAAAAACGACTTTGGTCTACAGCCAGAAACAGATATCTGTTTGATTATTCTTTCCCTATACCATTTCCTTCTGTTTCTTTCGTTTCTATACCATATCTTGCTTCCAGGCGATAAATGGGCATACCCTGTTCGGAAAATTTTTCTTCATATTCTGTCATAATATTCTCTTTATAATCACTATGGTGCAAATCTAAAGAAATATTTGACAACTTCCAGTTATCGGCACAAAATTCATTTAATGAAAATTCAAAAAGCCCTCTATTATCGGTTTTAAAGAAAATTTCTCCTTTTTTGCCAAAGGCTCCTCGATAGCTTTGGAGATAGCCACGATAGGTAAGACGACGTTTGTATGTACGTTTTTTGGGCCATGGGTCACTAAAATTCAAGTACAGCCGCTGAAACTCGCCTACAGCAAAAAGTTCCAAAAGATTTTTCGCATCTGTCAGCACAAAAGCAAGATTGGGCAGCTCTTCCTCTATGCGTCTTGCCGCAACAGCCACTACGCTCATCTGTCTTTCAATACCCACAAAATTTATATGGGGATAAGCCTCGGCATTTTTACGGAGAAAGCCGCCCTTTCCACAACCGATTTCAACATAAATCGGATTTTCATTGCCAAAGTACTCCGCCCATTTTCCTTTCAAACCAGGGGCATCTTGTATAACGTGGCTGTTTTGTGCCAATTCTTCTTCCGCCCAGGGTTTCTTTCGTATTCTCATGATCAAAGCTCCTTTTTCTTACTCCATTCTTCTTTCCATTAAGGTATCATACTATAAAAAACCTATTTGTTGCAACCATTCCAGCCTATTTGCCCTTATACTTTTCCAATCCAATAACCTACATCGGTTTTTCCTTCTACAGGGCGGAAGGTAGAAAAACCATGTTCCTTTGCCTTCTTTTCGCCTTCCCCCGAATATGTATCAGGAATACCAATAAAAATACTGCCCTCTTTTTCCTGTGCAATAAAGTGCTTATCTCTATGCCATGGAAGAAGATAGAAAAAATCCCTCTGCCAATGTGCAGGAATCGTTTCTAACATGGTCAGTTCCTCTGGTTGGATACATACCCATTCTTCTCCATCTCCAAAAGGATATATGGCAGGGTGATCTGCAAATATCCACTGGTTCTCTGCCTCTTGTGCCTCTGCCTGCTCTTTCTTCATTGCAAATTGTTTGTCTTTTTCGATGACATAGTTGTTCTTGGCAAGCTGTATTTTTGCTTCTGTACGGGTTCTTTCCGTAATACCTTCTTTCCGAATGGGATTTGCTTCTTCTGTGTCATGGTTTTCTTCGGAGATTCCCTGTATCCGTCTGCTCTCCTCTGCTGAGAGAATACCCATTTCTTCTAATTGGTTCATCTCCTTTTTAAATTTTTTGAGCAAGCCACGAAAACTGCCGTGAATACCTTCTTCCAAAAGACCATCTGATGCCGCTTCTTCTTGCTTTTGTGGTTCTGTTTTCTCTGTTTGCCCCATTTTTTCCGTTTGCTCCATCTTTTCCGTTTTTTCTGCCGCAATAGGCGGCTCTGCTATGGTCATGGGTGTTTCTGCTGTCGCTGTATAGAGGGATTCTGCCGCTTTCAGCTCTGCCACAGCAGTCTTTTCCTCTTCTTTTTGCATCTCTTGCTGCACCTCTTTCGTTATGTCTTGTTTTGGAGATTTTGGGGAAACGGCAGTCCGCCATTCCTGCTTTTCCTGACAATAGGCAGTTAGGGGTGCGATAAGTCCCTGCTGTCCTGTTTCCTCCGCCAGAACCACAACCGCAAAAATGTCCTCTGCCAAAAACTCCTCTGCCACATTATCCGCAGAAAAGTTCCATTGCATTTCTCCGTGTCCGTTGCCATTGGGCGTCAAAATACCGCAAAATGCAGATGATTCCTTTCCTTGTGCCGACAAAGCCGCATACACACCATAATGTCCCTTCCGCAAGGGCAAAAGAGATTCCACCGTCACGGTCAGCCGCCCATTTCCATTTTTTATTTCTAAAACACAGCTTCCCCAAGGCGTTCCCTGCTGTAAGCCGTAACCGGTTGTTTCCTGTTCCATCATCCAATATGCCTTATGGTATCTTCTGTTATACATACCCTGTCCTCCTCTTTGCTTGTCTGTACCGCTATCATTCTATGAACAAAACAGGCAGAACAGAACAGAAATACATCATTCTTTTTCTGCAGGGATACCGTGAACTGCCAAAAAGGTATTTTTATACCGTTTGTCTGCTGTCACATCTTCTCCAAACCAAGCAGGCGGTACAAAGGCCTTTGCCGCTTCTTCTGAAGGAAACTCCACCTCTGTGGTAATCAGCCCTGCCAAAGCACCTTCATAGACATCTACCTCTGCCGTCAAGCCCTGAGTCACAGGTACAAGATATCGCTTTTTTTCTACGGCAGGCGTTTCTGCCTTTTGCAAAAGTCCCTGATATTCTTCCGCTGTAATTTCAAGTTCATACTCTTCCCTTGCCAAATGCCCCTTTCCTTTTATGGTCAGAAAAAAGCGGTTATCTGTCTGTCTGATACGAATGGTAGGAGAAAGATGTAAATAGCTTTGTCTAATCTTCTGTTCGGGAAAATCTGTCAATACAAATGGGACTTTCTCAGTCAAAAACTTTCGTTCAATTTCCTTCATCATTTAGATCTCCTTTTTCTTTTTTAACAGGATAGCGAGAGAAAAGAGGACTGTCAATACCTTTTCGTCTTTTTCTTGCTAAATAGCATTGACCGACATATAATAAAAACAAATACAATTAAGAAAATGAAGGTGGGATAAAGCATGAAAAAAGCAAGTATTTTTTTAGCGGAAGGCTTTGAAGAAATTGAGGCGGTAACGCCTTTAGATTTATTGCGACGTGCAGGTGTAGATGCAAAGTTCGTTTCCCTGACCGAAAAAAAAGAAGTAACAGGTGCACATCACATCACCTATACAGCAGATATGCTCTTTGATAAACAGGAAATTGCAAAAACAGATATGCTGATTTTACCGGGCGGTATGCCGGGTTCACAACATTTACAGGAGCATGAAGGACTGAAAGAGATGATTCTTTCTTTCCACGAAAAAGAAAAATTCATCTGTGCCATTTGTGCCGCCCCCATGGTTCTGGGATATCATGGCATTCTGAAAGGCAGAAAAGCCACCATTTATCCCGGCATGGAGGAACGGCTTATGGGAGCAGATGTAGTGAAAGAACCTGTCTGCAAAGACGGGCATATCATCACATCTCGTGCCCCTGGCACTGCTATGGCTTTCGCATTGGAACTCATTGCCACCCTTTGTGGAAATGATGTAAAAGAACAAATTAAATCTGATATTGTGTATCTTTAAGTAAAATCGCACCAAACAGAAGAGGCAGAAGAAGTTCTGGCACTTTGGAAAACCCTGTCCGCACCATGGCATCAGTGACAACTGCAATATCCAAATCATAAATAAACGAAATTTGTTCCGGTGTATACACCGTTGGCAAGCCGCTTGCCAGTTCCCGCCGAAACATCTGGCAAAAAGGCGACACACCCTTTTGCATTAACTGTAGAAAATCCATTTTGCTTATGGCTTGGCTCTGCTCTTTTTGCAACACAGCAGCAGCTTCTGCCAGAGGCATCTGCAAAACCTCTGCTGCCTTGTGTAAAGGATACGGCTGCGGCTCTGTACGCAGAAAAATGTCTGCGGCAGCAATTTGCGGCTGTATCATTTTTTCATAATAATTCAGAAATGTTTCCATACCCAATGTCCTCCCTATATTCTTCTGCTATTGTATCAGGTTGGGCAGGCAATCTTCTATAGGGAATGGATGGAAAAGAGGAATCTCATGAATGCAATACAAAAATATTTCAAATACCGACAAAGCCTTATTGACCAGTATGCCAAAGGCGATATGACAAAAAGAGAATATCTTGAGCGGAACTATGAGGCTGTTGTTTATGGGGATATCCAGCCTTTCCGCAATATTGATACAGTGGAAAAGGCATTATTCAACTATCAATATTATAATGCCCTCGCAAAACAAATGAAGTCTGTCAGTACCACAAAAGATTTGGACTATGAACTGAAACAGGATTATCGAGAAAAAAGCAACTACTACTATTCCAAAAAAGACAGAGCAACACTGGCTGCACTGCGAATGCTTGATTTTCATGGTGTAGAAGCCTATTTTATCAAAATCCGCAGTAAATTTTTGAAGGGGAAACTCTTTGAAATCAACATCCCTGAGGAGGAAATCATTCTCCATTCCACCAGCCCCTTGATTTTAAAATGTTTGCGGGAGGAAGGTGTCTTTCAGGAGGAAAGCAAAAAATCCCTCATTGATGATTATGTCAATAGAAGATATTAAAAAAGCAGGGAAATCCCTGCTTGTGGATGTCGACAAAGTCTCATTTCATGCAAGGCTTTGACGAGCAGACAGAAGAATAAAGCAGAAGTTCCAATGGCAAAAAGCCTTGAAACTTCTGCTTTTTTATGGGAAGTAAATTCCCGCTGCGGATTCCATTTTGATACTCTTTTGTACAGACCTCTCTACCTGTTTATTTTTCTTCTTCCTCATCATCTACAATCACGACCATACCGCCCATACGCCTGTTCAGTTCTTTTCTCGTAATCTTGATGATATTGGGAATGACACCATCAGGCTGCTCATCGATATAGTAAGCCCCTTCCCGATCACAATCGTTTTCATCTAGCCATCCGCTGAAGAAGGAGATAATGGAGCGCATAATTTCCACGCTGTGTCCCCAAAAATCCAAATCCAGAAAAATCAGACGTCTTTTTTCTCCCGTCTTAGAAAATTTACGGCTCTTGTATACCATACTGAACAGACGTCTTTCTTCTCCCTTGTAGGTAAAGTATACCGCCATTTCATTGCTTTCGCCAAATCTGTTTTCATAACGGTTGACTTTTGCCTCTGGATCAAAATATTTTACCACAAAACGATAAATTTGCTCCAGTTCAATTTCTTTTGTAATATACCCATATGTTTTTGCTGTCATAGCCATCGCCTTTCTGTGTTAATTCAAATTATGGAGTATACTGTATTCTCAGTAAATTCCGCTGTTTGCATTATACTCCACAAAATCACAGATGACAAGATGGGCGAAGCAATTTCTTTTTCTCTTTTGTGATACCTTATTTCATCATTTCCATCATTTTTTCAACCAAATCACTGCTTCTTTTTGCTGCCATTATGCAAAATTCTTCAAAAGACATTTCCGCTTTTTCACAAGCATCATCGGAAATTGCACGAATAATTAAATAAGGAATCCGATTCAAATAGCAAGTATGGGCGATGGCTGCACCTTCCATTTCCGCACAATCACCTTTGACATAATGACGAATTTTTTCCCGCTGTTCCTTTGTGCTGATAAACTGGTCACCACTTGCTACACGGCCTTCTTTCACCGCATAATCCACATTTAGCTCCTTGGCTGCCGAAAGTGCCAGATGAATCAATGCTTCATCTGCCGGAAAATAACTTTCCGCAAGACGGGGAATGGTGCCAATCGGATCGCCGAATGCTGTTGTGTCCATATCATGCTGTACTGCATCTATGGAAATCAAAACGTCCCCAATATGTAAATCTTCGGAAAGTGCACCTGCAACTCCTGTATTGATAACATAATCCACACCAAAGTGGTCAATCAGCACCTGTGTACATACTGCCGCATTAACCTTGCCAATGCCACTTTTTACCAATACCACATTATTACCTGCAAATCTGCCTACATAGAATGTCAAGCCAATAATGTTTTTTGAGGTGACAATTTCCATCTTTTCCCGCAAAAACGAAATTTCTTCCTCCATTGCACCGATAATTCCTAATGTTCTCATGACTTATCCTCCTATTCCGATTTTTGCCGCATAAATCCATACTGCGCCGTATACGAAATGCTTGTGGCTGCAATCCGTTTTTTTCATCATACCATACCACCCACTTTTTCTGCAAGGGCACATCGAAAAAGCCATGGAAAACTCCTTTGCCAAAACAGACAAAAACAAACAAATCATTGCCGAATTTTAGCAGGTTTTCTGATTTTCGACAGAAAAGGATAAAACGTATTTTCCTGCCCTTTTTCGGCATCATTTCCCTGTGCTTAATCCTGCAATGGGTACTTTAAGAGATGCTTAATGGAGCAAAATTCCCTTGGCATACCGAATTTTCCTTTGCCATTTCTGGGGGAAACAGTACCCATTTCGTTTGCTTTCCCCTTTTTCCCTTTTGTAAATCATCATGAATAAATGAAAATTTCTATTGTATGCCAATTTTTACCACATTTCTTTCCATTGCAAAGATACTGTTTTTTTTGTATACTATTCTTAATTGGCAAAAAGGAGCTTTGTTCATGAAAAACAAACCCATTATCGGCATTACGCCGGACTATTCTTACGACAAAAGAAGGTTTATCCTCAGCGAAGATTATACAAATGCCATTATGCAGGCAGGAGGGATTCCCGTTATGCTGACACCTACAGAAATCTTTCCCGATTTTGCAGACGGGATTCTGTTCAGTGGCGGTGGCGATGTTGACCCTCTTTTGTTCAACGAAGAACCCATTCGGGAAAGCGGAGAAATCTCCCCTTTGCGGGACAACTTTGAACTTTGGCTATGCAAAGAAGCCTTCCTGCGACAAATTCCTCTATTGGGTATCTGTCGGGGAATGCAAATTTTAAACATTGCGGCAAACGGTAGTATTTACCAAGACATTGCAGTGCAAACGGATACCACCTTAAAACACAACCAAAATGCACCTCGCTTTTATGGCACACACACTGTCACGCCCACGCCCGACAGCATTTTGGGAAAGCTATGGCAAGAGGAAAAAACAACCGTTAATTCCTTTCACCATCAGGCAATAAATACATTGGGAAAAGGATTCTTTGTCGCCGCTTACAGCAGTGACGGACTCATTGAAGCCATAGAGCAGAAAGCCATGCCTTTCGTCTTGGGTGTACAGTGGCATCCTGAAGCCATGCAGCAGGAAAAACAAAAGGCAGTCTTTACTTATTTTATTAAAACTGCCACAGAATATAAAGACAGGAGAATATAAATGCCAGTAATTCCAACAGATTCTTTACCCCAAGCCACAGAAGTACCTGCATTTGCCGCAGGTCCGCCTTCTGTACAAACACCATCTATAGTAGAAAAAAGCATTGACTTTTTACTGGGCATCGGTTTAAACATCGGCAAAATTGTGCTTACCTTTGTCATCTGCTGGTTTTTAATCCGCATCACCAACCACATCGCAAAGCGGTTCTTTATTGCACAGACAAAAAAACAACATCTTGCCATGACAGAACGCAAAGCAAAAACATTGACCTCTATCACATCTAGTGTAACTAAATATGGTATTTATTTTATCGGTATTTTTACTGTATTAAACTATCTTGGCTTAGACAGCCGCTCTCTGGTTGTCATTGCCAGTGCAGGCTCTGTTGCCATTGGTTTGGGTGCCCAAAGCGTTGTTACCGATATGATGGAAGGATTTTTCATTCTTTTTGAAGACCATTATGCTGTGGGAGATGTTGTTAGCATACAAAATATCACAGGAACCGTGGAAAGCGTTACTCTTCGCTCCACCAAGCTACGAGATGCACAAGGCTGTATCCACATCATTCCCAATGGCTCTGTGGGCACAGTAACCAATCTTTGTCGAGATTATATCAACGCCATTGTTACCGTAGGTGTTTCCTACAACGCAAACATCGACCATGTCCTTGCTGTTCTGGAAGATGAAATGCAAAAAACAGCAGATATGGAAGAACTTCTGGAAACCCCTGTCCTTTCGGGTATTATAGGACTAGATGATTCGGCTGTCACCATCAAAATTGTGGCAAAGTGCCAAACCAAGACAAATCTCGTTGTGGAAGCAGAGCTGCGTCGCCGCATCAAAAACCGTCTGGACAAGGAAGGTATTGAGATTCCCTTCCCCCAACGTTCTCTGCATATTGTAAAATCGTAAGGAGGTATGAATTATGCAGTTCTTTGTAGGTGATACTGTACAAATGAAAAAAAACCACCCTTGTGGCTCTAACCAATGGGAAATCCTGCGTACCGGTATCGATTTTCGCATAAAGTGTTGTGGCTGCGGACATATGGTTATGCTGCCTCGTGTAAAATTTGAAAAAAATGTGAAGAAAATCATCTCTCACCACACTGCAAATGAAGAAAACACAGGAATTTCAGATATGTAATACAGTTCCATACATGAACGTATTCATTTTTTATCTGTTTTTATTTCATCAAATACTGTTCATACGCCACAAAATGGGTATGATACCACCAACGAAAACCGGCAAAAACCGGTTTAGGGGTGTCGACAAAGTCGCCCCCCTTCGTCAAAGCCTCATTTCATTCAAGGATTTGACGAACAGACAGAAGGATAAAGCAGAAGTTCCAATGGCAAAAAAGCCTTGA
>JAHHTX010000015.1 GCA_020024255.1 Anaerotignum sp.
TCTTTATATATATTTTTTAAGGCATTGAAAAAAGATTTCCCAAAAAAACGCATAGATGATGAACGAACCTTCATATTCACTGATTCTTCACAAAAAAAGCAGATGCAGTATTTTGAAGAATACCACATCTGCACATTGCCAAGCCTCTTTAATTCAACATTTCTTCCACTTTTCCCATAAGATATCTGGTTGCCTCACCCGGATTTTCCTTTGCATAGAGCGCAGAGATAACGGAAATACCGTCTACCCCGCTGCCTTTCAATTCCATAACATTTGTTTCGTTAATCCCGCCAATGGCAACAACAGGAATATGCACTGCCTGACAAATGGCAAGCAGATCTGCATGGGAAAGCGTTGTTGCATCTTTCTTTGTGGAAGTATGGAAGACTGCTCCCACACCAATATAGTCTGCACCGCTTTCCTCTGCTTTCACTGCCGTTTCCACACTATTGGCGGAAATTCCCAATATTTTATCCTGACCAATCATGGCACGCACATCTTTTCCTACAATATCGCTTTGTCCCACATGAACACCATCTGCACCACTGGCAAGGGCAATTTCGATATTATCGTTGACCACGAAAGGAACATGGTACTTTTTGGCAAGTGCTGCCAAATCTTTTGCTTCCTCTAAAAATTTTCCTTCGTCCAAGTCCTTTTCCCGAAGTTGCAGGAAGGTTGCTCCTGCTGCCAAAATCTCTTCTGTCACATCGTGGAGGGTTCTGTCCTTCAGCCACGTTCTGTCCGTAATGGCGTATAGTTTCATGGACGCTTTCGTTGCCCTTTCCGACAAAAAAACTTCTTCCAGTTTTGTCCGTTCCTGCACGGTTTTGCCGTCCAGAAGGCTGATATAGTCTATGAGATGGGTACGGAAAGTCAGTGTACCTGCTTTTTCCCTATCTGTCTTTTCTTTTGCAAACTCGCCGCTAACCCCCATAAGAGATACTGCACAGACAACAGCCTCCAAAATCCGGTCAGGATTTCCGCCGCAGAATGCCCCCATAAGTGCTGTCAGCATACAGCCGCTTCCTGTAATACGGGACATCATGGCATCTCCATTACGCAGGGCAATGACACGGTCAGGAGAAGCAATAATATCAATGACACCGGAAATGGCAACTACCGCACCGGTTCTTCTTGCCAAATCCCTTGCCAGATATCCAAAAGACCGATAATTTTCTTCCGTAATTCTGTCTTCTTCCGCTGCATCTACCCCACGGGTAGAACCTGCCCCCAATGCCAAATGCTTAATTTCTGAGGCATTGCCACGGATAACGGAAAACTTCACCTTTTCCAGAAGTTCTTTGCCGCCATCTCTGCGAAGTTTTGTTGCCCCTACGGCTACAGGGTCAAGGACAACAGGAACACCTGCTTCATTTGCTGCCTTTCCTGCAATCAGCATAGCTTTTACATCTTCCATTGTGCCCATATTCATCACAAGTGCCTGCACCACAGAGGCTACCTCTGCTACCTCTGCCGCTTCATGTGCCATAGTAGGAGAAGCCCCTGCCGCCAAAATGATATTGGCGCAATCGTTTACCGTAACAAAATTCGTAATCGCCTGTACCACAGGCTCTTTTGCTTTGATATTTTCCATAAGTTTGGGAATCAATGCCAGAATATCCTGTCCGTTTTTCTTTTCCATGGTAATTCCTCCTTTTATGCTTGTTCTTATTCATTGATTTTATTTATCATTTTTCTGTATACCCCTGCTTTTTTCAAAGCTCCCAATACCACTACTGCCAGCAGTGCACCCATGGCGGAAGAAGGTGCAAAAGCAGGAATATAAAAGAATGGAGACTGTAAATCCATGCCATACAGATATTTCATCACAGGATACGCAATGAGCGCACTCAACACACCTGTTCCCAGTATCTCTCCAATAACTGCCATATACAGTTTTCCACCGGATTTTCGGAACAAAAATCCGGACAAAAATGCCCCAACTACTGCACCAATAACGGCAAGCAATGTCCTGCCGGTCATCATACGCAAAAGTCCTGTAATGAGTGCCGCCAAAAATCCCCAATATGGGCCCACAAACACCGCTGCAAGCACATTGACAAAATGTTGAAATGGTGCCATATTGGGGAAATAAACTGCCGTAGAAAGGACAAAGCCCATACCCGCAAAAAGTGCTGTCAGCACCATTTTCTTCACATAATTCTTCTGTTTTTTCATTTTTTCCACCCCTCTTTTTCCGTTTTCTGCATAAAAAAAAGATTTCCTTTGGAAATCCCTGCACGAAACGCTTGCTGCATATCTCCATTCCCTACGTTGGCATTATCCAAATCAGGTCAAAGGTCGAAGGTTCCCTTCCTCTCAGCCTCCTCTTGGAAGCTCCCTCTGCTTTTTCATTTGATTTTATGATAATACGTTTTGTATAGCTTGTCAACGAAGGAAAACAAAAACGCAGGAAAACAAAAAGGACAAGAGGATAGCTCCTTCTGTCCTTTTATTTTCTGTTTTTTCTTACAGCAGCTGATTCATTTTTTCTTTCAGGATATTGGCAGGTACTGCACCGATAACACTGTCTTGCACTTTGCCATCTTTAAAGAAAATCATGTTAGGTACGCTCATGACCTGATATTGCTGTGCCAGTTCCATTGCCTGGTCGATATCCACTTTGACAATCTTTGCTTTTTCGCCATATTCTGTCTGCAGCTGTTCCAATACAGGGCCCATCATCTGGCAAGGGCCACACCATGTTGCAAAAAAGTCCACCAGTACAGGGACTTTACTTTCCATAACTTCTTTCTGAAATGCGTCTGCTTTTATCTGTAACATATTGATCTCCTCCTGTTTTCAATAAATTTCTTTTCCTTACCTCAATTATACACATTTTTTCTTTTTTGTATTGCAAAAATGCTATTTAAATTTTTTTCTTTTTTTATGAATGTATCATACCATGTCTTCCTCTTGATTTCTGTGACTTTTGTCACACAGAAAAATTTTTATTTGCTGTATATTTCTCCTGCCCTTGGCAATACTAAAAGCGGAGAATGTGATTTCTCCCCCAACGATCACATTCTTTCTACTTCTTCCCCTAAAAGAAAGGACATCGGCAAACACCGATGTCCTGAGGGTGTCGACAAGGTCGCCCCCCTTCGTCAAAGCCTCATTTCATTCAAGGCTTTGACGAACAGACAAAGGATAAAGCAGAAGTTCCAATGGCAAAAAGCCTTGAAACTTCTGCTTTTCCTCATGGGAAATAAATTCCCATTGCGGATTCCATTTGGGAAACCCTTCGTTTCCCAGCCCCTTCCGCATTTTCGAAAAAAGATAGATGTTCCATTAACCACCGATTAAGAAGTCTAATATATTATGTCCCATACTTGTTTCTGCTCGATACAACTCCGTATAGCCACAGTTTGTGCAGCTGATGGTAATAAATTTTTTGTTTTGTACATCAAAGAACTTTGCCATTGTGCCGCCTGTAGCATGGAACATATCCTCCTCAAAGGAATGGCAGCCGCATTTTGGGCAGATATATTGCTGTTTTTCCATAAAATCCCTCCTTTCTATTTTATTTTATTGCAGTGCTGTATGTTTCTTGACAAGCCAGATGGTAATGACAAGGTGAACCACCGCCAATGCCACATACCATAGATTTTCCACAGAGAACACATCAGTAAGTGCAGAAAACCAATGTACAACATTTTCCGCAACGAAATGTTCTACCTCATCTCGCAATACCCATGTCATCAATCTACCTTCTATGTATTGTATCAGAAAGAAAAATACAATGGAAAGAATCGTGCTGCCTTTGCGGAAACAAGGCAAATTTGCCAAAGTTACCGAAAGAAAAATATAGTGTGAAAAAAGAGAGATATGGAGCAAGCTGGAAAAAAATATTGATAGCAGAAAATCTCTTAAACTGGCATCTTCCCACATATTTCCGATTTGTGCCCAAAATTCCGTAAGCGTATTACCAGAAGCAATATATATGGGCAAAGCCGTATTATAGAGAACAGAACACACCAAAAATACACTGATTAAGTAGACACATACACCCCAGACTGCCGAAGAAGCAAACTTCCCCAAAACAAGACTCACAGAAGAAACGGGCAAGCTGTGGCTGAGATAACCCTCTCTGCCATACATACTTTTGCTATAGCGAATCCAAGTCAATATGAAATAAAGAATGGGAATCAGCACCGCAACCATACTGCAAAGAGAAATAATAATTGCCATTCCGCCCTCCTTATATCGCATAAGAGAGTGAATCTGTGTTATTTCATAGGGTACTCCAGTAAAAAAAGTACATATCCCAAAAAATACGCAAATGGCAAAGATGATACTGTAGGGCAAAACTGTAGCACGCATTTCATGTTTAAAAACCTTTCCAAACATTGGTTATACACCTCCCAAAATCAAGCTGTTACAGTAGTATACTTCTTGGCCAGCCAAATCACCAGAATCATATGGATTGCCACCAAAAGCAACTGTAACACATTCCACCTCCAAATGATATAGAAATTGCTGTTCCAGATTGTAGAAAAATCTCCGATTTCCATAGCCATATTCAATCTTTCCCAAAATCTAAGGAAATGCCCTCCGTTGATGAAAATAAACGCTGTAGTAAATACACCGATGATAATTTCCTCTATGTAAGGTATAAAATAAAGGAAAACAAAAGTCAATATGGTATTGCCTTTGCGGAAACAAGGCAAATTGGCAAGGGTAATCGCCAAAAAAATATAGTTTGTCAACAGCAGCATACGCAAAAGGATAGCAATAACAAAGCTAATGGCACAACGCAGAAGTGGCGGATCGGAAAACAGACGTTTTATATCCTGATAGAACATTCCCCAAACCTCTCCTGCTGATGCAGTGCCAAACTCCATATAGCTAGCTCCCATCATACTGTAGACATTAGAAAAAATAAGAAGCCCGCATAAAACAGCAACACCAATACCTAAAATGACAGAAGCCGTAAATTTCCCCAAAATCAATTCTACAGGGGAAACAGGCAATGTAAAACTCAAATAACCTTCTCTGCCATACATACTTTGGGCATAACGAATGCCCTGCCAGATGAAGTGTAGGAGAATGATTACCATCAATGTCACCATAGAAAACACAAACAGTATCACTGCACTTACTCCTGCCGCATTGATATAAAAATGTGTGCTGTTTAGAGGAGTTGCACCAATAAACAAGCCAATGACAATCAAAAGTCCAATGCCAAGCATAATGCCATACAGTTTGATATTGGCAAGCAGTTCATGCTTCACAATTTTCCCATACATCAGCGATACACCTCCCTGAAATAACGGTCAACAGACATTCCCGTTTCCTGTCGCAGAACGTCCACCTGTTCATTCAGTAAAACCTTCCCTTCTTTCATGAAAACCACACGGTCAAAAATCTGCTCCACATCATGTACCAAATGGGTAGAAAGGAGTATTGTACTGTTTTCAGCATACTGCTGCAAAATGGTTTGCAGAATATAATCTCTTGTCGTAGGGTCAACACCACCCATAGGTTCGTCAAGAACATAGAGTTTTGCTCTGCGGCTCATGACAAACACCAGCTGTAATTTCTCTTGCATCCCTTTGGACATTGTGCCGATTTTCTGCTTGGTATTCAATTTTAAATCTGCT
The DNA here is from genome assembly GCA_020024255.1 of Anaerotignum sp. Lineage (GTDB taxonomy): Bacteria > Bacillota > Clostridia > Lachnospirales > Anaerotignaceae > Anaerotignum. Next base: position 5,607 of record JAHHTX010000015.1, read on the forward strand.
GCCATTTCTCTTGCCCGTTTTTCATCAAAATCTTCATAGAAATCTCGGAATAAGGAAATGGCACTCTCAATGCTTTCGCCCTTTCTAAAATACGTTTTTTCCGGCAGATAGGAAACCACCTTCTTTGTTTCAATGCCGATTTGATGCCCGTCAACCTGCACATCTCCTGTATAGTCGGTCAAAAGGCCACTGATAATCTTCATCAGCGTAGTTTTGCCTACGCCATTTGAGCCTAATAAGCCTACAATCTGCCCTGCGTCCAATTCCAAATGCAGGTCACGCAGTACAACGTTTGCATTATAGTGATAGTTTAAATTCTTAATGGTCAATAAGCTCATGTTTATTCCTCTCCCTTCTGCTCTGTTTCTAAAATATAAGATACCGTATCCTCTTTGGTGAAACCAATTTGTTCCATATAGGCGATATAATTTTCCGTACCTTCCTTGGCAATTTCTTTTCTTTTTTCCACAAGTAACTCCTCATTTTTCGTAATAAAGCGTCCGTTAGTACGCTCTGCAAACACAAGGCCTTCCCGTTCCATTTCCGTCATGGCTCTTTGCATGGTATTGGGATTTACGCCAAAATCCGCTGCCAATTCCCGTACAGAAGAGATTTTTTCCCCAGGTTTCATTTTCCCTGAAAGAATTCGTAATGTCATTTCTCTGATAATCTGTAAATAAATAGGTATTCCATTATCAAACTGCATACGTCTAACTCCTTTCATCTCATATTTTCATTGACCTGCTTGTATTACTGTATTATTTAAATAATACAATAATACAGTAATTCTGTTTTGTCAACCATTTTCTCCAAAAAAAAACGGCACAGAAGATTTCTTCCATACCGCAAAATTTTATGATTACTGCTTTTATACGCTTTTTTATGCTTTTTTATGCTTATGTGAACTGCTCTTTATGTTCGCAAATATAAATCTATACTATGGCATCATTGCTTAATACTTCTCAATATCAATGATTTCCGCTTCATAAGGCTGTTTCAGTGCCTTCTGGCAAAGAAAACCAAACATATCCGTTCTGTCACTGAGATAAAAGTTTCTTGTGCCATATGTTTCACTTTCGTTTCGTTGGTCTTGCTGTGCCAAAAAAGCCATAACCTGCTGTGCTGTTGCCTTGGCAGGGTCTACCAATTTAATGGCATCTCCAACCGTTGTCCCAATGCACCGTTTCAAAAGGGGATAATGGGTACAGCCCAGAACAAGTGAATCAATGCCCTTTTCCACCAGTTCTGTCAAATAGCGTTTTGCTGCAAAAGAGGAAACTTCATTATCTGTCCACCCCTCTTCCGCCAAAGGCACAAAAAGAGGACAAGCCTTAGAAAATACCTGTATTTCGGGATTTTTCTTTTGAATCATCTCCTCATAAGCATGGGAACGAACGGTTGCCGCTGTGCCAATAATGCCCACCTTGCCGTTTTTTGTGGCACGAAGTGCAGCCTCCACTCCCGGTACAACAACACCAAATATGGGAAGGTCAAAAGCTTTTCGCATTTCCTCCAAGCTGTTGGAACTTGCCGTATTACAGGCAACAATAATTGCCTTGACATTTTTTGTCTGCAAAAACCGAATAATCTGTAAAGAGAATTTTGTGACCGTATCTTTTGATTTTGTACCATAAGGTACTCTTGCGGTATCCCCAAAATAGACAATATTTTCATGGGGCATCACTTTCATCACTTGTTTGACTACCGTCAAACCGCCTACCCCCGAATCAAATATGCCAATTGGTCTTGTGTCCATATCACTCTACTCCCTCTTTTGCCCCTTCTATTGTTCCCCGAATACCATTATCCCGTTCCAGTGCCAACGTAATCAAGCAATCCATTAACTCCGGTTTTGTCATACCCTGTTCCTCCCACAGCATGGGATACATACTGATTGCCGTAAAGCCGGGCATCGTATTCAGTTCATTAAACAAAACTTTGCCGCTTTCTTCTTCCAAAAAGAAATCCACTCTTGCCAAGCCTGCACCATCTACAGCACGATATACTTTTTCGGCAAGACGACGCACTTCCTGCACAACGCTTTCGTCCACTTCTGCCGGCACAACAGTCTTTGAACTTGCATTGTGATATTTTGCTTCATAGTCATAGAACTCCGCAGCTGCCACAACTTCCCCGACACCGCTGATACGCAGTTCTTCATTGCCTAAAACGGCACACTCCAGTTCTCTGCCCTTGATGCCTTCTTCCACAATGACTTTTCTGTCATACTTGGTTGCAAGAGCAACTGCCTTTTCCAGTTGTTCCCTGTTTTCCGCCTTGGAAATCCCAACGGAAGAACCTGCATTGGCAGGCTTAACAAAGCAAGGATAGCCCAGTTGTTTTTCCACTTTTTCTGAAAGGCTTTTTTGTTTTTTCTTCCACTCCCCTGCAAGAAACCACAGATATTTGGGAGAAGGAATACGCATGGATTTTGTAACGATTTTTGTAAAAACCTTATCCATAGATACTGCTGATGCCAGTACGCCGCAGCCTACATAAGGGATTCCTGCCATTTCCAAAAGTCCCTGCACAGTACCGTCTTCGCCCCATGCACCATGAAGGGCAGGAACCACCACGTCAACTGCAATTTCCTTATATCGTCCATTTACCAGTTTCAGCAGACATTTTTCTCCTGCATCGGGACTAAGCAATACTGGCGTACTGTATTTTTCCCATTCTCCCGTAGGAATCCGCTCCACAGAACCATTATATATCATCCAACGACCCTCTTTTGTAATCCCCACAGGAATCACCTGATATTTTTCGCTATCCAAAGCTGAAATCATCGTTGCGGCAGTCATCAAAGAAACCTCATGCTCGGAAGATCTTCCGCCAAATAAAATTGCTACTGTAATTTTCCGCATATATACACCTTCTTTCCTCCTGTATGTATGGTACAGGAACCAATAGTAACATTATATGCAAAAGATTTCCTTCTGACAATACAAAAGGCGGTCTTTTTTTTCGCTTTCCCCAAATTCTCAAAAAAAAACCAAAAAAAGTGTGAGAACAACACTTGCTCCCACACACTGTAAACAAAATTCTATTCTGCTTATTCTGTTTTTCTTTGTTTAAGCAACCATAACTGCCTTTTTCCACCTTTATCAGCAGTGGCACTGTAAAATTTCTCATCAGCCTGCTTCTCTCTCTTATTCCCCTTTCAACAGATGGGAAATGGATTTATAGAGGACAAAAGTAATCATGCAGTTAATGCCCGCTTTCAACAAGTTGAAAGGAATAATGCCCGGAAGCATCAATGCCATAACACTTTCCAAAGGTGCACCCATGAAAAGAGGAGTAAAAATCATATTCATGATAACCATAGCAAGCGTCTGTATCACCGCACCTACTGTCAAGGCAAGGATTGCGGTTTTTCTTGTTTTATTTTTGTTGTATATTGCACCTGCCACCAATACGCAAGAGCCTGTAGCCAAAATGTGCATAATCACGCCAATAGGGCCGCCGCTTGCTGCACTGACAGTAACCCCCTGTACCACAGATACCACAACGGTAAGCAGGAATCCTGCCACAGGGCCATAGGCAAATGTAGCAATTAAAATGGGTACATCGGCAGGGTCATATTCCATAAAGGCAACTGCAGGCAGTATGGGGAAATGCACCAGATAGACCAGAATGATGGAGATTGCACCAAGCATACCCAATGCTGTCAATTTTTTTATGCTGCTTCTTTTTTGTACCAACCGTTTAGATTGTGTTTTCATTGTATTTTCCATATTTTTCCTCCGTTTTCTGCTTTTTGGGACAACGCCCATTCCTTTTTCATCTTCGGCATTTTCTGCAAAAGAAAAAGCCTAAAGACAATCTTCAGGCAACACAAGCAAAATAAAGGTCAGTTCCATGTTTTTGCGAACTGCACGTTTATTCTTCTCTCATCCAGACTATGACTGTCGGTTTTGGAATTGCACCAAATCTTGCGTAAACCTACGCTTGCAGACTTTACTGCCGATCGGGAATTACACCCTGCCTTGAAGAATATCCTATAAAACTTCTATGTGATTCTTACGGATTTATTATAACATAAAAGCAAAAAGTGTCAAGGGATACCACCCAATATTCTCACCAAAGATTCTGTACAAAAAAACCGACAAACCTTAGAAATTTCTTCTTCAGGTCTGACGGCTTTTTTTCTGCACTGCCTTATACTGCTATGATATTTCCATTACATTTCTCCACGCATGGTCAGGGAAATGCGGTTTCTTGCAAGGTCTACATCCATAACCTTTACCTTGACAATATCGCCTACTTTGACTACGTCCAGTGGATGCTTAATATATCCATCACATATTTGTGAAATATGTACCAGTCCATCCTGATGAACACCGATATCCACAAACACACCAAAGTCGATGACGTTTCTCACTGTTCCTTTCAGCACCATGCCCACTTCCAAATCTTCAATAGTCAAAACATCACTGCGAAGAATGGGTGCGGGGGCATCTTCTCTGGGATCTCTTCCGGGTTTTTCCAGTTCTGACACAATATCCTTGAGGGTTGGCAGACCAATGCCCAATTTTTCTGCCGTTTCCTCTGTCAGCTGCACACGTTTTGCCAAATCATGTACATGCCCTGCATCTACGTCTTCCAATGTAAAACCACCCATGTGCAAAAGCGCTTCTGCCGCATCATAGCTTTCGGGATGTACACCCGTTTTATCCAAAGGCATACTGCTTTCTGTAATCCGCAGAAATCCTGCACACTGCTCAAAAGCTTTTGGCCCAAGTTTCGGTACCTTTTTCAGTTCCTTGCGACTGTGGAATTTTCCGTTTTTTTCACGGTATGCAAGGATATTCTTGGCTACTGTACCGTTTATGCCTGACACATAGGACAAAAGTGCAGGACTTGCCGTATTCAACTCCACACCTACACTATTGACACAATCTTCTACGACACCACCCAATGTTTCCCCAAGACGTTTCTGGTTCATATCGTGCTGATACTGCCCTACGCCGATGGATTTGGGGTCAATCTTGACCAATTCTGCCAAAGGGTCTTGAACCCTTCTGCCAATGGATACGGCAGAACGCAAGGCTACATCATAATCGGGAAATTCTTCTGCTGCCAGCTTTGATGCAGAATAGACAGATGCACCTGCTTCATTGGTCATGACATAGTAAATTTCCTTATCTATCTTTTTTAGCATATCTGCCACAAACTGCTCCGATTCTCTGGAGGCTGTACCATTCCCAATAGAAATTAAATTGACATCGTATTTATCTATAAGAGAAATCAGTTTATTTTCTGCCCGTTCAATTTTGTTCTGTGGCGGTGTGGGATAAACCACCGTCGTTTCCAAAGGTTTCCCTGTTTCGTCAATCACCGCAATTTTACAGCCTGTCCGATAGGCAGGGTCAATGGCAAGTACGGTTTTTCCCTGAATTGGCGGCTGCAAAAGAAGTTGTCTTAAATTTTCACGAAAAACAGCCATGGAAGTTTCCTCCGCCTTTGCCGTCAATTCGCTGCGGATTTCCCGTTCCAAAGAAGGAGCAATCAGCCTTTTATAGCTGTCCGTAATAACCTCCTGCAAAATTTCCGCTGCGGGGCTGTCCTTCCGAATAATGCGATGTGCCAGCTTATCCAAAAGCTGTTCTTCCTCTGTTTCCAGCTTTACAGAAAGGACACCTTCCTTTTCTCCTCGATTTATGGCAAGCACACGATGCTCTGCCGCCTTTGACACCGGCTCTGTATAACCGTAGTACATTTCATAAACCTGTGTTTCCACTTCACCTTTTGCCTGCTTGGCTGTTAGGACGCCCGTCCGCAGAGTTTCTTTTCGGAGCAGTTTTCTGAAATCTGCAGTATCAGAAATTTTTTCTGCCAGTATATCCTTTGCCCCCTGCAATGCTTCCTCTGTGGTTTTTACCCCTTTTTCCGCATCTACAAAGGCTGCCGCATATTCCGCAAGAGGAACAAGAAATGTCTGTCCCAGAATATATTCTGCCAGAGGTTCCAACCCTTTTTCTCTGGCAATAGAGGCACGCGTACGACGTTTTGGACGAAAGGGACGATAAATGTCCTCAATCTCTGCCAATGTTTTCGCCATTGCCAGTTTGGTTTCCAATTCAGGTGTCATGGCATTCTGCTCTGTAATGGTTTTTCTCACCATTTCCCTTTTTTCTTCTATATTCCGCAGTGCCTGCAGTCTTTCTGCAAAAATACGAATGGTCTGGTCGTCCAGAGAACCTGTCATCTCCTTGCGGTAACGGGCAATAAAAGGGACTGTATTGCCTTCATCTAACAGCTTAACCGTATTTTCCGCTTGAAAAGACTGAATCCCCAATTCATCTTGTAATGTTTTCAAAATATCCATCTATGACTTCCTTCCTTTACCAAAAATGCCTGTACTTCCTGTAATCCCCTGCAAATCACGGCATTATCCTCATTTTTTCTGTTTTTTTGATACTTCCATATTACCATAAAAATACACCAATTCTGAATTATTTTTTTCCAAAAGCTCCGTTTTTTCGCAAGGTTTCGCACAAAAAGGCTTTTATCTGCTGTATTGCGTCCAAAGCATATCCAGTTTTTTCTTACATTCTGCACTGGAAACCGTCAAATCATAGCTTCTTGTTTTGCCTTTTTCGCCATCTTTGCGTTTTGCCAGCCCTCTGCAAATCAGATAATCCAAGTGTGCCATGGTTTCTCCTACGGCAAACCATCTTTGTGACAAAGGAAATTCTTCCCACGATTTACCACGCATGGACCATTGCAGTTTTGTGGCAATGGTTACTGCATGACTGCCCGGCAATACGGAAAGTACATCTACGATTTCCTTCAGCCGTTTCAAATGATGTGCCAAAATTTCTTCGATACGCACATACACGTTCTTGTCATTTTTCCGATGAGCAGGCAGTGCCGTTTCTATATCATAAGTCCGTATTTTCACAAGGGAATCCAGATAATCTCCCAATGAGTCCGGTATGTCCACCCATACCGTAATATTGGGCGTAATGTCAAACAAAATATGGTCTGCCGTAAACAGCAGTTTCTCTTCAGGTTGATATAAAAGCATCTGTCCGGGTGTATGCCCCGGCACCAAAATGCACTGAAATGTCCATTTTCCAACGGTCAGCGTATCGCCATTTTCCAGCCTCTCTGCTGCAAAAAATTCCTCCGGTTCATAACCACGGTCAGGGTTTTCGCTGTGCAGCTGTATAATTTGTTCCTCTGTAAAGCCTTCTGCCATAAAGTCAGAATCGGAAGTTTTCCATAATCCTCCTACCATAACACGTTCCAAATAATCGTAGTCAATGCGGCTCATATAAATTTTCCCGCCTTTTCCTTTCATCAGTGTAGGGGCAAGGCCAATGTGGTCGGAATGAAAATGGGTCAGGAAAAGACTCGTTTTCTCCTCGTTGATATGCAGTTCTGCCACACCTTCCATAAGTGCGTCCAAACATTCCTTTCGATTAAATCCCGTATCTAAAATTAAAGTTTCTCCGCTGTCTTGTATCACATAACAGTTCAAGTTACGCAGGGAATTTTCTGGAAGGGGAATATCAATGCAATATACCCTCGGATTTTCATAGACTTTTGTTATCATTCTCGATTTCCTTTCTCTTTACCATTCCATACGAAAACACAGCTTTCGTTTTTTCTCTCGATTTTCTATATATGATATTCTATTATAATATCAGTGAAGAAAAGGGGCAAGAATGAAAATCAAAAATCCCTCTTCTGCAAAAGGCAAAGCATTTTTCGGAAATTTGCAGGAAAACAGAAAAAATGCTTGTGTTTTCCATGTATTTATGATAGGATAGTTGGGTATGAGCAGTTTTTAGCTCATGAGGAAGTATATCCTTGCTCTTTCATAGGGAAAGGGCCATTAGTCCAAAAGGAGGTGTAACACACATGAATAAGTACGAATTGGCATTGGTATTGAGTCCCGCACTCGACGATGAAGGCAGAACAGCTGAAATTGCAAAAGTACAGGGTGTTCTGGAAAGATTTGGTGCAAAAATTGAAAAGGTTGATGATTGGGGCAAAAAGAAGCTGGCTTACGAAATCAAAAAAGTAAACGAAGGCTTCTACAGCTTCACAACTTTCGAAGCACCTGCTTCCGCACCTGCTGAAATCGAAGCTCGTTTACGTATTATGGAAAACATTCTGCGTTATCTCATCATTCGTAAAGAAGCGTAAGAAAAAGGAGGTTTGTCATGAACAAAGTGATTTTAATGGGCAGACTGGTAAAAGATCCCGAAGTGAGATATTCTCAAGGCGGTGAGCCTCTTGCAGTAGCCAGATACACTTTGGCAGTAAACCGCCGTTTTAAACGTGCAGGCGAGCAGGATGCCGATTTTATCGGATGCGTTGCATTCGGAAAATCCGGCGAGTTTGCAGAAAAGTATTTTAAAAAAGGTCAAATGGTCGCAGTTGTCGGCAGATTACAGGTTCGTTCCTGGGACGACAACGAAGGAAAGAAACGTTGGTCTACGGAAGTTGTAGTAGAGGAACAGCACTTTGCAGAAAGTAAATCATCCTTTGAACAGCACCGTAATCAGGAACAGTCCTCTCCTGCGCCTGCTCCCCAAAAGAGTAGTGCCACAGGCGGCACTGATGGTTTCTATCCCATTGACGAAAGCATGGAAGATGACGATTTGCCTTTCTAATTCATCGAAAAGGAGGAACGGAACATGATTCAGAAAAAACGTGGCCGCAGAAAAAAACGTGTATGCCAGTGTTGTGCAGATAAAGTAACAACAATCGACTACAAAGATGTAAACAAACTGAGAAGATACGTTTCCGAAAGAGGGAAAATCCTTCCCAGAAGAATTACAGGTAACTGTGCAAAACACCAGAGAGCGTTGACAACTGCTATCAAAAGAGCAAGACACGTATCCCTGATGCCTTACACACAAGACTAAGAGATTCCAAAAAGACGGTTATTTTACCGTCTTTTTTTTTATGCCTGTTTATTTTTTCCTTTCCCTTTTCCCGTCTGTCAGGAATAAAATCCCTTTCTTCTGCTTATATTAGCTACAAGGACATCCCACATTCCAAATATTTGCTACAAAGGAAAGGAGTGACTATACTTGCGAAAAAAAGAATTACAGGACGAAGGGGAAAAAATTATTTCCTCAATCCGCACCATACAGATGCAACTAGCTTCTGTCCGTTCTGCTTTTGCAAACGCTACAGACGAAGCACTGATTGACAGCTATATCTACGAAACCATTGCCCTCCATAAAAAGTACGAATACTTTCTGAAGGAAGCAAAGGCATTGGGTCTGGTACGCAAAATCAGCTGACTGTTTCACAAAAAGGGGGAGAATTGATGAACACTTTATGTTTGGCTATGGTATCGCCTGGTCTTTCTTGGGTAGTTCCCGTTTGTCTTGGCATTGTGGTGTTGGCATTGCTTGCAAAACCCTTGCGGCTTCTGTTGCGATTTCTGCTTTCTGCAGCAGCAGGAGGCGTAGGGCTTTGGCTTTGCCGTAGCTTGGGGTTTGCCGTAGGCATAAATCCTGTAACCCTTGCCATAATGGGAATTTTAGGCTTTCCAGGACTTTTGGGGCTTTTGGTGCTGAGCTTTTTCTTGTAAGAGAAATTGACAGAAACATAGCTTTATGCTACTATTTCCCCATGTTGATTATCATGGGAAAACAAAAAGAAAAATAGCTTTTTCAGAAAACCCGTTGGTATCCCATGGGTTTTTTCTGTTTTCCCAAGAAAGAAGGACACTGATGACCAAAACAAGCCAAGAAATCCACACAGATTTTCTCAACAAAACAGCACAGCTTTTAGCACAGCGAGGCTTCTTTTCCGTATCCCCGCCGACAGATACCCCTTTTTTCGGCATATGGCTGCGGATTGAAAATCCTGTACTCTATCTTATTCTTTTGCAAAACGAAGGAACCGATTCCCTGTTAACCGCTGTGCAGCACATGACAGAACGCCTTGCAAAACAACAACAGGATTTTCACTGTACCCGTACCGTCTGCCTAACCATAGTCACAGATGACAGCCTAAAGGACTTCGCCTTATCACAACGCATTTCCTTTGAAAGCAATATACAGTATCTCTGGTGGCACTATTCTTTTGCAGAGCAGACGCTTTCCACAGGAAAAGACCAGCCAAAAAAACTCCTTGGCATAGAAAAAATACTTATGCAGGCAGCAGAAGGCAATAACATTGCGGACGCAGCATTGTTTACAGAAAACCCATCGAAAAACAAATTTCAGATGCCCCTTGCCACAATCAGTATTTTTGGCATCTGTGCATTTCTCCTTGCGGATATGCTGCTGACAGGGCAGAAAACGGACTGGATACTCCGTTTTGGACTAAGTGCAGAAGGCATTGCAAAAGGTGAATACTACCGCTTTTTTACCGCCATGTTTCTGCATGGTGGTCTGGGTCATCTGGTGGCAAACAGCATCTATCTGTTTTACTTCGGTATCCCCATGGAGCGAATCCTTGGCACAGGAAAGTACCTTCTGCTGTACCTTCTTTCCGGACTTGTAGGCGGTCTGTTCAGCCTAATATTCAGCGGATATCTTGCTGTCGGTGCATCGGGTGCCATTTTCGGTTTACTTGGTGCCTCTTTGCTGCTGACACATAAAAAAGGAGCGGCTTACACGGGAATGAACTACGCCACCATGTTATTATTGAGCATATCCGCCCTAGGCATGGGGATGTTAGATGCCGGTGTGGATAACTTTGCTCATGCAGGGGGATTTCTTGCCGGACTGTTCATATTCTGTTTATTCCTGCGGAAAAAAAGTGGATAACCCCTAGATTTTTGGGGAAAAGTGTGAAGTTGTACACAAAAAACACAAAACATCAGTGGAAAACCAAAAATATGGGAGATATATAGAAATCCCATCGAAAAAAACACAATATCTAGGGATAAACCCATATGTTATCCACAAAATTTCTGTGGATAACTCTATTTCCCTGTGGATAAACGAAAAGGAGGCACATCAAATGGAAGAAAATAAAACCGAAGCAATGCACCAATGGCGCAAAAATTTAGAAACACAAGTATCCCTTTCCCCCTACAAAAATAAAACCCTCGTTTTTGGCGACGGCAGTCTGCACCCTGAAATTATGCTCATTGGGGAAGCACCGGGAGGTGACGAGGAAAAGCAAGGGCGGCCTTTTGTAGGCAAAGCAGGAAAAAACCTGACAGAATTTCTTACAGCCATCGACTTAAAACGTGAAGATTTGTACATATCCAATGTAGTAAAACTCCGCCCCACAAAAGAAAGTCCCAAAACAGGAAAACTCGTTAATCGTCCGCCTTCAAAGGAAGAAATCGCCTTTTTCCTTCCTTTTTTGCAGGAGGAAATCCGCCTTGTAAATCCGAAATGGATTGTCACTCTTGGCAACGTACCGTTAAAAGCAGTAACAGGAGCAAACCTCAGCATTGGCGACTGTCACGGCACACTGTGCCAAACTTCGGAAAATCTGCGTCTGTTCCCTCTTTATCACCCTGCGGCAATCATTTATAACCGCAGTTTAAAAGAAACTTACGACAGCGACCTGCAAAAACTGAAAACATTGATTTCCACAAAATAAAACCAAAAACGCCAAAAACCCCTTTCAAAGGGGGTTTTTTATTGCCTAAATAGCACAAAACACAAAAAAGGAGAACCCTTTCGGGTTCTCCCTTATCGTTTGAGCATATATTATTGTGCCATTGCACAATGCTTATTTCACGTTACCGAAATATTAGCCGTTGATTGCTGCCATATCTTCTTCTGTAGGGTTCAGATAAGCTGTTCTTGTCTTAGAATCCCATGCAATCTTTTCAGCAGGAACGTTCATAGCAACGCCCAGATCTCTCAGGCTCAGGAACAATCTGTTGTTAGTCATTTCGATACCAGCAACTGCAGGCATGGAGTGACCGTTGATGATCATTTCTTTAGCGCCCAGTTTGAATGTCATGATACGGCTGTTACCGTACTGTACTGTAGCTGTCTGTTTGTCCTGGCTCCAGTAGATGTTACCGTTTGCAATACCCAAAGCTCTAGCTACTGCTCTCAGAGGAAGCATTGTGTAGTTGTCTTTGTTGATGTAAGCGGGAACTTCCATGCTGTTTTCAGCACCTTCCAGTTTGTCAGCGCCTGCAAAGATGAATGCTTCGCCAACGGGAACAGCAACTCTTGTTGTGAAACCATCTTCGTCACGTCTTGCTGTGATAACGTTGATGAATTTCTTGGAAACAACTTCGTCTTTGTCTCTAGCAACATCATCTACAAAGTTGTCGCCCTTCAGGTCTTTGTCACCAAATTTCAGAGCTCTTACTTTAGCATCATCGAATGCTTCAGCGGGGCTCAGATGATCAGGTGCAAACAGTACCTGCTGATGCAGAGCATCTCTCAATGTACCTGTCAGTTCCAGAGCATATTCACCCTGAGGAATATTTCTTTCCATGAACAGAGCGATATCGGAGATTGTTACTGTACCTTTTTTGTTACCAACTGTCTTAACGTCATAGCTCAGTCTGTCACGTTTGCTATGGTCGTTGATAGCCAGTTCGCTGTCTTTGTCAACTGCAAACTTAGCATCGTCTTCAAATTTGATCAGGTCTTTTTCAACGTTGAATACGAATTCTGTATTCTTGTCCCACAGACCGTCTGCTGCTTCTTTAACTACAATGTTCTTATCCAGTTTTGTCTGTCTTGCATCGATCTTCAGATCGTTCTGACCTGCTTCAACAATGTAAGGTTTTACAAATTTAGCGATAACAACTTCCTGTTTGTCAACCAGTTCACCATCGAAACCAAGTTTAACTTCTGCAGGTTTGTCAGCTGTGCCACCGAAATCGTAATCAGCAACCAGTGTCAGGATGAAGCTCAGTTTTGCAGGATCTTTTTCCAACTGAGTATTTACATCGTCAAATACACGTTTTTCAAATTCGAAATTCAGGTGATTACCATCCTGGTAAGCTTTTGCGAAAGCTCTTTCCCAGTCTGCATTTGTAGCTTCAACTTTTGTAGCTGTGTTGCCACTAGCTGTTCTGTTGAAGTTTTCTGTGTTTGTAATTCTAACGTCTGTTACGAATACACCTTCGGGAAGTGTAATGTTGAAGCCTTTTCTCATGCTCCAAGCACCGGGGAATGTTTCTTCCAGTGTAACTTCCAGAGATTCGTGGTTGTCGTTGGATGTCAGACCTTTGTCTTCAGCATTTGTCATGCTGTAGTATACAGGTACTTCTTTGTCTTTGTCTACGGACATAACTACTTTGTAGTCAACAACTTCTGCGATGTCAACTTCTACTTTGGACAGGTTGTCGATTTTGATGCTCATTGTAGCCTTAGCACCTGCTTTAGCTGTGTCAACATCAACTTCGATACCTCTCAGTACCATCTTGTCGTCTTTGATAACATTGCCGCTAGGAATGTAGAATTCTGCTTCGTTGTCATCAATGTGCAGACGATCAACAGCAACGTCAGCACCACCTGCATAGTCCTTCAGAGCCAGTTTCATATCATCTCTGAAGTTGAAACCTCTGGGCAGACGCAGAACAACTTTGCTGCCTGTTCTGAAGGATTCAGCTACAATGCCTTCGATTGTAACACCATCGGAATCGATAGCATCATGTTCTTCTACAGCAATTTTAACTACTTTCTTAACAGAAGCTTTGATGCTCTTGTCCTGTACGGAAACATATGTCATGTAATCGCTGCTGTTTACTGTGATATCACCGGATACACGAACTTTAGCGTCGCTTGTCTTTCTGTCCATAACGGAAGGAAGGTTGATTGTGATAATATCACCAACACGAAGTTTACCTTCGATTACAAATGTAACTTCATCACCGGAAGTGTTGAATGTAGGTGCAGCTACAAACAATCTTTGACCAGCTCCATTAGGAGTTATACCAGTATCTTCTACTTTCAGTGTTTCTTTCCAGATGCTATCTGTTGCAGTATCCAGATTTTTGATACCAGCAACTACCTTCTGTTCATACTGAGGATCCAGTTTTTCAGGGAAGTCAGCGGGTGTCTTACCTTCAATAAACTGTGCCAAATCTTTTATAAGGAAAACCTTACTATCTGTACTGTTCTTCAGAACCTGTACACCATCGCTGTTTGTAGCAAATGAGAAAGTATTAGCTGTGTCGAAATAGCTACCAGCTGTAATACCCAGACTGTTGTTTGCAAATTTGCCAGCTTTTTCTGCTGCGGACAGAGCTTCTACATACTGAGTCTTTGTATCTTTCTGAACTTTAGGAATGCTAAGACCAGTAATCTTTGTGTTCAGATCGTTTGTACCACCAGTAATATGACTAGCTGTATTAGGGTTCTTTGCAGTTACAGTTGCATCTGCTAATACACCATATTTTGTGCCGTCTCCACCATTCAGAACATCTTTTACTGCTGCTTCAGCACTTACCTGTTCATAGTAGTACTTATTTGCTGGGTTACCACCTTGAGTAAGACCACTTACCATTGTGCCGTCTTTGTCAAAGATAACAACATCTGTTGCTGTAAAACCTTTGAACTTTGCATTGTCAAGTCTCAGTGTTACTTCGTTTTCCAGCTTTTTGCCTGCTGTTTCAAGCTGTGCGGATTCTTTCACAGTCATGTGTACTTCAGGCACATCACCGCCGATTACGTTGGGAAGACTTGAAGAATCTCTGTGTTCTGTCCAAGCCTTAACAACTTTGACATCAGCTGTTACATCTCCGCCCTTTGCAAACGCTGTTGCAGGAACCAGAGAAGCAACCATAGCTGCTGTCATTACCATGGAAATAAACTTTTTCATGGGATTCATTCCTCCTTTTAAATTTTTACATTTGTTGTTCGTTTTATAATTATACAACGAAAGCATTTCTCCCCTCCGTTCTTTCGGTGTCTCCCCTTTCCGTTCCTTCGCCAAATCCGCCGCTTCCCTTACCGTCCTCCCACCCATTCCATGAGAACCATAAAAGTCGCTTTGTATTCTTTGAAGTCCCGTTCCGCTTTGTCACAGAAAGACACGCAAGATTTACTTTGCAAACTTATTATATCTGGACTTGTGGAAATTGGCAATACCTTTTTTTCATCTGTAACAGAACTGTAATTTCTCTGTCACATTATCCCCCTTATCCACCACTTATCCACATTTTTCATGTGGATAACTCCGATTTGTCCACACCCCCACAAAAAAAACAACAACAAACCGGAAAAGAAACAGCTCAAATACCTGTTTTCCCGATTTGTTGTTATACATTTTAAGCAGTTATAGCATCTTATTCATGTACTTTTTCCTTTAAGAATGTACGCAAAACCAATGCAAGTGCTGCCAAAATCACAATCATCCAAAATGTGCTGTCGTATGCACCGTTGGATTTTTCAATCAATGCACTGGAAGCCAAAGGCCCAATAATCGCCGCAGGAATCAAAGAGAAGTTTGCCACACTAAAGTTAACGGCAAAGTTCTTTTCCCCAAAACGGTAATTGATAATTGCCGAGGACAATGTGGGTGTACCGCCATATCCCAGACCACTGCAAATCAATCCACATAAAACTAGCGGTATCATATGGAATTTTGCACCAAGAACCAGAAAAATACCGGCAAAAATCACAAAGCTGTTATTCAGCAAAATGGATTTCTTTTCTTTGAATCTGTCAAAGAACGCACCATGCACAACTCGTCCAATACCATTAAATAAGGAAACAATCAGTCCCATAACCGCCGGTATGCCAAATGCCACCGCAATAGATGCTGCACTGTTAATGACCAAAAGGCTGGCAGAATTCAAGAGTACTGTCCAAAATACAAATATCCAAAAGGCTTTTTCCTGCAACATTTCTTTTGTGGTATAGTCCACACTGCCTTTGGCAGACTGTGATTCTGTTTTCTGTACGCTGATATTGGGTGCTTTAATAAAGAAAGAACCCAGAAACAAAACAACGGCAATCATCACGCCCAGTATACGGAAAGTGGTAAAAATACCGATTTTTGCAACAATACTGTTCACAATTCCCCCAAGAATAATCCCTCCAAGACCAAAGCCCAGAAGCATAATTCCTGATGCAATCCCTGCTTTGTCAGGAAAACTTTTATTTACCGTACTAATAATGGCATTATATCCCATACCAACGCCACTTCCCCCAAAAACACCGTACAAAAGATATAAAAGGTATCTACTTACTTCTGCATTTTCGGAAGGAAGGAAAGAAACGCCGGCAAATCCAATAAGGAGCAATACTGCTGACACACACAATATTTTTGCTGCAGGAACTTTTTTTGAAAGATTCCCTGCCACAAATCCACTCAGACAAAAACATATCATGGATATGGTAAATGTCATAGAAAGCTGAGATACTGTCCATTCTGTATAAACCGCCTGAAAAGGCACGCTGAATATAGACCACGCATAAATCAGTCCCAAAAATAACAGCATGAATGTTCCTACAAAAAGAATCACCCAGCGGTTTCTACTTTCCTCCATTCTTCTTCCTCCTATCACTTATTTGATTTTCTCCAAATTTTCTGTTCTTCTGCTGCACGAATCAATTCATCACGGAAATCAGGGTGTGCAATAGAAATAATTGCTTCTGCTCTCTGCCATGTAGTCAATCCGGAGAGTCTTGCCACACCATATTCCGTAGCGATACTGGGAGACTGTGTTCTCGGTGTCGTAATCACATCGCCCTGTGTAAATTTCGGTAAAATACGGGAATGTACTTCGCCTTTCTTATCTTTAAATGTAGAAGACATTGCCAAAAATGCCTGTCCATGTTCTGCCGCATATGCACCTGTCACAAAGTCAAGCTGGCCGCCTGTTCCACTGATTTGTCTTGTTCCGGACGTTTCCGAGCAAACCTGTCCATATAAATCCATAGCAATACAGCCATTGATAGATACAAAATGGTCAAGCTGACGGATAATTTCTGTATTGTTTACATAGCACATAGGTGCAGACAAAATATCAATATTATGATCTAAAAATTCATACAACTCCTTAGAGCCGTTGCAAATGGAAAATACACCTTTCCCACGGTTTAATAATTTCTTTTTATTGGTAATTTTCCCTGCCTGATACAGTTTCAGATACCCATCGCTCATGAGTTCTGTGTGCATACCCAAATCCTTCAAATCAGATTCTGCAATGAGTCCACCGAGGGCATTGGGCATACCGCCAATCCCAATCTGCAAAGTAATACCGTCATACAAATAAGGGAAAATTTTCTCTGCAATCTGCCTGTCAATTTCTGTAGCCTCTCCGCTAGGTGCAATACACAAGGGTTTATCACTTTCTACCACATAGTCAACTTCGGAAATATGAATATGATCCCCTTCCATACCATAAACAACAGGCATATTTTTATTTACTTCCAAAACAATATGGTCTGCCGCATCAAGCATTTCCTGCATACAGCAGTTTGTAAGACCATAGCTGAAATATCCATGTTTGTCCATAGGGGATACGGTAATCATTGCCACATTAACCGGTGCATACTTTCTTGTATAGTAAGAACCGCAGTTTCTGAAAATCATAGGGGAATAAAAGGCTCTTCCCTGATCCACATATTTTCTGTCAATGCCGGAGCAGTGCCATAAATTATAGGTAAATGCCTTTTGTTCTGGGTCCTGTTCCATAACTTGAATAGGTTTCATGCTGATTGCATTACGGACATTTACATCTCTCAACTCGTCTTTTCTGGCTGCAAGAGCTGCATCAAGTTCTTCCGGAAAGGAGCAGCACTGGCTGTAATCTACCCAGTCGCCATCTTTTACAATCTTTACTGCCTCATCTGCGGAAACAAGTTTCTTTTTATATTCTTCATATATGTTCATATCCAAACACCTCGTTTTCGTTTTGTTTGATGAGAAGAAGGAATCTCGACCAAATGACAGCCGAGATTCTTTCCACTCATAAGAAATAGTGCTTACGCCATCACTGCCCTATCACACTAAATCCATGCCTACCTGCAAAGCTTTTAAGTTATCTTCAATAAAAGCAGGTTTTACATTTTCTCTTACGATTTTTTCCCAATCAATATTATCCAATTTCATGGTCTTAATAATTGTACCCAATAAAATAATATTCATTACTTTTCCGTTGCCCAATTTCATGGCTTCTTCTGTTGCATTGATAATGGTCACCTGTTTGCAGGCTTTTTTGATTTCCTCAATAATGTCTGTAGAGTATTCCGCCTTGCCCATAATCACCGGCATAGGCATCATTTCATGGTCATTGATAACCATTTTCCCGTCTGCCTTCAGGTATTCCAACCATCTCAATGCCTCCATTTTTTCAAAAGAAACAATCATGTCTGCTGAACCCTTTTCAATAACAGGAGACCAAACCTGCTCTCCGTATCTTACCTGTGAAGATACACTGCCACCCCTCTGACTCATGCCATGAATTTCGCTCATCTTTACATCGTAGCCTTCTTCCATCAATCCCAATGTCAACAGCTTTGATGCCAAAATCGTTCCCTGACCGCCAACACCTACTAACAACACGCTCTTTGTCATATTACTTCTCCACCTTTCCAATTACATTCTTTGGACAAATCTGTCGGCAAATATCGCATCTTATTGACTGCAAGGGGTCAATCTCTGCTTTCTTATCATTTCTGTACAATAATCGTTTTGTTGTCCAAAATAATGTTTACTGTTTCAGAGTCACTGTAAAAACATTCTGTCAAAAAGTTGATACTTGTATGGAAGAAGGTAGACTCTCCCGGCACAAAAACAACACACATATCTTCCCGAAACATATCAAAAATCTTTACTGCACCATGCTCCATAGAAAAGCCTTCGGTCATATAACCATTAGAAGAATTTTTGTCGCTTCTAATGCCACCTTTACATTCGGTGTCCCTTCTGCACATATTTTCGGAGAGCCTGATAAATTTTTCAGTATTTCCGTATTGGGTGTACCAAAATAATTAGATGATGACTTTTTAACAGTTTCATTCCATACACAGTAACAAAGATGGAAATAATCTTCTACAAAAACCATATTTTTTTTCCAAACAGAGCTTTTACTTCTGTGATGCTGTTTTTATCGTCCTATAACAAATTGTAGAATCTTTTTCTCTGATTAAATCAAAGACATTCCTACACGAATTGCTTTCAGGTTATCTTCTACAAAAGCGGGCTTTACATTTTCTTTTACAATTTTATCCCAGTCAATATCTTCAAGACCCATTGTCTTAATAATTGTTCCCAGAAGGATAATATTCATTACCTTACCATTGCCCAGTTTCATGGCTTCCTCTGTTGCATTGATAATGGTCACATTGTCGCAGCTCTTTTTGATTTCATCTGCAATATCTGCAGCATATTCTGCTTTTCCCATAATAACGGGCATAGGCATCATTTCATGATTGTTTACTACAATTTTGCCATCTTTTTTCAGATATTCTAGCCATCTTAAGGCTTCCATTTTTTCAAAAGAAACAATCATATCCGCAGAGCCTCTTTCAATAACGGGTGACCAAACTTCTTTGCCGTATCTAACCTGTGAAGATACACTGCCACCTCTTTGGCTCATGCCGTGGATTTCACTCATTTTTACATCATAGCCTTCTTCCATCAAACCCAATGTCAACAGCTTAGATGCCAAAATTGTACCCTGACCGCCTACACCTACCAACAAAACATTTTTTGTCTTTGCGTCTGCTCCCATTGCTTAGTCCTCCTTTCCGATTGCGTGTGTCGGACAAACCTGTTCACATACGCCGCAGCCTACACACTGTAAAGAATCGATTTCTGCTTTTTTCGTTTCTCTGTTTACAAACAAAGCAGGACAGCCTGTTTTCAAGCACTTCTTACATCCGATACATTTTTCTGCATCTACGACATCTTTTGTCTTGTACGCATCAGGGAAATGTGCTTTATCATCATCGCTGAATTTCTTCAGTACGCAAGGCCATTTTGTGATGATAACGGAAGGTGCATCTAATTCCAAAGCCCAATCCAATGTTTCTTTTACTTCATTCAGATTGTTGGGGTCAATGGTTTTGATATTCTTTGCACCCAAAGCTCTGCATACGGTTTCAATATCAATCATGTTTGCTTCACTGCCGTTTGCGTGTTTACCGGAACCGGGGTTTTCCTGATGACCTGTCATGCCTGTAATTCTGTTGTCCAAAATGACACTAACTGTTTTGGATTCGTTGTACAGACATTCAGTCAGGGAGTTGATACCTGTATGGAAGAATGTAGAATCCCCCATTACGCCTACTACTCTTGTGTTTTCGCCTTTCTTTTCAAAAGCTTTTGCAGCACCGTGTCCCGTTGAGAATGCAGCACCCATACAAATACAGCTGTCCATTGCATTATAAGGTTCTGCAAAACCTAATGTATAACAACCGATATCGCCGGTAACCATAACATTCTTTCTCTTGCCCAGTTCGTAGAAGAAGCCACGGTGAGGACATCCTGCACAAAGTGCGGGTGGTCTGGGAACAACCTTTGCTTTGTCATAGTCAATGGTATCAAAAGCATTACCATATACGCTCTTTCTGATAACATCAGAAGTCATTTCATCATATTCAGGGAAAATATCTTTACCTTTTACTGCAAAGCCCAGTTTCTTTACTTCATTTTCCAGCAAAGGATCGTTTTCTTCAATCACATAGATTGTGTCCAAATCCTTGCAGAATGCTGTCATTTTTTCTGTAGGCAGTGGATATGTAAAGCCAAGCTTCAGATAGTTCACATCATCGCCAAATACTTCTTTTGCAAAAGAATAGCACATACCGGAAGTAATTACCCCTGTTTTGCTGCCATTGTCTTCTACAAAGTTCATTGGTGTTTCTTCAGAGAATGCTTTCAGTCTTTTCATTCTGGCAGCCACTTCTACTCTGCGCTGTTTTGCAAAGGCAGGCACCATAACGTATTTCTGTGCATTCTTTTCGTATGGCTTTACAGGAGCTTTTTCCATACGTTCCCCACATTCCACAATACCCTTGGAATGACAAGCTCTTGTGGTCATTCGCATCAAAACAGGTGTATCGAAGCGTTCAGAAATTTCATATGCTTCTATCATAAAATTCTTTGCTTCTTCACTGCTTGCAGGCTCCAGCATAGGAATCATCGCAGCTCTTGCATAGTTTCTGTTATCCTGTTCATTCTGAGAAGAATGTTGTCCTGGCTCGTCGGCTGTAATGATAACCATACCACCGTTTACACCCGTATAAGCATAAGTAAACATAGGATCAGCTGCCACATTCAAACCAACATGTTTCATCGCTGCCAAACTTCTGACACCTGCTATAGAAGCACCAATAGCAGCTTCCATTGCTACCTTTTCGTTTGGTGCCCATTCGGAATATACTTCCTTATGCATGGACATATTCTCTACGATTTCCGTAGAAGGTGTGCCGGGATATGCAGATGCAACCAAAACACCTGCTTCCCATGCGCCACGCACTAAAGCTTCATTACCTGTCATCAGTTTTTTCATAGTATTCCTCCTTTTTGATGTGCAAATCTGTTAAAGTTGTAACAACTTGTTATATTACAGATAACAGCTTCATTCCGGAGTATGGCAGTAAAACACCATCGTTTTTCTCCAAGAAAGAAGCTGTTATCATGTATCCATATAAAAACACTTTTAAAAATACTGGCTTTTATCCCAAAGACTCTAACACTTTATTCACAAAGAGAAGAATCCGATAAAAGGAATCAAATTATTGATATGATGACGATTACCTTCTTGCTGCCAAATCCTGTGCAACCACAGCAACAGGTATTACCTGCAACAAAGAGGATTGACCAATCGATTCTATTGCAAATCGAATGCCTTTATATTATACCATTACTTCTGCCAAATTTTCAAATGTTTTTTTTGTGTTTTCTATTAAAATTTAATTGAAATAAACAGATTTACTATATGATTATGTGATTATTTATGCTTACATACCTAATACATCTGTTTTTTATAAAACTTTTTATCGATTATGACCCATTATGCCTAATTTGTTTCATTTGCATTCTTGCAAGGAATAAAGTGTCCGATAATACCACCAACAATAGCAGGAATAACCCATGCACACTGATAGGAGGAAAAAGGAATAGCCTGTGTATATGTAAGAGGCAGACCAAATCCTGATAAGAATTCAGACAAGCTGATAATCAATGCAAAAAGTGTTGCAACACGAATTACGTTATCATTTTTGATGTATTTTCCAAAGAACATCAGAACTGACATCGTGATAAAGCAAGGATACAAAATGTTCAGAATAGGACCTGCAAATGCAATGATTTTTTCAACACCCAGATTGGAAATCAAGAAACAGAAAGCACTCATTGCAATAACAACAACTTTGTATTTGCATTTGCCGTTTGTCAATTGTTCCAAAGTACCTGCGAAACCAGATGTCAGACCGATTGCTGTTGTCAAACAAGCAAACAGAACGATAATTGCCATCATAATTACGCCCCATGTACCCATAATTTCCTGTGTAATTGCAACCAACAATGCTGCCTGGCTGTATTCTGCAAAACTTTCTACAGTAGAAACCGTAGCACCAAGGTAAGCAAGACCGCAGTATACAATAAACAGTAATATTCCTGAAACCAGAGCCGCCTTACCAAGCAGTTTTGTTTGATCTTCGCTGCTTGTATAACCTTTTGCTGTAATTGCACCCATAATTGCAATAATAACCATACCAATGCCCAGAGGGTCCATTGTCTGGTAACCGTTTACAATACCTTCTTTAATAGAGTTTACTGTGGGTTCCAAAGCTACAGGGCCGATAGGGTCGATAATACCCATAATCAACAGAACCAAAATACAAAGAACCAGAACAGGTGTCAAGACATTACCTACGATATCTACGATTTTGGAAGGGCGAATCGTCAAGAAACATACAATTGCAAAGAAAATAAAGCTAAATACCCAAATGCTCAAACCGGGGAACATCTGTGACCAACCCATATCAAATGTTGTTGCAGCTGTTCTGGGAACACAAACAATGGGTGCCAAACATACTGCAATAATAATGGCAACAACCACAGATGCTTTCTTACCCAATCTGCTCGGAACACCCGTCATGGATAAGTCGCCGCTGCGAAGCGTTGCAAAAATAGTCAACATACAAAGACCAACGTCTACTAAAAAGAAGAAGAAATAACCCAGGAACCACTGTGTACCTGTCATTCTTCCCAAGAAAGGCGGAAAAATCAAGTTTCCGGCGCCAAAGAATATTGCAAACATGGTCAAGCCAACTGCCATAATATCCTTGCCTTTAATCTTATTCATTATACAATCTCCTTTCTGCACACTAAGTCATAATGTGTTCATTACCTGTACACATATTCCCCCATGAAAAATTTATCCAAGAAATACAGAAGATATGAACTACTTATAACTATTTACTCATACTGCAAAACTGTAATGCAACTTTCACATCGTTTCTGCAATCCTTCAGCGGCTTCCCCATAGTTATGTCGATACTTTTGCATATCTACTGTTTGGCTGTGTCAGATTGCTTTTTTCTGTTCCTTTCATCACCTCTCTGTTTTTTTTATTGAAAATATGTGGAAGTGCAAATTACATACGCTAATAAAATGTTGATTATGCAGTCATGCTGCCAATCCTGACAAAATCGAAATGTACAGGACAATAATTTCATACATTCCACCTGTCTGCCCTACAATAATTGTTAGATTTTTACCAATACTTTTTGTTATATATTTTATCAGATATGAATAATAATTTGCAAAATTTTATCC
>JAHHTX010000016.1 GCA_020024255.1 Anaerotignum sp.
TGGCTATCCTCCGGTTTTTTCGAAACCGGCAAACTCTTGTCATTTTACAGGCTGTTGCCTGTTTGAATTGACTATGGGTTGTGTAATTCATCACTATTCTATTTTCAATGTTCAAGCACTTTTGTAGCGCAGGATTTATTCTATCAGACACACTCTATGTTGTCAACACTTTTTTTGCATTTTTTTATTTATTTTTTATCGGGCAGTCTTAAATCACCCAAAAAACCTAATTTTACAAGAAAAAACGGACATCATTCCAGACATCCGCCTTTGCTTTCTTATTCCTGATTTTCTTCCAAGACCACTTCACGGAATACATCACCAATATTTTCGGCAATGCGTAAATCTGCTTTTTTATCCATATCTGTTGCAGATTTATTGATCAACACCAAATGTTTTCCTCTGAAATACTGTAAAAGCCCTGCCGCAGGATAAACATTGAGGCTGGTTCCCCCCACAATAAGCATTTCTGCCTGTATAATCCGTTCCACAGCTTCTTCCAATGTATCTTGAGGCAAACCTTCCTCATACAGCACCACATCAGGACGTACAATACCGCCACACGCATCACATCTCGTAATTCCTTCGTCCTTTGTCACATAGTCCAAATCGAATTTTTTGCCGCATTTCATACAGTAATTGCGGTACAGTGTTCCATGTAGCTCCAACACCTTTTGGCTGCCGCCTTTTTGATGCAAATTGTCTATATTCTGCGTCACTACCGCTTTCAGCTTGCCCATCTGCTCCAGTTTTGCCAATGCCTTGTGGCAATCATTCGGCTTTGCATCAGGATAAAGCAGATTCTTTTTATAATACTGAAAAAACACTTCCGGATGTGACACAAAAAAAGAATGGCTCAATATCCTTTCTGGAGGATACCCATATTCATTAACTGCCGCAAAAATCCCATTTTCACTACGGAAATCAGGAATTCCACTTTCTGTTGATACCCCCGCTCCGCCAAAAAAAACAATATTATCACACTCTGCAATCCACTTTTTCAACTGCCCTCTTTTTTCATTCATCTCTGCCGCCTCTTTCCATAAACATCACAGTCCGCTTTCCATAACAATCTCTAAAATGCCAAAATCCTTGGGACATCCCATAATGATGACACATCCCAAGGTCTTTCTTTGTGGTATTTTATTCTACTTTCAAATCTTCGGGCAATTCCATTTTGGGTTCTTCCATATCCGCATCATCAAAATCCTCGGATTCTGCTTCCGAAATCATCACATCATCTGTAAGCATAGGCAGCCCGTAATGCTCTCTGACTTTGTTTTCAATTTCCCTTGCCATATCAGGATGTTCCTTAAGGAATGCTTTTGCATTTTCTCTGCCCTGCCCAATGCGTGTTTCTTCATAGGAATACCATGCACCGCTCTTCACCACAATATCCACATCTGCAGCCAGATCCAAAATATCTCCCTCTTTAGAAATCCCTTGTCCGTATACAATATCAAATTCCGCAACTTTAAAAGGAGGGGCAACCTTATTCTTTGCAATTTTTACTTTTGTGCGGTTCCCAATAATTTCTGTTCCCTGTTTCAAAGTATCACTTTTTCTGATGTCTATACGAATAGAGGAGTAAAATTTCAATGCACGACCACCCGTTGTGGTTTCAGGATTTCCAAATGTCACACCGATTTTTTCACGCAGCTGGTTAATAAAAATAACGGTACAGTTGGATTTATGGGTAATCCCAGTAAGTTTACGCAGTGCTTGGCTCATCAGTCTTGCCTGCAAACCCATGTGGGAATCCCCCATTTCCCCTTCAATCTCCGCACGGGGAACCAGTGCGGCTACAGAGTCCACAATAACCATATCAATAGCACCGCTTCTTACCATGGTTTCTGCAATTTCCAAAGCCTGTTCGCCATCATCTGGCTGGGAAATATAAAGATTATCAATATCCACACCCAAAACCTTGGCATAAGCAGGGTCAAGTGCGTGTTCTGCGTCAATATAGCCTGCAATACCACCACGTTTTTGCACTTCTGCCACCATATGCAGTGCCACCGTGGTTTTACCGGAGGATTCCGGGCCGTATACTTCAATGATTCTGCCTTTTGGCACACCGCCCACACCAAGGGCAATATCAAGGCTCAGAGAACCTGTTGGCACAACTTCTACATTCATTTTTGCACTACTGTCCCCAAGTTTCATCACTGCACCTTTGCCAAACTGTTTTTCTATTTGATGCAAAGCCGCATCCAATGCCTTCTGCTTATCTGCAAACTGACTGTCCAATTTCATATCTTTCCCTGCTTTCGCTGCCATACACAACCACCTTTCCAAAATAAACGAACTTATGTTCTTATCTTATCTTATTCCGATTTCTTTGTCAACTGCTTTTTCTTTGGACAATTTCGCCTTTTATGGGCAAATCTGCAAAAATAACCGCAGCAAAAATCAAACCACAGCCCAAAATTTCTTTAAAATGCATCTCTTCTTTGTACAAAATCACAGATACCCATGCAGCAAAAACGGATTCCAATGTAATAATAATTGCTGTTTTTGTTGCAGAGGTATATTTCTGCCCTACAGAAAGCAGAACGAAGTAAACAGCTGTACACAATACTCCGGAATAAAAAAAGTTTCCCGCTGCACTCCATGTCAGGGCAGGTATTTCTCCACTTGTAAACAAAAAGACAGGCAAAAAAAGCAGAGCCACTATGCCGTTTTCTACCAAAGCAATATGTATGGAATCACAACCAATCAAAAACTTGCTCATAAACGCCATCTGCAAAGAAAATGCCACAGATGCACCCAAAGAAAGCACCGCACCAATATCCAACTGCAATCCCTCTTTCACCGAAAGCAATGCCACCCCGACAACCGTCACAACCGCTGCCAAAAGCACTCTTGCCTTAGGTTTCTGCCGAAATACAATCCAGCAGATAATCGGGACAATAACCGCCGGAATATTGCTTAAAAAGGCATTAACAGAAGGTGTCGTATGTTGAAGTCCCACTGTCAAAAGAAAAAAAGCAAAGGACAAAAAAATACCCAATATACTGCCATACTTCCATTCCTTCTTCGTAATTTGTGGGATTCTTCTGCCATAAATCAGGCAAAGGCAAATAATTGCCATAAAAAATCTCCCACCTATAACCTGAAAAGGTGTATATCCCATATCCAAAAGATATTTAACACTGACAAAACCGCCGCCGCCAATCCATGCTGCTAACAATAAAAGCAAATCACCCTTATACTTCTTCATTTTGCAACGCCTTTCTCAGGAAATTCAGTGCCTGATAGGTGGCACGATGACGGATTTTATTCCGTTTTCCTGTATAATGACACTCCTTCACTTCTGTTTTGCCGTTGTGGTATAGGCCAATATATACCAAACCTATAGGCTGCTCTGCACTTCCGCCGTCTGGGCCTGCAATGCCTGTTGTTGCAATACCAATATCTGCACCGCTATTTTTGGCAATACCTTCTGCCATTTCCGCAGCAGTTTCTTTGCTGACAGCCGTATATTTTTCCAATGTTTCCCTTTTCACGCCAAGTCTGTGCATTTTCGCTTCATTGGAATAAGTCACACAACCCTCCAAAAGTACAGAGGAAATACCAGGATATTCCACAAGTTCAGAAACAATCATGCCTCCTGTGCAGGATTCTGCAACTGCAATACGCTTTCCCTGCTCCAAAAGCATTTCTGCCACCACTGTCTGCAAATTGGTTTCCCCTTCTGCATAAACTGCATTACCAAGCCGTTCCCGAATCTGCTCCTTCACAGGAGCAATCATACTTCTTGCTTCTTCTTCACTCTTTGCTTTTGCCGTAATCCGCAGAATGGACTCTCCATCTTTAGCATAAGGAGCAATGGTAGGATTTGTCTGATGATCAATTAAATCCTTGACCATCGTTTCCATGGCACTTTCTCCGATACCTGCCACACGCAGTATTTCCGAAACAAAAGTATATTCCTGCTTTTTCTGCAAATATGGCTTAACCTGATTTTCAAACATCGGTACAGTTTCTCTTGGCGGACCCGGCATCAATACGGCTGTTTTCCCATTCTTTTCTATAATAATACCCGGAGCCGTTCCATATTCGTTATACAAAACAATGCCGTTCTCTTTCGGTACCATAGCTTGTTTTCTGTTGTTTTCCGTCATTGGTTTACCAATACGGTCAAACATCTCCTGAATCTGTGATAGCGCCTTTTCATCCAAAACCAATTCTTCTTCAAAATATTCTGCCACTGTTTCCTTTGTCAAATCGTCTTCTGTGGGACCAAGTCCTCCCGTAGTCAGAATCAAATCTGCTCTTGTCAGTGCCTGAAAAATGGTATCTTTTAAGCGTTTTGGGTTGTCCCCCACAACCGTTTGAAAATATACTTCTATACCAAGTGCTGCCAGCTCTTTGGATAAATACTGTGCATTTGTATTCAGAATATCCCCCAAAAGGATTTCTGTACCCACTGCAATAATTTCTGCCTTCAAAATAAAACCTCCTCCGTTTTTCTTTTCAACTTTATTTTACAGAACTATAAAGCAAAATGCAAGGAAGGGAAAAGGAAAAGTATTGACAGGATCTTTCTCTTGTGGCATAATATATAAAAATATTATATATAATATTTTTATATATAGAAAGGAGTATTGCTATTGTACTATCCACTTTCCGCACTATTGATTGAATGTTTAATTCTTTCAGTAGTACAAAAAGAAGACTCCTATGGCTACGAAATCAGTCAGACCGTCAAGCTTGTTTCGCCCATCAAGGAGTCAACACTGTATCCCATTTTGAAAAAGCTGGAACAAAACGGCTATGTTACCACATACACACAGGTTTTTCAAAATCGCAGCAGAAAATATTATGCCATTACGGAAGCAGGCAAAAAACAGCTTTTATTTCTGCAAGAAGAATGGCAAGAATATCGTGATACCATTGACGGCATTATAGAGGGGAGGCTTCACCATGACGAAGGATGAGTACTTAAAAGAATTAAAACATTATTTAAAAAGGCTGTCACCAAAAGACCGTGAAAATGCCGTTGCTTATTTTACGGAATACTTCACAGATGCAGGAGAAAATATAGAGGCAGTCATGGCAGAATTAGGAACACCAAAAGAAGCTGCAAGAGAGCTGGTGCAGGGACTGTTAACAGAAAAAACAGCAGAAAAAAGACAAATTTCTCTAAGTAGTGCTATTCTTCTTGCCATCACCGCGGTATTTTTACTGCCCGTTAGTGCTCCTGTCTTATTCTTTGGACTTCTGGCGGTATTTACCGCCGTATTTTTGGTTTTCAGTCTTTTGCTGGGCGGTATTTTTCTGGATATAGCCATACTCACACAAGGTGTGACTATGGTTTTCGATAGCCTATTTATCATTTCTCATTCCTTGGCAGGAACAGCCATCTTAGCAGGCAGCGGATTCTTTTATCTGGGCGCAGGCATCCTTTTTGGCATGGCAGTAATATGGGTGTGCCGTTTGCTTTCCAAAGGGCTTTTGCACACAGTACAAAAATTGACAGCACAAAGGAGTGTGTTAAAATGAAAAAATTAGTAAAAATTCTTGGCATTACTGCAATGGCACTTTGTGGCAGTGGTATATTTTTGCAGCTGGCAGGCAGTGCTTTAGGCGGCAAAGAAGAAATAGCGAAAGTCCAATCTGCATGCTATCACTTCGATATAGAAAAACAAAAACTATCCGCTCCAACACAGCTTATGGCAGACCTTGCTCATATGGACATTTCCCTGCTGCCCTCCACAGATGAAAACTGGTATATCTCTTATGCCATAGATAGTAAGAAAAATGAAAATCCTCTTTCCATAAAAGAAGAGAACGGCATTCTCTACCTTTCCGAAAGAAATGCACAAGAAACCATGTCCTATGAGCAGAGTAATTTTTTCAATATAACCAAGCATGTAGAATATAACAGCGAACTGACGCTTTATGTACCAAAAAAGGCAGTGCTAGATACTTGTACCCTCAAGCTTGGAGATGGTGAGCTTATTTTAGAAGAAATGAATACAAAGCATCTGCAAATCAATATGAAAGATGGAGATGCAGATATTTCTCATATAAAAGCAGAGCGTTTTTCCATAACCACAGCAGATGGAGATGTTACTGGATACGGCTTTTTGGGCAAACATGGAGAAATCATGACAGATTACGGCGATATTTTCCTTACCACAGAAAAAGACTTTCTGCAAAATATAAATATCTCAGCATCAACAGAACTGGGTGACATTCTGATTTCCGATAGCCTGACCAAATCAGGCATACTGAAAGAAGATGATAATGGATGTACCACATATGAAAAACTAGGTGCAGAGAATATGTGGGAAATCATTTCAGAAAATGGAGATATTACCTTGCAGGATACACAAGCAAAAAATGAGAATGCTATGCTCCACCAAGAAAAAACAGATACAGACCATACAGGAAAAATCACATCTGAATGAGCAGACATTCCTCTGCTTCACCACAAAATAACTTCCATAGAAAACCCCCTGTTATCCAAAAACAACAGGGGGGTTTCGCTAAATATTTACTCTTTACCATGAACCTCATGATTTCTGTGTTGAAAAATTCCTTCTGTTTCTATCTCCCAAACTGTACGAAATGGCATAGGACTTTCCCGCTCTGCAATAACCTTCTCCAGCCAAATAAGATCAAGCCATTTGCCCTGTTTAAAGCCGCATTTGGGAAAGACGGCAATTTCCTGAAAACCTGCTTTTTTGTGCATAGCAACACTGCTGTCATTGCCTGATGCCACACAACCGTAAAGCCGTTGTACACCCTGCAAAAGCAGAATATCTTCCAATACTTTATACAATGCAGTACCAATTCCCTTGCCAAAAAAATCGGGGTGGAGATAAACGGATAACTCCGCTCCCCACTTAGATGCCTCCCGTACCATAAACTGATGGGCATAAGCATATCCACCGATTTTCCCCTGCTCCTCCCATACAAGATATGGATATTTTTGCAAAGTTTCTGTGATACGCTCCGTAAATTCCGCAAGAGAAGGCACTTCATATTCAAAAGTAATTGTAGTATGTTCAATATAGTCCTTGTAAATTTCCAGTATTGCCGCTGCATCTTCTGCTTTAGCCATGCGTATTCCCATAAATTTATCCTTTCAATACTTGCTTATTTTTTACAATGTAATCTACTCCGGATATAATGGTAAAGAACACAGCAAGCCAAATCATCACTGTTTCCACCATTTTCATTCCGGAAAAAGGCAAATGCAAAAGTACCAGAATAATCATGATCATCTGGGTTGTGGTCTTAATTTTTCCCCACCAGCTTGCTGCCATAACAATGTTTGCCTCCATAGCAAGGGTACGAAAACCGGTAATGGCAAATTCTCTTGCCAAAATAACAATAACCACCCAAGCGGGCAAATCCTCCATTGCAACCATAGACACCAGTGCAGACATCACAAGAAGTTTATCTGCAAGAGGGTCCATAAACTTTCCGAAATTGCTTACCAGATTATACTTTCTTGCGATATGCCCATCTAGAAAGTCCGTCAAGGACGCCACAATAAAAATAGCGGTGGCAATATAGCGGTTCATGGGCGTATCCACAAGAAACAACACCAACAGAAATACAGGAATGAGTATCACCCGCATAATCGTCAGCTTATTCGGCAAATTCATCTCCATAAACTACATCTCCCATCAAATCATAATCTCCTGCTTCTTTGATTTCTACCATCACAAAATCACCAGAACAAGGTTCTTCCTTTGCATGGAAAAATACCATACCGTCAATATCAGGAGCATCCCATCTGGTTCTCCCACAGTATACATCTTCCTCGGGCAATCTGCCTTCTACCAGAACTTCCAACTTTTTCCCCACTTCTTCTTCACAAAGAGCAGCAGCAATATTTTTCTGCACATCCATAATGATTCTCTGTCGTTCTTCTTTCAAATCCTCATCAATCTGCCCGTCCATACTTGCAGCAGGTGTACCTTCCTCCTGAGAATAGGTGAACACACCCAAACGGTCAAACCGCATTTCTTCCACAAAATTCTTAAGAGATGCAAATTCTTCTTCTGTTTCTCCGGGAAATCCTACAATCAGTGTTGTACGAATAGCAATATCCGGCATAGCTTTCCGCAGCTTTTCCACAGTACTGCGAATCAACGCTTGATTACTTTTTCTGCCCATACGTTTTAATACCGTATCACAGCCATGCTGAATAGGCATATCAATATAATGACATATTTTTTCATTTTCTGCCATCACCTTAATGGTTTCCTCTGTCAATGTTTCCGGGTAACAGTATAACAGGCGTATCCACTGTATGCCTTCAATTTCAGACAACTTTTCCAAAAGCACATGGAGTTTTGGCTCTCCATATAAATCTCTGCCGTAAATAGATGTATCCTGTGCCACGATAACCAGTTCTTTCACTCCTTGGTCTGCCAACATCTTGGCTTCTTCCACAAGGCTTTCCATACTGCGGCTCCTATGTCTGCCACGCATTTGGGGAATGACACAATAGGTACAGTGATTATCACAGCCTTCTGAAATTTTCAGGTATGCAAAATATGGTGCTGTAGAAAGCACACGCAAATTACCGTTTTCATCATCCATAGGTTTATCAATGTCTTCCATGCACTGAAAGCTGCGTTCACCCTCCAAGATACGGTCTGCCGCTTCTGCAATTTCCTCATATGCCGCTGTTCCCAGAACTGCATCAACTTCTGGCAGTTCATCAAAAAATTCTTCTTTGTATCGCTGTCCCAAACAACCTGTTACAATCAGACCTTTACAGCTTCCCGCTTTTTTATATTCTGCCATTTCCAAAATTGTTTCAATGCTTTCTTCCAGTGCATCTCGAATAAAACAGCAGGTATTGACCACAATAATGTCCGCTTCTCCCTCATCTGCTATAGGCTCATAGCCTTTCTTCCGCATGATGCCCAACATCACCTCACTGTCTACTCTATTTTTATCACACCCCAAAGAAGTAAATGCAACTTTTCCTTTCATTCAGTTCCTCCTTCAAATTGATTCTTTCCTTACCAGTGTACTATATTTCCCGTAAAAAATCTATACATCTCTATCCCCTGATCAAAAAGTATACCCCTGACTTCCAGTGAAATCAAGGGCATCTGCTTTTCCTTTTTCTGTATTACAATATTCCATGTTGTAATTTTGCCGCTGTCACACAGTTTTCCATAAGCATGGCAACCGTCATCAACCCTACACCACCCGGCACAGGGGACACTGCGGCAGCCACTTCGCCAACTTCCTCAAAATCCACATCACCACACAGCTTTCCTTCTGCATTACGATTCATGCCAACATCAATGACCACAGCACCTTCCTTCACCATATCTGCTGTCACTGTGTGGATTTTTCCCACAGCACTGACTAAAATATCTGCTCGTTTGCAAACTTCTTTCAAATTTTGCGTTTTAGAATGGCAGATAGTCACCGTAGCATTTTTCTGCAAAAGGAGCATTGCCGTCGGTTTTCCTACATTATGGCTGCGTCCAATAACGACACACTCTTTTCCTTCCACTGTATATCCGCTCCGCTCAATCAGTGCAAGAACACCTGCCGGTGTACAAGGCAAAAAGCCTTTTCTTCCTGTCTGCAGCATTCCTACATTTAAAGGGTGAAAACAGTCTACATCTTTTTGCGGATCAATGGCAAATATAACCTTTTCTTCATCTATGTGAGATGGTAAGGGAAGCTGTACCAGTATCCCATGAACACCTTTATCCAGATTCAACTGTTCGATGAGATGCAAAAGTTCATCTTCTTCTGTATCCTCTTCCAGTTCATATGTTCTGGATAAAATACCAACCCGTTCACTAGCTTTCTTTTTGTTTCTGACATACACAGCAGATGCAGGGTCATTTCCTACCAATACCACAGCAAGGCAGGGTGTAATCCCCTGCTGCTGCAATGATTCTACGGCTAAAGCCACTTCGTCTTTTATTTCATCGGAAATCCGTTTTCCGTCTATGCGTTCCGCTTTCATGCTTTATCTCCTGTTTTATATTTGCCTTAGAATAATCCTGTGATATTTCCGTCAGCGTCAATATCAATCTGTAATGCCGCAGGCTTTTTAGGCAGTCCGGGCATAGTCATGACATCGCCAAGAAGTGCCACAATAAAGCCGGCACCTGCGGAAATACGTACCTCTTTTACTGTCACTTCAAAGTTTTCAGGGCGTCCCAATACTTTGGGGTCATCAGACAGGGAGTACTGTGTTTTTGCGATACACACAGGGAAATGGGAGAATCCCAAATCAGCCGCCTGCGTAAGCACCTTCTTGGCTGCCGCAGAGAAATTCACATGACCTGCCCCATAAATTTCTTTACAAACTTTATTGATTTTTTCTTCCAAAGAAAGTTCGTCTTCATAGAGAACATGGAAATTGCTTTTCTTTGTTTCCAGTGTTTCCAATACTTTTTCTGCAAGGGCAATACCGCCTTTGCCTCCCTCTGCCCATACCTTTGCCACTGCAAAAGTTGCGCCCATGTTTTCACAGCGTTCCTTTACATATGCAACTTCAGCATCAGTATCTGCTACAAAGTGGTTTAATGTCACTACAACAGGTACACCATATTTCTGAATATTTTCAATGTGCTTTTCCAGATTGACAAAACCTTTTGCAAGTGCATCAAGATTTTCGTTGCTCAGGTCTGCTTTTGCAACACCACCGTTATATTTCAATGCACGAATCGTTGCCACCAATACAACAGCATCAGGCTGTATACCTGCTTTTCG
Organism: Anaerotignum sp.; assembly: GCA_020024255.1. GTDB lineage: Bacteria > Bacillota > Clostridia > Lachnospirales > Anaerotignaceae > Anaerotignum. The sequence goes on from JAHHTX010000016.1 coordinate 10,720, forward strand.
GCATTTAATATCAAAGAATTTTTCTGCACCCAAATCTGCACCAAAACCAGCCTCCGTTACCACATAATCAGAAAGCTTCATGGCAAATCTTGTTGCACGCACACTGTTACAGCCATGTGCAATATTGGCAAAGGGGCCACCATGAATGAGAGCAGGTGTATGCTCCAATGTCTGCACCATGTTAGGCTGCAAAGCATCTTTCAAAAGCACTGTCATGGCACCGTCTGCACCGATTTCTTTTGCGGTTACAGGCTTGTCATCATAAGTATACCCAACAATAATTTTGCCAAGCATATCTTTCAAATCATGGATATCTTTTGCCAGGCAGAAAATTGCCATAATTTCAGATGCCACAGTAATCTGAAAACTGTCCTCTCTGGGAGTACCGTTTACTTTGCCGCCAAGACCGGAAATCACATGACGAAGTTGTCTGTCATTCAGGTCTACGACTCTTTTCCATGCAATTTTTCTGGGGTCAATATGCAGTTCGTTCCCCTGCTGAATATGGTTGTCCACCATAGAAGCCAGAAGGTTGTTTGCTGTTGTAATGGCGTGGAGGTCGCCTGTAAAGTGCAGGTTAATATCTTCCATAGGTACAACCTGTGCATAACCACCGCCTGCGGCACCGCCCTTCATGCCCATACAAGGTCCAAGGGAAGGCTCTCTCAAACAGGTCATGGCATTTTTGCCCATCTGCTGCAATGCCTGTGCCAAGCCAATGGTAACCGTTGTTTTTCCTTCCCCTGCAGGTGTAGGGTTTACTGCTGTCACCAGAATCAACTTTGCATCAGGATTATCTTTTATTTTATCATAATATTTGTCACTGATTTTTGCTTTATATTTCCCATAACATTCCACATATTCCTCAGGAATCCCCGCCTTTGCTGCAATGGTAGTGATGGGTTCCATGATACATTCTTGTGCAATCTGCAAATCTGTTTTCATACGCAAAAAACTCCTTTCAAAATACGGTTCTGTCATGTTTTCTTTTTCATACTGAAAAAGCCGACAATCCGAGCGATATCGCCCAGACGGTCGGCATTGTCTACGTCATACTCCATGTGGTTATTCCACTTCCGTCAGTCATATGACTCCTTTTCCATGGTACTATATCCCATAGGCTTTGTCAATGATTAAAATTTGTTTTTTACTCTGCATTTCATGAAAGAAAAACAGGCAAAAGACTACTTCTTGGTGTGAGAAAGAATATCATAGTGGTCTTGGTTTCGTTTCAACTGCAATACTGCATCTTCACTTTCCAAAATTACCCTATTCCCTTCTATGCTTCCCCCAATACACTGAAAATGTCCGAGACCAAAATCGCTGGTATAGGTATAAAAGCACTTATATTCATCTGAGTAAATGGCATCTCCCATGTTTTTCATATCGGAAAGACCCACATTTGCATAGGTACGCAAATAAGATTCCACCGTTTCATAAGGCACTCGTCCAAAGGGTACAGGACAATCTTCTATTTTTTCAGTAGGCAGCCAAAAACCCGCATCTTTCAGTTTTTCATATTCTGCTGTGTCCTTTTCTGTAAGGTAGGTTTCTCTTTTGATATAATACACAAATTCTCCCATATCCATTTCTGATACATCATCATAATAAGAAGAAAAGAAATGACAGATTGGATTGATCATAAAATCAGATTCCGAAGATTCTGGCATAGGAATCAGTTGTTCAAAATGAGAATTTACCTCATTGATTTGCTCCTGTGTCAATTTCTTTTCGGCTGGCTTTCCCATCAAAAACAAAGCACCCACTATGCCAATAAGTATCAGGCAAGCCACAATGACAATTCTCTTACGGTTCTGAAAAGTTTCACCTGATTTTGTCATAGCAATCCTCCTTTCTGCCACTGTTTATTTAAGAATACAATAGAAACCGTAAAATGGCAATAGAAATACACTACACTGTTTATAAAAGAGAAAAATGGCAGGCAAAGATTTTTTCTCTACCTGCCATTTTCATTAGCATAGAAAGTATCTGAAACAGAAAAATCGCATTATTTTTTCTTAATGAATCTAAAGCAGCATTCCTATCTCTTGGTTCAGCATTCTCAACAAACTCAGACGGAAAATAACTGCTTGCAGCATGTTCCATTTCATCAAGTTCTAACCATTCTATGGTTTTGACTGATTCCTTGCTGTTGTTGTTTACAGCCACCAACATACAAGAAATGAACTTTTCATATCCATACTCCCTTTAAAAAATCCATCTGGCAATAACGATGTAGTATAGCTTCCCAATTTCGATTTTCTTAGGTCATTGCCGCACCATCTACAGAAAGAATGGTTCCTGTAATATAGCTTGCAAGATCACTGGCAAGGAACAAAAAGGCATTTGCCACTTCTTCCGCCTCTCCCACTCGTCCCAAAGGAATGGTAGAGGAAATCTTTTTCACCATATCTTCCGGCAGAGCTGCCACCATATCTGTTCTGGTCACACCAGGGGCAACTGCGTTGACACGGATTTGGTCTTGTGCCAATTCACGGGCAAGAGATTTTGTAAGACCATTTACGGCAAACTTTGTTGCAGGGTATCCACAGCCGGAAGGCTGCCCATAAATACTTACCATAGAACTGGTATTCAAAATAGAACCGCCACCCTGTTCCCTCATCAGTCTGGCTGCTGCCTGAGAGCATATAAACACTGAGTTCAAATTCAAATCTAAGATTTTAGAAAAGTCCTCGGGATTATATTCATACAAACTTTCTCTTGCCGAAATGCCTGCATTATTTACCAAAATGTCTAAACGTCCAAAGGTGTCTTTCACTTTCTGAAATGCTTTTCCCACCTCTTCTGCAGAAGAAAGATTAGGATGGATTCCCATAACTCTTCCCTCGTATTCTGTCAGCTTTGCCAATGCTTTATCCACGGTTTCCTGTCTGGAACCTGCCAAAACAACAGTGGCTCCATTTTCCAAAAATTTCTTTACCGTTGCAAATCCAATTCCTCTGGTGCCGCCTGTTACCACGGCTACTTTTCCTTTTAACATGAGCAATTCTCCTTTCTGCTTTATGGTAAAAATATAAATACAATTTTAGTATATCAGCTTCTCTATGAAAATACAACTTATTCGGGATTTTCAGATACGTTTTGGTCTTTTTCCTCTGACGAGCCACCTGTCTGCATTTCCTCCCACTGCTGCTTTGTTATGAGAACTTTTCTTGGCTTGCTGCCTTCCTCCTGTCCTACCATACCTCGCCGCTCCAATTCGTCCATGAGTCTTGCAGCACGGTTATAACCAATACGGAACTGTCTTTGCAACATAGAAACAGATGCCTTTTCCTTTTCCAGTATCAACTCTACAGCAGGTATATAAAACTCATCTGTTTCCTCTTCTTTTCCTTCGGCTGTTTTGGGCACAGATGTAATGTTCTCCACCATTTCCTGCGTATAATTCGGGTGACTTGTTTTCTTTAGAAATGCCACAATATTCTCTACTTCCTTGTCAGTCACAAAAGCTCCCTGCATGCGGGCAGGCTTGCTCTGCCCTGAAGGATAGAACAACATATCCCCTTTGCCAAGGAGTTTTTCCGCACCCACCATATCCAAAATAGTACGAGAGTCAATACCGGAGGATACAGCAAAAGCAAGACGGGAAGGAATATTTGCCTTGATAACCCCTGTGATTACGTCAACAGAAGGACGCTGTGTAGCAATAATCAGGTGCATTCCGGCAGCACGAGCCATCTGTGCCAATCGGCAAATGGAATCTTCCACTTCCCCTGGTGCCGCCATCATCAAGTCTGCCAGTTCATCTATAATAATGACAATTTGGGACATTTTGGCTTCCGGCTCACCCTGCTCCTCTTTCAACGCATTAAAGCCTTTCATATCTCGTACACCATAGGCGGCAAAATCGTTATATCGTTGCAGCATTTCCCGCACTGCCCAATTTAAGGCAGCCGATGCCTTTTTCGGGTCGGTAACAACAGGAATGAGTAAATGGGGAATCCCATTATATACGCTCAATTCCACCACTTTGGGATCAACCATGAGAAGCTTAACTTCTTTTGGATTGGCTTTGTATAAAATACTTGTAATCAGTGTATTGATACAGACACTTTTTCCGCTGCCTGTTGCCCCTGCAATAAGCAAATGGGGCATTTTGGCAATATCTGTTACAACAGGCTCTCCTGCAATATCCTCCCCTAACGCAAATGCCAATTTTGAGGAATGTTGTTTGAACGCATCACTTTCCAAAACTGTACGCAAATACACCGATTGGGTTTCCTTGTTTGGCACTTCAATGCCCACTGCTGCTTTTCCGGGAATAGGTGCTTCAATACGAATGCCACTTGCCGCCAGATTCAAGGCAATGTCATCTGCAAGATTGACAATCTTGCTGACTTTTACCCCTTGACTGGGCGACACCTCATATCTTGTAACAGTAGGGCCTTTATTGATTTGTATAACCTTTGCATCTACACCAAAACTCTTTAATGTATTTTCCAATTTCTTTGCATTGGCAATCATTTCCGTCTTGCCATCGCCACCCTGATTGCCGGGATCACGCCCCAGTAAATCAATGGGCGGAAATACATACGGCTTTTCTTGAACAATATTTTCTCCCACACTTTTCTCTATATTGCCTTCCGTAATAGGCAGTTCTTCGGATACTCTATCTTCTTTTGCAGCAAACTCTGTCTGTTCCGGTTTCTGCTCTGGTTGTTCCGCCATCATCGGTTCTGCAGCAGATTCCATAGGAGAAATTTCTACACCGTCATCTTCTATAGGCAATTCTTTCTTTGCCTCCACAATAATGGGAATATCCTCTGTTGTAAAATCCTCCTGTACAGGTGCCTTTTCCGTAAAAGGCTGTGCCGATTCCTTCACAAAATCATATATGGGCTTTCTTGGCTCTACTACCCTTTCATGGTGATGTTTCTGTAAAAATACCGTTTCTTCCACACATGGGTGATCTTGTTTCGGCTCTTTTGTTATTTGAAAATTGAAATCCTGCTTGGAAACTTTTCTTTTTGATACAGGAATTGGCGTAAACATTTCTTCTGTTTCTTCTGATTCTTCTGTTTCTCCATATTCTCTTTTCACTTTTCCTGCCCGTTTAGATTCCTTGCCCTCCATATGGCGGATATGGTCTGCCTGACTTTTATTTTCCTCTTGTTTTATCCGTTTTCGTTCTTTGTAATGGTCAACTGCAATGCCCAGTGTTGAAAAAAAAGAACGCCCTGTTGCCAAAATACCGGAAATCAGAAACAATGCTCCCAGAACCAATGTACTGCCTATGGCATCAAAGAGCCGATAAATCCCTTCTCCCAAAAAGCCGCCAAGAAGCCCCCCGTTGGACAGTGCACCTTCCCCATAAAGACTTGCTGCATTTTGGAACAATCCTGCATTTTCCTGCACTGCATAAGGGTGCAAAAGATGTGCTGCCGAAATTGCTGTCAGTAAAAACAATATGCCCCCACTCAGTCGTACCCCCATCCATTTTCGTTCTGGGGAAATCAGCATCCAAACACAATAGGCAATAACCAAAAGGGGTAATATTACACCGCCAACCCCCAATAAGCCTTTTAAAAAGGAACTGCACAAATGCCCAATAATGCCCATTTTCTCTGTAAGCATACTGACTAATACCACAATGGACACCAATATAATCAAAATCAGAATAATTTCATCTGTAATACTGTCCCCAAACCGTTCATTTCGAACAGGTATATGTGTTGTCTGCCGTTTTGCAGGCTGTTTCGTTCCATTTTTGCCTGATGTTGTTTTCTTTTCCACAGGAACTTTTGCCTTTGGTTTTCTTCCCTGTCCTGCCAAAACTGTTTCACCTCAATTCTTATTTTTATAAATACTCTGGCTTTTTATTATAGCTGATTTTTCCTCATTTTTCAAATTAAATCACGCACTTTTGTTCCCACATACAGCAAAAAACGGCAACAGATTTTCCCTTTCTGCCACCGTTTTCCATTTTATTCCGATTTAGGCATTGCATTGTCCATTGCCATCACTTCAATACCGGCTTCCTCCAAAATCCGCTGTGCCAGTTCATCAGGATATGTTCCCTTGTGGACAATCCGCTTAATCCCTGCATTGATAATCATTTTTGCACAAATCACACAAGGCTGTAATGTAATATAAATAGTTGCGCCCTCTGTGGAAATTCCCAATTTTGCCGCCTGTATAATGGCATTTTGTTCTGCATGTAAAGCACGGCAAAGCTCATGTCGCTGTCCGGAAGGAATTCCCAAACGATCCCTTTCGCAATAGCCCATGTCTGTACAATGGGCAAGACCTGTAGGTGCACCGTTATATCCTGTTGTAATGATGCAGTTTTCCTTAACGATTACCGCTCCCACCTGTCTTCGCAGACAAGTTGATCTTGTTTTGACAATTTCTGCAATTTTCATAAAATATTCGTCCCAACTGGCTCTCATCTGTATTCCTCCGTATACTACCTGCCCTTTTGTCCTATCTATGGGCAGAGATATTCTCTGTATATATGATATGAATATTATACAAACATCTCTTTTTTATTGCAAGAGACTTGCAGAGTAAAGGTGTATTCGCATTAAAAATTGAAATTTTTCCACTTTTCTTTTTTGTATTTCTTTCGTTATCCACAACACAAAGAAACCCCGAAAACATAAGGTTTTCGGGGTTTCTGTAAATTTCGTAATATACACCCAATTATCTCTTGGAGAACTGAGGCGCGCGACGAGCTGCTTTGAGACCGTATTTCTTTCTTTCTTTCATACGAGGGTCTCTTGTCAGGAAGCCTGCTTTTTTCAGAGAAGGTCTGAAATCGCTGTCTGCCTGAAGCAGTGCTCTAGAGATACCGTGTCTGATTGCACCTGCCTGACCTGTGAAGCCACCGCCATGTACATTTACCAGAACGTCAAATTTTGCTGTTGTATCTGTCAATTCCAAAGGCTGACGAACAATCAGTTTCAGTGTTTCCAAACCGAAATATTCATCAATATCTCTTTTATTGATTGTAATTTTACCGCTGCCGGGTACCAAGTATACTCTGGCTACGGAAGATTTTCTTCTGCCTGTACCGTAATATCTAGCTGCTGCCATGATGCTTTCCTCCTTCTATTAAAATTTCAGTTCTAAAACTTCAGGTTTCTGTGCTGCATGGGGATGTTCTGCACCTGCATAAACGTGCAGTTTGGAGAACATCTTTCTGCCCAGAGCATTTTTAGGAAGCATACCTTTTACAGCATGTTCGATTACTCTTTCAGGGTGTGTTTCCAGCATCTTATCCAGTCTTACTGTTTTCAGACCGCCGATGTAGCCTGTGTGATGATGATACAGTTTCTGTGTCATCTTTTTGCCTGTTACAGCAACTTTTTCTGCATTGACAACGATAACATAGTCGCCCATGTCTACGTTAGGTGCATACTGGGGTTTATTTTTCCCTCTCAGAATTGTTGCGATTTCGGAAGCCAGACGGCCCAGTGTCAGGTCTGTTGCATCTACAACATACCATTTCTTTACTACATCTGCTTCTTTCGCAATGTAAGTTGTTCTCATGGTCTTTACCTCCCTCATTATTTTTTCGTTGACTCTTTGACTTTGCGAAAATACGGGAATATTTCCGCAATCTCCATTATGTCCTTTGACATAACTTATTGAGTCCCACCTTGAGAAACATATATTTAAAACGGAAAACCGTTCTAAACGCTAAATTCAACTTTTTTATTATATTATACAGATTCTGGTCTGTCAATAGATTTTCCTTGATTTTCAGCCATTTCATAATAAATTTTCATCAAAGTCAGTCCTTGTGGCTCTGCCGTCTGCCCTGCACGTCTGCGGTCTTTCGATAAAATAATGGAAGAAATCGCCTGTGGTTCTATCTTCCCCTGACCTACAGCAATGAGCGTTCCTGCAATAATTCTGACCATATTATATAAAAATCCGTCACCTGTCACATACAAGCGAATAAAATGCCCTTCCTGTTCCACATGACAATCAAAAATCGTCCGCACCGTAGAAGAAACCGTGCTGCCTGCGGCACAAAAAGCCTGAAAATCATGTGTTCCCATAAAAGCCTTGGCTCCTTCGTTCATTTTGTCCACATCTAATGATGTATAAACAAATGTACTATACAAACGTTCTTTGGGATTGGGCAATGTATCTTGATATATTTGGTATTGATACGTTTTTTTCACACAGTCAAATCGAGGGTGAAAATTTTCCGATACTTCCTCCGCTTTTGTGACAACAATATCCGCAGGCAGAAAAGAGCGAATTGCAAAAGGAATTTTTTCTGGTGGAATAGTCGTTTCAACGTCAATAACCGCTCTCTGTCCCAAAGCGTGGACCCCTGCATCTGTACGGCTTGCGCCGATACATGCCAAATCGGGACGACGAAAAAGCTGCCGCAGTCCCTTTTCCAATTCTCCCTCTACCGTTCGCACTGCCGGAGATTTTTGTTTCTGCCAACCGGAATAATCCGTCCCATCATAGGCAATCGTTAACAGTATTCGCATCTGCTACACCTTCTTCCTCTTTTGATACCATATCCAAATACTGCCGAGTGCAAATGCACCACCCAAACAAAGTACTGCTCGCAAACAAAGCTGATACAAGGCTTTCACTTGCAATAAAGCCAACAGCTTATCCTGCACAAAATATAGCCAAATTCCATGATATAAATAAATATAAAAACTCATACCGTTGATTCCCTGCAAAAAGCGAAAACGAAAGAAACCTTCGCTCCAATTTTTACCTATCCAAAATACAGCTAACAGAGCAAAACACACATACAACGTATGTACATCTTCCAAAAACGGCACAGAAAACTTGCCCGTCGTATTACCATATGCCAAAAGTCCATCAGCAAACAGGAATATGGCAAAACCAAAAAGGATATATTTCCCATTCTTTTGCAGTCCTGCCAAAAAACAATCGTAATATCTGCCTGCATAGCAACCCAACACCCAATAAGCAAGATAGGAAGAAAAGACACGGTCATTATATGCAAAAGAGAACTCAGGAAAACAAAGTGCAAGCATTGTGGGCAATCCTTCATGAAACAGCCGCATCAAAAGTACAGACACAACAGCTGCCAGCCAAAAATCCACCTTTTCCACCATTTTTCTCCAAAGGGGCATAAGTAGATAAAATTGAAATAAAATAATAACAAAATAAAATGGCGCAATCATGTCCCCAAGAAGCAAAGAACGCAGCAAAAACCTGAAATCAAAGGTATAGTAGTGCAAAAAAATCAAACCAAAATAAGAAACTACCGTCGCAATGACATAAGGAATCCCGATTTTTCGGATTCTGCTTTTCATAAAATGCCCATAGGAAAAATCCGGCTTCATTTTCCTAAAAAACTTCAAAGCCGAAAGAAACAAAAAGCCCTGTACCACAAATGCAGACAGCCGCCAAGAAAGAAACACAACAAAATAAGAAAACCCATACTGTTCCGGTGAACCTATGACAACTGAGCAAATATGAATCCACATTACCAAAAGGCAAAGTACTGTATTCACAAAAGAAATTTCTTGTTTTTTCATTCCACACCTTCTTACAGTCGTCTTTTCGCAGAAACTCCCTCGCCATGACCAATAAAGGCTACGAGGGAGTTCTGTTTTCTGATCAAATCCAAAAATGTACCGTATTGCCCAAGAAACGCAAACCAATGGTCAAACAAAAATACACAGCTGTCAGCACAACAGCTTTATAATCCCCACTGTGCATTTTCATGACATTCATACGTGTTCTGTTTTCATCTCCATGATAGCATCTTGCTTCCATTGCCATGGCCAGCTCATCTGCACGGCGGAATGCCGAAATAAACAAGGGAACCAATATGGGAATCAAACTCTTGGCACGCTGCAAAAGATTGCCTGTATCAAAGTCTGCACCTCTTGCCTGCTGCGCCTTCATAATTTTATCCGTTTCATCTAAAAGGGTCGGAATAAAACGGAGTGCAATAGTCATCATCATGGCAATTTCATGGGCAGGCACACCGATTTTCTTAAATGGACGCAAAAGATATTCAATGCCATCTGTCAGCTGAATAGGTGTTGTGGTCAATGTCAAAAGGGAAGAACCCACAATAAGCAGTACCAGCCTGATACACATTCTGGCTGCCATATAAATCCCTGCTGTGGTAATCTTCAAAAACTTCCACTGCCAAAGTACCTCACCGCCCTGTGTCAGAAACAAGTTGATGACTGCCGTAAACAATATAATGATTAAAATGCTTTTCAGTCCTCGAAGCATAAATTTTGCCGGTACTTTGGAAACATAAATCACCGCTCCCAAAATTGCCGTCACCACAACATAGCCCATGATATTATCTACAATAAACAGGGAGATAATATATAAAAATGTAATGATTATTTTGACTCTGGCATCCATACGATGAATGGGCGAGGATACCGGATAATATTGTCCTATGGTAATATCACGAATCATGCTTTCACCTGCTTTAACAACTTCAACAACGCTTCTCTTGCTTCCTCAACAGTATAGATATTGGTCGGTACAGCAAACCCCTGTTTTTTCAGTTCTGCAAAGACATAACTGATTTGCGGTGCTGCTAATCCCATTTGCTCCAACTCTTCTACATGAGAAAAAATTTCTCCGGGCGTACCCTGCATTGCCACTTTTCCTTTATGCATGACAATGATACGGTCTACCAGTTTGGCAACGTCCTCCATGCTGTGGCTTACCAGAATAACCGTAATACCTCTTTGGTCATGCAGGTCTTTGATTGCCTGCAAAATCCCATCTCTGCCTCTTGGGTCAAGGCCTGCTGTAGGCTCGTCCAAAATCAAAACTTCTGGATTCATGGCAAGAACACCTGCAATGGCAACACGACGTTTCTGCCCACCGGAAAGCTCAAAAGGCGATTTTTCATATACTTCCTCAGAAAGCCCCACTGTCTGCAAAGCAGAAATAACACTTTCACGTATTTCTTCCGAAGAAAGTCCCATATTGGTTGGACCAAAAGCTACATCTTTATATACTGTCATTTCAAAAAGTTGGTATTCTGGATACTGAAAGGCAAGACCAATACGACGACGTACTTCTTTTATCTTTGTCTTATCCTTGTGTATGTTTTCTCCATCTAGTAAAATTTCACCAGAAGTAGGGGAAAGTGTTCCGTTCAAATGCTGTATCAGCGTAGATTTTCCAGAGCCAGTATGTCCAATCAGGCCAATAAATTCCCCTTTTTGAATTTCCAAACTAACATCATCTAATGCAGTTTTTTCAAAGGTTGTATCTGCATTATAGATATGGGTCAAGTGGTTGATTTGAATTGACATATCGCACCTACCATTTCTTCTACTGTCAAAATATCCGCAGGCAAATCAATGCCTTCCTTGCGTAGCAAGTATGACACTTCTGTTACCTGCGGCACATCTAAGCCGTATTTCTGTAATTCTTCCACCTGAGAAAATATTTCTTTCGGTGTTCCCTGCATTACCATTTCGCCATCATCAATGACGTATACTTTATCTGCACGAACAGCCTCGTCCATATAGTGCGTAATGAGAATCATGGTAATACCTTCCTCATGATTCAGCCGTTCTATGGTTTCCATAACCTCTCTTCGTCCCACCGGATCAAGCATTGCCGTAGGCTCATCTAATATAATACAGTCAGGACGCATGGCAAGAACACCTGCAATGGCAATACGCTGTTTCTGTCCACCACTTAGTTTAGAGGGTGTATAAGAAGCATACTCGCTCATATGCACTGTTTCCAATGCTTCGTCTACACGTTTTCGTATTTCTTGTGGTTCTATGCCCATATTTTCAGGGCCAAATGCAATGTCTTCCTCTACTACTGTTGCCACAAGCTGATTATCCGGATTCTGAAAAATCATCCCTGCTGTCTGACGAATATCCCATGTCAGCTCATCATCTTTGGTGTCCATTCCCTTCACCCACAAAGTTCCACCAGTAGGCTGTAAAAGAGCATTGATATGCTTTGCAAAAGTCGATTTCCCAGACCCGTTGTGTCCTAGCACCGCAACAAAATCTCCTTTTTCAATCTCAATATCCACCTGCTTCAACGCAGCGACCTTTTCTTCTCTTGTGCCGTGGTCTGTTTCCAATACCCTTACATATTCATAGGTCAGACCTTCTGCTTTCACCATTTTCATCTTTTTTTGTTTCACCTTTTTCCATGTGTAAAGTCTATGGTAAAATACTCACAGCTATCAATAGAATACGGTTTTTTCTTGAAAAAGTCAAGAAAAAACAAAAACTGTACCAATACATTTTTCATATTTTTTCATCGCAAAAGGATAGAAAAATCCGTCCTCAAACTGTAATCAAAGTAGTTTTTCTTTTCGAAAATGCGGAAGGGGTTGGGAAACAAAGAGTTTCCCAAATGGAGTCCGCAGTGGGAATTCACTTCCCATAAGGAAAAGCAGAAGTTTCAAGGCTTTTTTGCCCTTGGAGCTTCTGCTTTATCCTTCTGTCTACCCGTCAAAGCCTTGAATGGAATGATGCTTTGACGAAGGGGAACGACTTTATCGGCACCCCCAAGAATGGAAAAATCTGTCCTTTCTGCCGGTATTGCCATCTTTGGAATAATAAAATCATCACGGTTGTTTCTTCGGCTAACTCTATCCTCTTTTTGTATATTTCTGCTCCAAATGCAGAAGAAATTTCTTTTTCGCTAAGCCACAGGCAAAACCCCCAAGACCGCCATTTTTCGCCACTACACGGTGGCAGGGAATCAAAAGAAGAATAGGATTTTTATGATTGGCACTGCCTACTGCACGGGCAGCCAAAGAATTACCCACAGCCCTTGCAACATCTTGATAGCTTCTTGTTTCTCCGTATGGAATCTCTCTCAAAGCCTGCCAAACCTCTTTTTGAAAGTCCGTTCCTTTTGGTGCAATGGGCAGTGTAAATCCCTGTCTTTTGCCCACAAAATATTCTGCCAACTGCTCCCTTGCTTTCCATAACAAAGGTGTTTCTGCTTCTATATTTCTTTTTTCCGTAACAATCGAAATTTCGGTAATATTTCCTGCTTCTTCTCCAATCTGCAAAAGTCCTATGGGGCTTGGAAAATAACAAAGTTTTCTCATCATACACTTCTTCTTTCCTAATCAATATAATCTAACCAAATCCTTCATCGCCGGATTTACCAGAATACGTGCACTCTTTATGTTCAATTCCGTTTTGTAATCATGAAGTTCACGGTTTTTCAAATCTGCAAGAAAAACGTCCTTTAATAAAAGAAATGTTCTTAAACCTGAACGTTCATAGCTGTAAAAATAAACATCTAAATTTCTTTCTGGATTTGGTGTTTCTGCAAGGTCTGCTGTACTTTCTGTAATATATTGCGGCTCTGTTTCCACATGGCTTGTAAAATCTGCTCGAAACGCCATGCCTTCAGAAGTAGACTGTATTTCATAGCAAATCTGCCCCATAGGAATACTGTCATCCCATGTAAATTCTTTCACCAGATTTTGATTTTCCCCTTGAATATTTTGAACATCAATGGTTTTTACCCCTTCCAGAGGCACTTCCACAATAGCCTGTCCTGTCCGCAGTTCTCCTTCTTTTTGTAAAGAAATTTCCCCACCATATGTAAATTTAGAAAATTCCAAAAATCCAATACCTGTACCAATGCCGCTAAGCAGTGCACCGCCAAAAAATACCATTGACAAAACCATAGCAGGTGTTCCTTTTTTCAGCCATGCCCAGGAAGATTTTTTCTCTCCCTTCATATAGCGTACCAAAGCAGTCGTAACTGCCAGAAAACTGAAGGTCATTCCCATACACACAATAAGAATTCCCCACATGGGATAATTCTGCAAAAGCAGTACAAGCGATGTTCCGAAAAGAAAAAGAAGAAAACAACTGCCACAGCCTGCAAGAAGCAGCAGAAACAAACAAAACAACTGCCATAGCCACTTAATACAGAATGCCACGACCTTACAACACCCTACGCAAAATGTCCCGATGCCATTTTTCAATTTTCTACAAAATTTGCTCCATTTTTCCCCAAAGGAAACAGTTGATTTTCTCTTTACTTCTTCTGTACCTTCTTTAGCAGATTCTTTTTCCTTTTTCTCAAAAATATGGGAAACCTGCTTTTTGGCATCAGAAAACAATTTCTTTCTCTTTTCCAAAATCTCCTGTTTCTTTTTGCGGTTGTCCTGTACCCGTACATGATATGCCTGCAAAATTTCCGCTGTCAACTCGTCAATATCGCCAAAGCCTTCTATGGCTTCTTCTTCCGAAACATTTTCATCTATCATTTTCATGGAAATATGTTGTTCATATTCATCCAGAATATCTTGCAGTTCACTTTCCTCGATAACATTCAGTTTTTCTTTCAGCAATGCAAAAAATGCCTCTTTTTTCATGCTTTTCCCTCCTCTTGCAAAAATATACTGACTTTGCTTTGAAACTCCTGCCAATCCTTTACAAGCCTTTCTTTCTGTAAAATCCCTCCTGCAGTAATGTGGTAGTATTTTCTGGGAGGGCCTTCCGTGGACTCTTTTAAGTATGTTTCAAAATAGTTTTCATTGGTCATGCGTTTCAAAAGGGGATAAATTGTTCCCTCTTTTACATCGATAACTTTGGATACTTCTTCCACCAATTCATAGCCATACATATCTCGTTTTCCTACAGATACCAGTACAATCATTTCCAATACACCTTTTTTAAATTGACTATTCATTTCACTCCTCCTTTCACTATTATCATAATCTCATTACTTTGTATTGTCAAGTACCATAATAAAATAAATACTAATATTTTTATAATACTTTATCAAAAAAGAGAACCCTCAAAAGGGTTCTCTTTCATTCATCTGTGCAATTCATAAGAGGGGATATTCTCCTCATTACTGGTTAGCCAGTCTTTTATAGTTCTCCAGTCTTTCCTTCGCATTTGCTTCAGATTCTGCAAACAATTCTTCTGCAACTTCGGGGAATGTTCTCTGCAATGCACTATAACGTACTTCGCTGAGCAGGAAATCTCTGAAACTTGCTGTAGGCTCTTTGGAATCCAGTGTGAAAGGATTCTTGCCTTCTTTTTTCAATTCAGGATTGAAGCGATACATATGCCAATAACCTGCTTCTACAGCACGTTTGATTTCGTTCTGTGCACCACTCATACCGCCCTTCAGACCGTGGTTGATACAAGGAGCATAGGCGATAATCAAAGAAGGTCCTTGATATTTTTCAGCTTCTATCAGTGCTTTTACGAGCTGGTTCTTATCTGCACCCATTGCAACCTGTGCAACATATACATAGCCATAGCCCATAGCCATCATGCCCAAATCTTTTTTCTTGATTCTCTTACCTGATGCTGCAAACTGTGCAACTGCACCTGCGGGAGTAGCCTTAGATGCCTGACCGCCTGTGTTGGAGTAAACTTCTGTATCAAATACCAATACGTTTACATCTTCACCAGATGCCAGTACATGATCCAGACCGCCGTATCCGATATCGTATGCCCAACCGTCACCACCAAAGATCCACTGGGATTTCTTCACCAACTGATCTCTATTTTCCAGAACATAAGAAACAATGTTCTTTGCTTCTGCATCGCTGCCTGCATAGCTTTCCAGTGCTGCAATCAGTGCGTCAGATGCTTCTCTGGATTTTTCGCCATCATACATGGTATCTATCCAAGCATCTACAACACCTGCTACAGAACCATCAATGGATTTCAACATTTCCAATTTATCCTTCAGACCGTTTCTCATCTGTTTTACCGCAGAAGCCATACCTAAGCCATATTCTGCGTTGTCTTCAAACAGAGAGTTTGCCCATGCAGGACCACGACCATCTTTATTCTTTGTATATGGCATAGAAGGTGCAGAACCACCCCAGATAGAAGAACAGCCTGTTGCATTTGCAACGTACATTCTGTCACCAAAGAGCTGTGTTACCAGCTTTGCATAAGGTGTTTCGCCACAACCTGCACAAGCACCGGAGAATTCCAGAAGAGGCTGTTCGAACTGACTGCCTTTTACAGAACCCTTACCCATAGGATTTGCCTTAGGTGCTACTTCATCTATTGCATAATCCCAGTTTGCAGCTTCTGCATCTTGTGTTTCCAGAGGTTTCATAAGCAGAGCCTTAT
Source organism: Anaerotignum sp. (assembly GCA_020024255.1). Taxonomy (GTDB): domain Bacteria; phylum Bacillota; class Clostridia; order Lachnospirales; family Anaerotignaceae; genus Anaerotignum. The sequence continues at coordinate 26,781 of JAHHTX010000016.1, forward strand.
TAGGTGCCGGACATACTTCTGCACAGCTTCCGCAGCCCAGACAGTCGAGAGAAGATACCTGCATTCTGTATTTCAGACCTGCAAATGCTGCACCACCCTTTGCATCAACTGTCTTGAATGCAGCAGGTGCTTTTGCCACTTCATCTTCTGTCAGCAGAATGGGTCTGATAGAAGCATGAGGACATACATATGCACACTGGTTACACTGGATACAGTTTTCAGCCTGCCATTCAGGTACATCTACTGCTACACCACGTTTTTCATATGCAGCTGTACCGCAAGGGAATGTACCATCTTCTCTGCCAGAAAATGCAGATACAGGCAGCTTGTCGCCTTCCTGTGCGTTCATTGGTTCTACAACATTCTTTACAAATTCTGTTGTCTTTCTTTCTGCCGCTTTGTTGTGATCTACAGCATTTGCCCATTCAGCCGGAACTTCTACCTTAACCGCACCGTCTACACCACGGTCAACAGCAGCATAGTTCATGTTCAGGATTGCCTCACCCTTCTTGCCATAAGACTTTGTGATAGCGGCTTTCATATATTCTATTGCCTGATCAATGGGAATAATATTTGCCAACTTGAAGAATGCAGCCTGCAATACGGTATTGATTCTGTTACCCAGACCAATTTCTTTTGCAATTTCCGTACCATTGATAATATAGAAGTTAATCTTCTTTGTTGCCAGCTGTTTCTTCAAAGAAGCAGGCAGTTTTTCATCCAATTCTTCAGGTGTCCATACTGTATTCAGCAAGAATGTGCCACCTTCGTTCAATTCTGATACCATATCATACAGGTGTACATATTCCTGTTTATGACAAGCAACAAAGTCTGCTGTCTTAACGAGATATGTGGAACGGATAGGCTTATGACCGAAACGCAGGTGGCTCTGTGTGATACCGCCGGATTTCTTAGAGTCATAGCTGAAGTATGCCTGTGCATACATATCTGTATGGTCACCGATAATTTTGATGGAGTTCTTGTTTGCACCTACAGTACCGTCTGCACCCAGACCCCAGAACTTACAAGAAATTGTACCGTCACTGCCTGTTACGTTCACTTCTTCGCCAACTTCCAGAGAGTGATTTGTAACGTCGTCCACAATACCTATTGTGAAATGATTTTTAGGCTTGTCCAAAGACAAGTTTGCATATATAGCAATAAACTGTGCAGGTGTTACATCTTTGGAACCCAGACCATAACGACCGCCTACAACAACAGGAGCTTCTTCTGCTTCAAACATAGCTGTACATACATCCATGTACAGAGGTTCGCCCTGTGCACCGGGTTCTTTTGTTCTGTCCAGAACTGCAATTTTCTTTACTGTTTTAGGAATAACTTCCAGCAGTTTTGCAGCAACAAAAGGTCTAAACAGGTGTACCTTTACCAGACCAACCTTTTCACCTTTTGCGGTCAAGTAGTCAATTGTTTCTTCAATTGCTTCACAAGCCGAACCCATTGCAACAATAATTCTATCTGCATCAGATGCACCATAGTAATTAAACAGCTGATAATCTCTGCCTGTAATTCTGTTGATTTCGCCCAAATATTCTTCCACAACTGCGGGAAGTGCATCATAATATTTGTTTGCAGCTTCACGGGCCTGGAAATAGATATCAGGGTTCTGTGCTGTACCTCTGATCACCGGATGTTCAGGGTTCAGTGCATTTCTCTTGAACTGATTTACTGCGTCCATATCAATAATTTTTGCCAGTTCATCATAGTCAATACATTCAATCTTCTGGATTTCATGACTAGTTCTGAAACCATCAAAGAAATGCAGGAAAGGTACTCTGCCTTTGATTGCAGACAGGTGTGCCACACAGCCCAAGTCCATAACTTCCTGTACACTGTTGGATACCAACATTGCAAAACCTGTCTGACGACAAGCCATAACATCAGAATGGTCACCAAAAATGGATAATGCCTGGGCTGCCAATGCACGAGCTGTAACATGGAATACAGCAGGGAGCAATTCGCCAGAAATTTTATACATATTGGGAATCATTAACAGCAGACCCTGAGATGCTGTATATGTGGTTGTCAAAGCACCCGCTGCCAAAGAGCCGTGTACAGTACCGGAAGCACCTGCTTCAGACTGCATTTCAACCACTTTAACAGTTTGCCCAAAAAGGTTCTTTTTCCCATTTGCTGCCCAATCGTCTGTTTTTTCAGCCATGGGAGAAGATGGTGTGATGGGGAAGATGCCAGCAACTTCTGTAAATGCGTAGGAAGCATATGCTGCTGCTTCATTGCCGTCCATCGTTTTCATTACTTTAGACATAGTATTTTCTCCTCCTTTTTCAAATACAAAGTATTTTGT
>JAHHTX010000017.1 GCA_020024255.1 Anaerotignum sp.
ATTGCGGAGACAGGATTTGAACCTGCGACCTCCGGGTTATGAGCCCGACGAGCTACCGAGCTGCTCTACTCCGCGTCAACATTATTTATGTGAAATAGTATAGCACGGTGTAAAGTATCTGTCAAGTGATGTGCATTGTTTTTGTTTGGGCAATATGTACCATGAAACGGCAGAAATCAAGGATTTATTTCTTTTTTCATGTTGTACAGCGTATTTCTGGTTTCGGCATAGAGCTTTTGCGAACGCAGGTCATGCCATGTTTCTTCCGCCTGATTTAAAAGTTTATCTGCTTTTTCAAAGTCCCGTTCTGCTATGGCAGCCAGAATATCGAGCGAAAGAAAATGCTGTCTGAAGGCATCAGGATGCTTCACATAGCTGGAGAAGCTCTCCTTTGGTTTTTGATATAATGCCATGGCTTTTTCTGTCTGCCCGGTGTAAAAATAACATATACAGAGGTTTAGGTGATGGACAAGTGCCAAATCATTTTTCAGCGGTATATGGTTCATGTCTTCCAAAACTGCCAATGCTTTTTCATATTCCTTTAAATCACAGTAGCCGGCTGTCAGATTCAGCCGCAGTAAATTTTTCAGCCCTTTTCCCTTTGCTTTTTGCAAAAGCTGTTCCATAATTTCCACATATTCTTGGGGTTTGCACATTTCCAAAAGCTTTATGGCATTTTTTATTTTTTTGAAATAGAAGAAGTTATAGCCAATATTCAATACCAAAATCAGCAGGACAATGACAACGGCAGCTATCCAATAATAACGGAGAAAAACATCACTGTCTATATGCAGCATATTTTGTATGACAACAGAGATAATCCCAATACAAAAACCAAGCAAGACTATCTTTATGAAACGTTTCATATACCCACCTCTTTCTGTTTGACTGTTTTTGTTATAGGATAACACAGAATAAAAAATAAAAAAAGTTTTTTCGGATTTTTGCCATAAAAAAACCTTTTGTTTTCGATTTTCTCTTTTTCAGATGGGCATACTACAAAGTGCAACGGAAAATCTGCAAGCAAAGAGGGATGCGAAATGGAAAGATTTATTGTACAACATACAGAAAAATTACAAGGTACGGTGACAATCAGTGGTGCAAAAAATGCGTTATTGCCCATACTTGCCGCTTGCCTTTTGACAGAGGATACCTGCACCGTTTGTGATGTGCCGCCCCTTACAGATGTTTTGGCTATGGTAGAACTTTTGCGTGGCTTTGGGGCAGAGTTGTTTTTTGATCCGAAGGAACAGAAAATCACAGTACAGGCAAAACGGATTTTCACCACAGAAGCCAGTGATGAAACAGCCGGAAAAATGCGTGCATCTTTTTTGACAGCTGCTCCTCTTTTGGTGCGTATGCGGTCGGCAAAGCTGCCTCTTCCCGGTGGCTGTCAGATTGGCAGCCGTCCCATTGACCTGCATTTGAAAGGCTTTTCTGCTATGGGGGCGGAAAACAAACAGGAGCATGGAATGGTGGAGCTTTGGACAAAAGGGCTTGTGGGAGAAAATATTTATTTGGATTTTCCAAGTGTAGGGGCAACAGAAAATATTATGATGGCAGCAACACTTGCCAAAGGTACAACGGTTATTGAGAATGCGGCAGCAGAACCGGAAATCTGCGACCTTGCAGTATTTCTCCGAAAAATGGGTGCAAAGATTACAGGAGATGGAACAGATACCGTTATGATAGAAGGCGTAGATTCTCTCCATGGAGCAGTACATCGGGTTATGCCGGATCGCATTGAAGCCGGGACGTTTTTGGTGGCAGCAGCCATGACAGGAGGAAATATTCTTTTGCACAATGTGCGAGAAGAACATTTGAAGCCGGTCATTGCCAAACTGACGGAGTGTGGCGTACAGATGGAATTGACAAAAGAGGGAATTCGGGTGGCAAGCAAAGGGATACTTGCACCTGTCCATATTAAGACCATGCCTTTCCCCGGTTTTCCGACAGATATGCAAGCGATTTTTATGAGCCTTGTTACTCTTGCGAAGGGGACAAGTGTTATCACAGAAACGGTATTTGAAAATAGATTTATTCATGCAGGGGAACTGAAACGCATGGGAGCGGATATTACAATAGACAGCCGTAGTGCGATTATAGAAGGGGTGGAAGAATTGACAGGGAGTAAAGTTCGTGCCACAGATCTTCGTGCAGGAGCAGCATTGATTCTTTCCGCATTGGCAGCAAGGGGAGAAACAGAGATCAGCGATATTTACCATATTGAAAGAGGATATGACCATATTGAAAAAAAGCTTCGTGCTTTGGGGGCGAACATATATAAAGAAGAATGAAAAAGAAAAATGAAAAAAGCAGGGATTTCCCTGCTTTGGGGGTACCGACAAAGTCGTCCCCCCTTCGTCAAAGCCTCATTTTACTCAAGGCTGAGTATACAGAAGGATAAAGAAGAAGTACCAATGGCAAAAAAGCCTTGAAACTCTTTCTTTTCCAACCCCTTCCGCTTTTTTGAAAAAAGGGAAAAACTACTTTTTCTATAGGCTGAGGTCTGTACAAAAAAAGTACAGACCCCTTTTGTGCTCTGTATTCATCTAATTCCACAAAAGGAAATGCAGCTCCTCTTTTTTTGCAAAGATGTTCTAAAGGGGGCAGTGACAAATCTCCACGGATTGAAGGAGAAAAGCCCATTTTTCTGTGATAGGGTATACCATGAAAAGCATGTTGTCTGTATATGATGTTATCACAAAATATGGGTTAATCTTTATGTTGTACGCAAAGGGTATCTGCTTGCAATGTTTTTCTGTTTTATGATATACTTTTCTTCATAAGGCGTTGTCGGTTTCAGAGAGAAAGGCGGTAGCGGTATGGAAGATAAACAGGAATTGCGGAAGATGATAGAAGAAGATTTTCGGTATTGCGAAGAAATCTGGGGTTCCTATTCCCATGATAAAGAAAAACTGGGGGAAATGTTCACTCGGCTTTTGACGCATTACGAAGGGAAGATAGATGGTTTTGATCAGGACTTGGCTGTGATACAAAACAGAGAGCCTTCTGCAGACTCTGCACAAGTATACCGCCGGAATATTCTACTGCTTTTGGAACGGATGAGGGGCTTTTTGGACAATGGATGCTCTAATGAGGATTTGGCAGCATATTATATCCGAAAGGAGCAGAAACCTGTGGATATGAATGCAGGTTTCACTTCTGTTCGACTTTCTCTTGGTATGCGTCAGATGCCCGAGGTGGAAAAGCAGGAAATTATGGAAAAGCTAAATGAGATGGAGGCAATTTGTGCCAAAGCTGTGCCAAGAGGGAAAAAATGGGATCTTTTGCGCAGCTATCTGGTGTGGCTTTCTGGCAAAGATGTGGAAACGGTAATGGAAATACTGCCGTTATTTTTTAAGATAAATACAGTGATTGTACAGGGGAGAGAAAATGATTAAATTGATTGTGTCCGATATGGACGGAACATTATTAAACGACGAAAAGAAAATGCCGGAAGGCTTTTATGCGTTACTACCCCGTTTGAAGGAGAAGGGAATTCGCTTTGTGGTTGCCAGTGGCAGACAGTATCCCAGCTTGAAGCGGGATTTTGCGGAGCATATCCGTGATGTGACGGTTATTGCCGAAAACGGTGCATTTGTGGTACAAGATGGCAAGGAACTCTATTTTAAAGGCATGAGCCACGAGCAGATTTGCCATTGTTTGCAGGCTATCCGAACATTGGACAAGGTGGAACCCCTCCTTTGTGCCAAGTATTGTGGATATACGGAAAGTCCGGAACTTTATGACGTTTTGGTTTCTCCGAAGTTTCATTATGATATGGAACTGGTGGAAAATCTTTATGACGAACGGGAAGGGGTAACAAAGGTATCTATGGTGGAATATGGCGGAAAAGGTGCACACGACTGCTATGTGAAGTTGTTACCTCTTTTGACAGACGAAATGACATTGGTAGAGTCTGGTGGAGAGTGTTTGGATACAGGCTTAAAAGGTGTGACAAAAGGCAGAGCTGTTGCAGAACTACAAAAAATGTGGAACATTACACCGGAGGAAACCGCGGTTTTCGGCGACCAGTTTAACGACGTGGAAATGTTTACGCAGGCAGCCTACAGCTATGCTATGGAAAATGCACCGGAGGAAGTAAAGAAAAAAGCACGTTTTATTGCAGGAGATAACAACAAAGGTGCAGTGGTAGATGTCATAAAAGCATTGACCGGATTGCATTGAGGGGATTGTAAAGAGGAGGATTATGAAAAAGATAGCGAGTTATGCCTTAGGGTGTAAGGTAAATCAATATGAAAGTGAAGCCATTGCAGAACTTTTTGCAGAAAAAGGATATGAAGTGGTTTCTATAGATGAAGAAGCGGATATTTATGTCATCAATACTTGTACGGTGACCAATTTTGGAGATAAAAAATCCAGACAGCTTATTCGTAAAGTAAAAAGGCAGAACCCTGATGCGATTGTTGCTGTGGTGGGCTGCTATGCCCAGACTGCACCAAAGGAATTGGAGGCGGTGGAAGGCGTCAATCTTGTCATTGGGACGAAGGACAAAGGAAAAATTGTGGAACTGACAGAGCAGTATCGTAAGGAGCAGGGAGTCTGCAATTATGTGACGGAAATTATGCACGAGAGAACTTTTGAGCCGTTGTCTATACAAAAACTGGCAAATCGCACCAGAGCCTATTTGAAGATACAGGACGGATGCAGCCAGTTTTGTTCTTATTGCATTATCCCATATGCAAGAGGGCCAATCCGCAGCAGAGAGCCGCAGGAGGTTCTGGAGGAAGTGCATCGTCTTGCAGAGAATGGTTTTCGGGAAGTGGTGCTGACGGGGATTCATGTGGCAAGCTACGGAAAAGACCGTAAGGATACCAGCCTTTTGGAGATGATTCGGGCGGTTCATGAGGTTTCTGGTATTGCAAGAATTCGTTTCAGCTCCATTGAGCCAAATGTGGTGACAGAGGAATTTGCAAAGACCATGGCAGAACTGCCGAAGGTCTGTGACCATTTCCATTTATCCCTTCAAAGCGGATGCGACAAAACATTAAAGGAAATGAATCGCAAATATGATACGGAAAAGTACAGACAGGCGGTGGCACTTTTACGAAAGTATCTGCCAGATGCTGCCATTACTACGGATATTATTGTGGGATTTCCTGGAGAAACAGAAGAAGATTTCAAAAAAAGCTGTGCTTTTGCAGAGGAAATGGCGTTTTCCAAAATTCACGTTTTTCCCTATTCACCCAAAAAAGGTACACCTGCGGCAGAACGGAAAGACCAGCTGCAAAATAGCGTAAAACAGGAAAGAAGTCATATCCTCATGGGTATTGCGGAGAAAATGACAGAAAAGTTTTTGCAGGCACATATGGGAAAGGAAATGCCTGTACTTTTTGAACGTGAAGTGGAAGAGGGTATCTATGAAGGGCATACCACAAATTATATGAAGGTGCACGCCAAGAGTGAAAAGAATTTAGCCAATAGGATTGTGCCGGTAAAGCTGACCACATGGGAAGGCGAAACGGCATGGGGAGAATTGACGGAATAAATGTTTTTTTCATCAAACATAAAAAATAATGGCAAAAAAAGCCTTTTTTCGGCATAATGTAATGATTCTGTAAGGATTGAAAGGTTGCAATCCGAGGCGGTTTATATTATCATGAAAGAAAGGATTTTTAGTGCGTGAAAAAACAGCGAAAGTGAGCGTGAAAAACATGAGTAATATCAATGAAACACAGTATTTCAGTGGTATGGGAAAAGAACCTGAAAATGAAGCCAAGAGGGTATTGATTTCTGTCAGTACGGCTTTACGGGAAAAAGGATATAATCCTGTAAATCAGATTGTGGGATATATTTTGTCCGGTGATCCTACCTACATCACCAGTTATTTGAATGCAAGAGCCATGATTCGGAAATTGGAACGGGACGAACTTTTGGAAGAACTGGTAAAAGATTATTTGATGCGGAACGAATAAGAAAGAGGACAAACACTTGCGAATATTAGGACTTGATTTTGGGGATAAAACGATTGGAGTGGCAGTCAGCGACCCTTTGGGTTGGACAGCTCAGGGTGTGGAAATTATAAAAAGAGAAAATCCGCAGGAGTTTAAAAAATGTATGCGGCGATTGTCAGAATTGATTGTGGAATATCAGGCAGATGAGATTGTGCTTGGCTATCCGAAGAATTTGGACAATTCGGAGGGGGAGCGGTGTAAGAAAACAAAGGCATTTGCAGAGAGAATACAGGGACGTTTCCCTAAGATTCCCCTGGTGCTTTGGGACGAAAGATTCAGTACCGTTGCCGCAGAGCGTTCTCTGCGGTTGGCAGACCTCAGTCACGAAAAAAGAAAAAGTGTTATTGATAAAATGGCAGCAGTACATATCTTACAGGGATATTTGGACAGTAAACAGAAATAATATGTGGTATATGGATATGCTGCAAAAGAATGGGGGATTGTATTAGTATATGAGTGATATTTTTGAGGAAGTGGAAGAAATGGAATTTGAAACCGTTGTCATGATTGGAGAAAATGGTGAAGAAGTAGAGTTTTCTATCATTGATAACGTGTTGAGCGGTACAGAACGATACCTTCTGGTGGTGGAAACATCTCATATGGACGAAGACACATCTGATGCACTGCTGTTAAAAGAAGTTAGCATTGATACAGAAAACATTACCTATGAAATGGTAGAAGATGAAAAAGAGTTTGATAAGGTTGCGGCGTTGTTTGCGGCAAAGGGCGAAGACTACGATATTGCTGTAGAATAAAGGAACGCATAGAAACAGTATGGACGGGAACAGAGGCAGTGACAGAGGGCTGCTTTTGTCCTTTTCAATAAATATGCAGTGAAAAAGGCAGTATCTGTTTTGGACTGTTTTTGTGAAGACAAGATGGACGTGATAAAACAAAATGTATCGTATTCTGTTGAAAAAAGGCAGTCTAATTTGAAAAGAAAGTTTTGTGTAGATGGGAGAGTGTTTCTGATACAGAGTGCAATGTACTTTGTATAGAAAAGACTGCTCTTTTTCGTCTGTACAAGATTTTATTTGGATACGGAAAATTTTTCGCAGCATGAAATGCAGAAAACATAAGAAATGTGATTGAGAAAGGGAGGTGTGTTTTTTGGCAGGCAGAAAATCAAAGCCCAAAACCAGACTGAAGGTCATTCCTTTGGGCGGATTAGATGAAATTGGGAAGAACATGACTGTTTTAGAGTACGGAAATGATATCATTATTATTGATTGCGGTCTTGCTTTCCCAGAGGATGATATGCTTGGGATTGACCTTGTTATTCCCGATATTTCCTATTTGACAAAAAACATAGACAAAATTAGGGGGATTATATTAACACATGGGCATGAAGACCATATTGGCGCATTGCCCTATGTGTTGAAACAACTGAATGTACCGGTATTTGGTACGCTTTTGACGTTGGGACTTTTGGAAAACAAACTGAGGGAGCATAAAATGCTCGATAAGACAAAGCAGCATACCGTTGTTCCCGGGGAAAAAGTGAAACTGGGCGAAATGGTTGTGGAATTTATCCACACCAATCACTCTATTGCAGATGCTGTAGCACTTGCTGTGCATACACCGGTGGGTGTTGTTGTGCATACAGGGGACTTTAAAGTGGATTATACACCCATTGACGGGGATATCATTGATTTGCAAAGATTTGCAGAACTGGGCAAAGAAGGCGTACTTTTGCTCATGAGCGACAGTACCAATGCAGAGAGAAAAGGTTTCACCATGTCTGAAAAGAATGTGGGAAAGGTTTTTGAACGTATTTTTGAGGAAACACCAAAAAACCGCATTATGGTGGCAACGTTCTCTTCCAATATCCATCGTATTCAGCAGATTATCAATGCGGCATATATGTATGGCAGAAAAGTTGCCATTATTGGCAGAAGTATGCTGAATGCAGTAAAGACTGCATCGGAACTTGAGTATCTTTGGATTCCGCCAAGAACCCTCGTTGATATTACGGAAATCAAAAATTATCGAGATGAGCAGTTGGTTATCATTACAACGGGCAGTCAGGGGGAAACCATGTCTGCACTATCCAGAATTGCGATGAACGAGCATAGACAAGTTTCTGTAAAGCCTGATGATAAAATTATTATTAGTGCATCAGCAATCCCCGGAAATGAAAAGAACGTTATTCGTGTAGTCAACGAGCTTTTGAAAAAAGGTGCAGATGTGGTTTATGGTGGTATTGAGGATATTCATGTATCCGGTCACGCTCGTCAGGAAGAGTTGAAGTTGATGCTTGCCCTGACAAAACCGAAATTTTTTATGCCTGTGCATGGGGAATTTATGCACTTGTCTTCTCATCGGGATTTGGCTCTCAGTATGGGCATGAACAAAAAGGATATTTTTGTCATGAAAATCGGAGAAGTTTTGGAGATTTCCAGAAATGAAGCAAGAGTGACAGGTACAGTGCCGGCAGGACAAGTTATGATTGACGGTCTTGGCGTGGGAGATGTCGGAAACATTGTACTCCGTGACAGAAAGCATTTATCACAAGACGGATTGATGGTTGTTGTGGTTTCTATGGATATGGAACAAGGTCTGATTGTGGCAGGCCCCGATATTATTTCCCGTGGGTTTGTTTATGTGAGAGAATCCGAAAGCCTTATGGAAGAGGCAAGAGAAATGGTATTGAAAGCACTTCAGGAATGTGAAGAAAAGAACATTACAAGTTGGAACTATATTAAGAGTGTAATTAAGGACACGCTGAAAAACTTCATTTGGCAGAAAACAAAGAGAAGTCCAATGATTCTGCCCATTATTATGGAAGTTTAATTGATGGAAAAGTGAAAAGACTGCACCTTGTTGCAGGACGGTAGCAGATACGGTCTTACAATAAGGTGCTTTTTTAAAAAGGGTGAAATCATGGAAACCATAAAGGAAATTCAGGCATATTTAGAACATTGTACCTCTGCGGAACTGGTACAGGCGATGCAGCAATATGAAACTGACCCCAGAGCAGGGGTACAGAAACTTTTGGAACGTGTACGAAAGCAACAGGAAGCCAAAAAAAAGGAAGCAGAACGGCTAGATGGACTTTTAACCTATGAAAGAGTTTGCTATGAAAAAGGGCATACGCTTATCGCAGGGGTAGACGAAGTGGGACGGGGGCCTCTGGCTGGCCCTGTTGTGGCAGCCGCAGTAATCTTGCCAAAGGAATGTAAAATAGAAGGGGTGAATGATTCCAAAAAACTGTCGGCAGCAAAACGGGAAATCCTTGCAGAGGAAATCAAAAGACAGGCAGTTGCTTATGGCATTGGTGTAGTATCTCCAAAGCGGATTGACGAAATCAATATTTTACAGGCAACCTATGAAGCCATGCAGCAGGCACTTGCTGCTTTAGAACCACAGCCTACATATATACTGGCAGACGCTGTGACGATTCCAAATGTCACCATTGCACAGGAAGGCATTGTAAAAGGAGATGCAAAGAGTATTTCTATCGGGGCAGCAAGCATTATTGCAAAGGTAACGAGAGATCACATGATGGTGGAAATGGCAGAACTTTATCCCAACTACGATTTTGCGTCCAACAAAGGATATGGTGCACAAAAACATTTGGCAGCCATTGCCAGATATGGTATATGCCCCATACATCGCCGCACCTTTGTGAAAAATTTTTTGCAGGAAACAAAAGAGGAAAAGAAAGAAAAAGGCAATCAAGGAGAAGTTTTGGCAGTACGGGAAATGCAGAAAAAGGGTTATCACATTTTGACCCAGAACTACCGCACACCTTACGGCGAAATTGACATTATTGCAGAAAAAGATGGTGTCCTTGTCTTTACAGAAGTGAAGATGCGGAAGGGCTCTGGTTGTGGAGAACCGAAAGAAGCGGTGGATAAACGAAAACAGAAACGTATTGCAGATACAGCAAAGGCGTACTTGGTAGAACGAAATTTATCGGAGCAGGACTGCCGCTTTGATGTGGCAGAGATTTTGGAGAAAGAAGGAAAACGGTATTTTCGATATACGGAAAATGCTTTTTGGATAGAGGCAGAATAAGGAGAGGATTATTTGAAGCTGATAAACAAAGGAACCTTAGAGTTGGTTGTATTTGACAATCTGGGAAAAACCGGTATGGTTCAGCACGGCTTTACCACAAGACACGGTGGTGTCAGCACAGGATACTATGGAACCATGAACATGGGATTTTCCCGTGGGGACAGAAAGGAAGCGGTGTCGGAGAATTATCGCATATTGGCGAAGGCATTGGACTTAGATGCAGAGGCATTTGTGGCAGCACATCAGACCCATACCACCAATATTTTGACTGTAACGGCAAAGGACAAGGGCTGTGGTGTGACAAAGGAACGGACTTACCGCAATATAGACGGACTGATAACCAATGAAAAAGGAATCAATCTGGTGATATTCGGTGCAGACTGTGTACCCATCTTTTTGCTGGATACAAAGAACAGGGCGATTGGTCTTGCACATTGTGGCTGGCGAGGAACGGCAGAGCGTATGGCAGAAAAAATCGTGGAACGTATGGAGGAGGAGTTTGGGACTAACCCGAAAGATGTGGTGGCAGGAATTGCTCCTTCTATCGGGAAATGCTGTTTTCAGGTAGATGACCCTGTAGTGGAACTGTTTGAAAAGCAGATTTATTTTGCAAAGGACGTGATATCCCCTGACCCTTCTGAAGTGGGAAAATACAAAATTGACCTTTGGGAAACAAATCGTCGCCTATTGGCGGAAAAAGGGATTTCAGATATTGAAATTGCCGGTCTTTGCACCATGTGTGATACAGAACGGTTTTATTCTCATCGAAAAATGGGGGAACAACGGGGAGTTATGGCGGGAGTGATGACTCTTTTGTAGGGGAAAAAAGGAAATGATTTGTATATTTCCTGTTATAATTATGCAAATAAATGAATAATATTTATGCAGATGGCAGGAGGAAAACAGAAAAAGGCTTATATTAGAACAAATCAACAGGAAAAAATAATTTTATTTTTTGGAATTTTTATGGTATAATATAAGTTGAATTCTTATAAAAAAATATCTGTAATGCAGTGTAAGATAGAATATGGAGGCAAAATTTATGAGTAAACCCATTGTAGCTGTGGTCGGACGTCCCAATGTGGGCAAGTCCACACTATTTAACCGCTTGGCTGGAGAGCGGATTTCCATTGTGCAGGATACTCCCGGGGTAACCCGTGACAGAATTTATGCTGATGCGGAATGGCTTGACCGCAAGTTTACTTTGATTGATACAGGTGGTATGGAAATCGGTTCTGAAGAAGTTATTCAGAAACAGATTTTACAGCAGGCAGAAATTGCCATTGAAACGGCAGATGTCATCTTGTTTGTCACAGATGTAAAAACAGGTGTGACAGACGATGACAGACAGGTGGCAAACAAGCTGCGCCGTACCAAAAAGCCTGTCGTGCTGGCAGTCAATAAAGTTGACAGTGTAAAAAGAGATACACTGGATATTTATGAATTTTATGAACTGGCAATTGGTGATCCTATGCCGATATCTGCCGGACAGGCTTTGGGGCTTGGGGATATGTTGGATGCAATAGTGGAAAATTTCCCCGAAGAAAGTAAGAATGTGGAAGAAGACGATGCCATTCGTGTGGCAATTATTGGAAAGCCCAATGTGGGGAAATCTTCTTTGATTAACCGCATTTTGGGTGAGGACAGATTGATTGTCAGCAACATTCCCGGGACTACCCGTGATGCTATTGACTCCCCCATTGAAATTGATGGGCAGAAGTATATTTTTATTGATACAGCAGGAATGCGGCGAAAGAGTAAAATTAAAGAGGAAATTGAGCGGTTTAGTATCATTCGTGCAGTTGCGGCAGTGGAACGTTGTGACGTGGCAGTGCTGGTTATTGATGCCAATGAAGGCGTGACGGATCAGGATACAAAAATTGCAGGTATTGCCCATGAACGTGGTAAGGCGGCTGTGATTGCAGTCAACAAATGGGATTCTATTGAAAAAGATGATAAAACCATGAATCGCTATTTGAAAGATATTGGCAATGAACTTGCCTATATGCCTTATGCTCCTCGTGTGTTTATTTCTGCACAGACAGGACAGCGTGTATCTCGTCTTTTGGAAATGATACAGACCGTAAACCAAAATCACGCTCTGCGTATCAGCACCGGAGTGCTGAACGAAGTCTTAATTGAAGCAACAGCAATGCAGCAGCCTCCCGCAGATAAAGGCAGACAGCTTCGTTTGTATTATATGACACAGGTATCCGTAAAACCGCCTACCTTTGTTATCTTTGTGAATGAGCGGGAATTGTTCCATTTTTCCTATCGCAGGTATATTGAAAACCAAATGCGGGAAGCATTCGGATTTATGGGGACACCAATTCATTTTATCGTAAGGGAAAAAGGGGATAAGAACTGATATGTTTAGATTGTTTTGTATTGTGGCAGGATACTTTATCGGCTGCATCCAAACAGCATTTATTGTGGGAAAAATCTGTAAAACGGATTTGAGCAAAAAAGGAAGTGGCAATCTGGGGACAACTAATGCCCTTCGTGTTCTTGGCTTTAAAGCAGGTGCAATGACATTTATGGGGGATATTTTAAAGGCTGTTGCGGCTTATGTGCTGATGCGATGTATTTTTTCGGAAGAACCGCTTTTGGCAGGAATTTATGCAGGGGCAGGTGTGATACTGGGACACAATTTTCCTTTCTATATTCACTTTAAAGGAGGAAAAGGTATTGCAGCAACCATGGGTATGGCACTTTGTATCGGTTTTACAGGATATATGCCCGTTACCTTAGTGGCATATGCTTTGGGCATTGGTATTGCCTGCATGACAAAATATATTTCGGCAGGGTCTATGGTATTTGCGGTGGCATTGCCAATCAGCGGAATTTTTTTTCATATGCCCAATGAGGCAGTGCTTCTGCTGACAGCGTTGGCTGCATTGGCACTTTGGCAGCATCGCAGCAATATTGGCAGACTGATTGCGGGAAATGAAAATAAATTTACATGGAAGAAACAGGAATGAGAAAGGTGGGCTTGCCATGAAAAAGGTAACGGTAATCGGTGCTGGCAGTTGGGGCAGTGCTTTGGCCATTATGCTTTGCAAACACGGTCATGAGGTGTGTATTTGGGCAAGAAACAAAGAAACCGTGCAGGAGATTAACGAAAAGCATACCAACGAAAGGTACTTACCGGGTATTGTGTTACCTGAAAAACTTTGTGCATATGCAGACCGTGAAACAGCACTGGAAGGAGCGGAAATTGTTATCTCGGCAGTTCCCTCTCGTGCGGTACGGTTGACGATGGTGGATTTTGCTCCTTTTTTGAAGGAAGGGACAATTTTGGTGAATGTGGCAAAAGGATTGGAAGATGGCAGCCTTTTGCGGCTCTCCCAAGTTATGCAGGAATGTGTACCACAATGTGAAATTTGCATTTTATCAGGTCCGAGCCACGCAGAAGAGGTGGCGAAGGAAATTCCGACCGCCTGCCTTATTGCCTCTGAAAAAGAAGAAGTGGCAAAGATGGTGCAGGAGGATTTCATGAATCCCAGATTCCGCCTGTATACCAATACAGATGTCATTGGTGTGGAGATGGGGGCAGCATTGAAAAACGTCATTGCCCTTGCAGCAGGCATGAGTGATGGTCTTGGTTTTGGGGATAATACCAAAGCGGCACTGATGACAAGAGGAATGACAGAAATGGCACGTCTGGGTATGGCAATGGGTGGTAAGATGGAAACATTTGCAGGACTTTCTGGCATTGGGGACTTGATTGTAACCTGTACCAGTATGCACTCCAGAAACCGCCGTGCAGGAATTTTGCTTGGTAAAGGCATGAGTTTGACAGATACATTAGCGGAAGTCAAAATGGTGGTGGAAGGGGTTAATACAGTACAAGCTGCCTGCCATTTGGCTGAAAAATATAAAGTAGACCTGCCCATTACACAGGCAATTTATGATGTGCTTTTCTGTCACAAAGATGCCAAAGCAGCTGTTTTGGAATTGATGACACGAGAAGGAAAGGCAGAATAAACATAGAACAGAAAATTGGTATAAATTCACAAAATATAGGGTGGTGTATGGATAAAAATATGCCATCCTATTTATATATGATGGACATATCAAAAAAATAGATACAAAAGTTATAATAAAGAAAAAAGTACAAGGAGTTTTTTCTTGAAACATAGACAAAAACGACGTATAATGAACAAAGAGGTAAATGAAAGAAGATTTTACAGAGAGGAGTAGGCATCATGGCAATCAACAAGATGATGCGTGCCGCATTAAAAGCACTTTCTTATCCCGATCTTCATGTGAAAAAAACATATAAGCTGCAACGACAATGGGATACCTTTATGACAGGGCAAATATCTCCTGCAAAACAGTTGTTTGAGGATTGGCGTGTGCCAAAAGGCAATGGGAGTGTGCCTGTAAGAGTATTTTTTCCAGATGCAAAAAAACAACTTGCACCACCAGTGTTGTTATTCTTTCATGGTGGTGGCTGGGTAAAGGGAGATATTAACAGCTATACGAGAGTTTGTGCTACATTGGCAAGGAGTCTGGATACCGTTGTGATTTCTGTGAATTATCGTCTTGCACCAGAACATCGGTTTCCTTTGGGACTGGAGGATTGCTATCATGCAGCAAAAATGCTTTATTGCAGTGGATTTCCTTTTCAGGTAAATCCTGAAGATGTGACGTTGATGGGAGATTCTGCAGGAGGAAATTTGGCTGCGGTGGTTTCCCAGATGGCAAGAGATAGGGGAGAATTTGCAGTAAAGCAACAGATTTTGATTTATCCTGCCACTTATTATGACCACTCAGAACACTCGCCTTTTCCCTCTGTGCAAAAGAATGGAACAGATTATCTTTTGACGTCCAAACGTGTTTCGGATTATATGGATATGTATGCAGCAAAGCCAGAGGATAAATTAAACCCATATTTTGCACCGCTTATGGCAAAAGATTTGAAAAATCAGCCTCGTACTTTGATACTGACTGCAGAGTTTGACCCCTTACGTGATGAAGGGGAGGCATATGGTATGCGGCTTTTAGAGTCTGGCAATGATGTAACCGTGGTTCGTGTGAAGGATACACTTCATGGATATTTTGTGCTTCCAATGCAATATGAGCCTGTAAGATTTAGTTATGAAGTGATTGAAAAATTTTTGAAGGGAGGTAAATAAAATTGAAGAAAGAAACCATGTATTGGAGCAGGGTGGAAAATGCAGCAAAAATCTTCCCATCTTTGACCAATAGAGCAGATACAAAGGTATTTCGCTTTTCTTGTGAATTAAAAGAAAATATTGAAGAAGCAATTTTGCAAAAGGCTTTGGAAAAAACGTTGGAGTCATTCCCTTTTTATCTGAGTTCTCTGCGACAGGGCTTTTTCTGGTATTTCTTTGAGACAAACCTGACAAAACCCTTTGTTCATGAAGAGACACAGCCGCCTTGCAGTGAGTTGTATAATCCGGATAAGCATGGACTTTTGTTTTCCGTTACATGGTATCGTGCAAGAATCAATTTGGAGGTATACCACTCTTTGACAGACGGTACAGGTGCGTTGAAGTTTTTGCAGATGCTCGTTTTTCATTATTTGGAGGAAAAATATCCAAATGTGAAAGAACAGAAACTTACACCACCCTGTGATGCACCTATGGGAGAGAGAATTAGTGACAGCTTTGCAAGAAATTATGCAGGAAAAGACAGAAAAGTTTTGCCCAAGAAAAAACTTTCTGCGGCATATCACATTAAAGGGAAAAAGCTGCCTATGAATCATCTGCGTGTTATAGAGGGAACGATGTCAGCAGCACAGGTTTTGGAAAAGGCACATGAGTATCATACCACCATAAGTGTGTTTTTGTGCAGTATCCTTTTATTATCCATTCATGATTTGATGCCAAAACGGTTGGAGAAAAAACCCATTCGCTTATCAATTCCCGTGAATCTGCGAAATTATTTTCCTTCAGAATCAGCACGAAATTTCTTTTCCGTTGTGACTGTTGGATATAATTTTGGGAAACAACCCCATGATTTTGCTTCAGTATTGGAGGCTGTTCGTAAGGGTTTTAAGGAGGAACTCAGCGACGAAAATATTGAAAGCAAGTTCAATCAGCAGTGTGCTTTGGAGCATAATCCGCTAATGCGTATTATTCCCTTATCGCTGAAAAATGTCAGTATCAAAGTGGCAAATATTTGTACAGAAAAGACACAGACAGCAGCATTTTCCAATCTTGGGCGGATTCGTATGCCAGAAGAACTAAATTCCTATATCAGACAGTTCCATATTTTTACCAGTACTAAACGTTTGCAGGTTTGTCTTTGTACATTTGAAGATAAGTTGAGCATTAACTTTACCGCACCATTTATTGAAAAAGGAATGCAGCGACAGTTTTTTCGCCGTTTGACAGATTTGGGCATAGATGTGGAAATTACGGCGAATAACAAAAGGGGGAATGGCTATGCAGATCTGTGATAAATGTCATGTGACAATTCGGGGAGATTGGGACGTCTGTCCCCTTTGTGGCAGCAGAATACAAGGAGAAAAAGAACCCAGTGTATTTCCTGATGTGAGCAGCAGTGTGGGAAAGTATCGTATGCTTTTGCGTTGGACAGTGTTTATTTCTGTTGCCGCAGGGATTCTTAGCATTGCGTTTAACAGTATTTTTCGGGCAGGCGGTATCTGGTCACTGTTTGTCCTTGCCGGACTTGCTTCTGTATGGGTGAGCTTATTCATGGCAATGAAAAAATTGCAGAATATGCAAAAGAATATTGTTTGGCAGACAGTGGTGCTTTCTATATTGGCGGTTCTTTGGGATTTGGCAACAGGATGGCATAACTGGTCTTTGGATTTTGTACTGCCTATTCTTTGTACAACAGCAATCGGCATGATGTTTTTGTTTGCAAAAATTATGCAGCAAGCATTACGGGAATATTTAGTGTATATGTTGATTCTTCTATTTATGGGTGGTGTGGTTCTCGTACTGCTGTTGTTAGGGCTGATTCATGTATTATATCCTGCGTTGATATGCGTAACGGGTTGTGGACTCCTTTTGGCAGCATTGATTATTTTTAAGGGAGATTTATTAAAAGGAGAACTTAACAAAAGACTGCATTTGTAAGAGAAAATAAAAAAGAAAAAGGCAAAATGGTGCAAGCATACACATATAGGCTGTTGTGGGCTGTAGGATAATGGGGGAAATATATTTTATCCATAAGAAAAAACAATATTTTTATGGGAAAAGCATACAGAAACCAACAGGAGTAAATGAACAGAATGATTGTTTGAGGGGGATTGTGCGTGAACAGAATTTATTTTGACAACGGAAGTACATCGTTTCCAAAAGCCGCCGGTGTGCCAGAGAAAATAGCAGAATTATTGACCAAGGGTGCATTTAATATTAATCGTGGGAGCTATGAAGAAGCATACGAGATGGAGGAAATTGTATTGGAAACCAGAGAAAAGATAGCCCATCTTTTCCATGCAAAGGACTCCAGACAAGTTATTTTTACACCGGGCATTACCTATTCTCTCAACTTTTTCTTAAAAGGTCTTTTGAAATCGGGAGATCATGTGATTACCACAAGTATGGAACATAATGCCGTAATGCGTCCCCTTCATCAGCTGGAAAAAGAAGGGGTGACCTATGATATTGTACAAGGGGATTCCCGAGGCAGAGTGAAAGCGGAGGATTTTGAACGGCTCATCAGAAAAGAAACGAAGGCAATCATTATGCTTCATGCATCTAATGCGTGTGGAACCATACTGCCTATCGAAGAAGTGGGGAAAATTTGCAAAAAACATCATCTCTTTTTTTGTGTAGATACAGCACAGAGTGCGGGTACCATTGATGTGGATATGGAAAAATGTTGCATTGATTTTGTTGCATTTACGGGGCATAAAGGACTTTTGGGCCCACAGGGAATCGGCGGATTTATTATTTCGGAAGAATTGGATAAAGTGTTGGTGCCTCTTGTTGCAGGAGGAACGGGAAGTCAATCTGATTCTTTGGAAATTCCACCCTATCTTCCGGATAAGTATGAAAGTGGAACGTTGAATCTTCCGGGGATTGTGGGGCTTCATGCGGCACTTACTTACATAGAAAAAGAAACAGTAGAAAAAATTCATGAGAAAAAGATGGAGTTGACAGAATATTTTTTAAATGGTATACGTCGTTTTCCTTGGATTAGAGTTGTGGGTGAGCCTGAAATGGAGAATAGGGTTGCTGTTGTAACACTGGATTTTCAGGGCATGGATAATAGCATAGTGGCATTTGAACTGGAACAGCATGATCAAATTATGACCAGAGTTGGACTGCATTGTGCACCAAAAGCACATCAGACTTTAGGCACATTTCCACAAGGAGCAGTAAGATTTTCGTTTAGTGCATTTAATACAAAAGAAGAAATTGATATTTGTATATGTGCATTTGAAAGAATGAAAGGTTATAGATAATTTGAATAAATTTTGGTTATAGATTATAAAAAACAATAGGTAAAATGTTGAAAAATGGTTGAAAAGCCTTTTTTGGTATGCTATCATGTTGCTGAAAATAGGGATGGCATATTAAGGAGGGAATAAAATGGCTGACTATCACAAAATGTGGGAATCTCTTGGTATGGATTTGGATTTACACGATCAGCTCTGCGAGGTGCTTCCACAGGCATTTGGAGATGTGTATTTATCACAAGAGAACAGACCGGAAGGTATGGATTATTTTAATTTTGTTGTATCGGAGATTCACGGCGTGCGTCCGGCTGAGCTCATTGAACATCAGAAAAAAGGCGGAAAGGTATTTGGAACTTTTTGTGTATATGTACCAGATGAGATTGTATTTGCCGCAGATGCTATTGCTACAGGACTTTGCGGAGGTTCTCAATTTTGGGTGCCGGGTGGTGAAAAAGTACTTCCAAAGAATACCTGTCCCCTCATCAAGGCTTCTGTAGGGGCAAGATTGGATCGCACCTGTCCATTTTTCAGAATTGCAGATATGTATGTTGGTGAAACAACTTGTGACGGGAAAAAGAAGGCATGGGAAATTTTGGCAGAAGATGTTCCGGTTCATGTGATGGATCTTCCGCAGATGAAACGTGCCAAAGATATAAAGGCATGGGCGGAAGAAATCGAAGACTTCAAAAATGTGGTTGAACAGTTTACAGGAAATGAAATAACCGTAGAAAAACTTGCAGCAAGTATTCGACTGATCAATGACAAAAGAAAAGCACTTGCAAGACTCTATGACCTAAGAAAAAATGAAAAACTTCCAATCAGCGGTAAAGATGCATTACTGGTTTCTCAGATTGCATTTTACGATGATCCTGTAAGATTTACCAATATGACCAATGAACTTTGTGATGAACTCGATAAACGGGTAAAAGATGGTGTCAGTGTATTCCCTGAGGGAACAAAGAGGATTATGCTTACGGGAACACCACTTTCGATTCCAAACTGGAAACTGCATAATCTTGTGGAAACAAGTGGTGGTGTTGTTGTATGTGAAGAAATGTGTACAGGTACCCGTTATTTTGAAAACCTTGTAGATGAAACAAAGAACACTATGGAAGAACAGATTATGGCACTTTCCGAAAGATATATGCATATCAATTGTGCTTGTTTTACCCCGAATACCGGAAGAATTGATGATATTCTTCGTCTTGCAAAAGAATATCAGGTGGACGGAATTATTGATGTCAACTTAAAATTCTGTGGTTTATATGATACAGAAGGGTATCATGTGGAAAAAGCAATGAAAGAAGCAGGTATTCCGGTTCTTGGCATTGAAACAGATTATACAGATAGTGATGCACAGCAGCTTCGTACCAGAATTAGTGCATTTATTGAAATGCTGAATAATTAGTCATACAGGCGATGACACAGAATCATAAATGAAGAAAAAGGCGGAGTCCAAATGAATGAAAAAAAAGAAATACAGACTTATGTACTTTTTCCAAATCATGACAACGGAATGCGTCTACATAGAGAATTGAAAAAACTGGGAGTCCGAGCAACCATTGCTCCGACTCCCAGAGTTGTCAGCACCTGTTGCGGCATTTCTCTTCTCATAAAAAAAGAAGATGTGGAAACAGTAGAAAAGTGTGTAACGGAGCATCAGATTCAAATATTGAAAATCGTGGATATTGAAAAAAATATCAATCCAAACAGAGATAGATATTGTTAAAGGCGATGGTGAAAAATGAATTATGTAGGAATTGATATAGGTTCCACTGCTTCCAAAGTTGTGGTGCGTGGCGACAAGGATATGCACTTTGTTTTGCCAACGGGCTGGAGTAGTAAAGAAACAACAATGCTCATCAAAGAACGCTTGAAAACAGATGGGATTGACGTGGAATCTAAAGATACAAAGGTTATTGCCACAGGATATGGAAGAGTGGCAGTTGATTTTGCCCATAAGGTTATCACAGAGATTACATGCCATGCACGAGGTGGCAGAGAACTGGCAGGGGGAGATTGTACAATTATTGACGTTGGTGGACAAGATACAAAAATTATTCAAGTACAAAATGGTGTTGTAACAGATTTTCTGATGAATGACAAATGTTCTGCCGGAACCGGAAAATTTTTGGAGATTATGGCAAATCGTCTTGGTATAACATTAGATGAATTGTTTGAACTGGCGAAACAGGGCGAAATAATCCCAATCAGTTCATTATGTACTGTATTTGCAGAGTCTGAGGTGATTAGTTATATTGGAGAGGGAAGACCAAGAGAAGATATTGCAGCAGGTGTGATAGAATCTGTTGTCATGAAGGTGACACAGCTTGCACAACGACAGACACTGGCTGAAACGGTGATTTTGACAGGCGGATTAAGCCATAGCACTTATTTTACATCCAGACTTTCTGAAAAGTTGCGAAAATATGTGATGCCAACAGAGTTTGGAAGATTTGCAGGAGCATTGGGTGCGGCTTATCTGGCACAAGAAAAGCAGTAATACAAAAAGGCTTATGGTTCATCTAAATCACTACATTCCCTCGCATATGCAAAATGAATGTGATATACAAAAATAAATACGGAAAAATCTTGATGATGAAAGAGAAAGGTAAACCACAAACAAAAATCAAAAAATTTACATAATTTAAAATTGCCTGCAAATACTAGCCTTACATCAAACAGGATAAATTGTATTAAGATACAGTATTTAGGAGGAATTGATTGATGAAAGCAACTGGTATTGTACGGAGAATTGATGATTTAGGCAGGGTGGTGATTCCAAAAGAGATTCGTCGGACTCTGCGGATTCGGGAAGGAGATCCTCTGGAAATTTTTACAGACAGAGAGGGCGAAATTATTCTGAAAAAATATTCTCCCATTGGAGAACTGGGGGCATTTGCAAGGGAATATGCAGAAAGTCTGGCACAGACATCGGGGCATATCACTTGCATTGTGGATAAAGACCGTATTATTGCCGTGTCTGGCGGTAATAAAAAGGAACTTTTGGAGCAATATATCAGTCCGGAACTGGAGGAGTGCATAAATAAACGTGTGCCCCTTGCAGCAGAAAAGGCGGACGGCAGTTATGTGCCGGTGCTGAAAGATGCGGATAAGGAAGAATACGCATACCAATTTATTGCCCCTATTCTGGCAGAAGGGGACGCTATGGGCGCAATTCTCTTTTTGTCAGGAGATAAGAAGATGGGGGAACTGGAAGGCAAGCTGGCACAAACGGCAGCAGGCTTTTTGGGCAGACAGATGGAGCAGTAAGTGCTTTGTCGAAAAAGGAAAACGGCAGAATTTCGGAATATTTTTCCGTAGGCTGCCGTTTTTTTGCTTTTTGTAAAACGATTGCGGAAAGAGGGAAGAAAAAGGGAAAAATGGAAAAAAAGTTGACCATGGTGGTTGATGCTGTGGGGATTTTTGTGATGGGCATTTTTCTGTGCTGTAATTTGGTTAAAGGTGATGTACAAGAATACAGATGGCAGATGGAATGAAAAGAAGATACAGGGGTTGAAAAAATATGGAAAAATATATTTGGTGTGTTGGTGATTGTTTGTGTGGGGGTCGGCTCTTTATTTTGCAGAGGAGATATTGGCATACAAAGAAGTGGAATAGAAAAAGATTTCCGAAGAAACAGCCATATACAACAGGATTAGACTGTGGTACATGATGTTTCCGATTATATGGCAGCATTGATTGCTTATGATGATACGGATTGCCGTTATGCACTTTATGTGAATCGACCGAATTTGTCTTTTGGTTATTTTTATCGGGGTGGCGGCACAGCATGGGAAATGAAAAATGGCATTGCCGAAGTTATGGTGGAAGAATAGGAGGAAAGGACTATTTTTCCATGAATCAGCAAAAGACGGTTTGTGTGAAGGTTGATTATGGAAACGAGGTAAGAGAAATTGCTTTAGACAAAGAGAAGCCTTTTGTCAAAACAGGAAATGTGGTGGAAACAATAAAACGAAAGTGGTAGGGAGTGTTTTCTTTGTATGGTCAAAAAAAATCCCCATGAAAGTTTTGTATCACGGGGATTTTGTATTAGAATATTGGTTTTTGTGATTACAGTTTTTCCATTTCGTCCAAAAGACTTTCAAAGACAGCCATGGCATTTTCGACTGCTTCTTTTTTGGACATATCTACACCTGCACCTTTCAGCAGGTCGATGGAATACTCGCTATCTCCCTTGGACAGGAAGTCCAGATATGCTTTGACAGCAGGTTCGCCTTCCTTTAGGATTTTTCGGGAAAGGGCAATGGCGGCACTGTAGCCTGTTGCGTACTGATAAACATAAAAGGCGTTATAGAAATGAGGGATTCTTGCCCATTCGATGTCGATTTCTTCATCTACAACAATGTCATTGCCAAAGTATTGCAGGTTTAGGTTGTGGTAAATTTCATTCATGTTTTCCCAGGTGAGGGGTTCACCATGTTCAGCCATTTCATGGGTGATTTTTTCAAATTCTGCAAACATGGTTTGACGGAACAGTGTACCTCTGAACTGCTCAAGGAAATAGTTGATGAGATATTTCCGCATATTTTTATCTTCTGTATGTTCCAGAAGATATTCCATAAGCAGTGCTTCGTTGCAGGTGGAGGCAACCTCTGCAACAAAAATTTTATGTCCACTGTAGAGGTAGGGCTGTTTTTTCCATGTGAACCAACTATGCAGGGCGTGACCCATTTCGTGTGCAAGAGTGAACATACTGTTTATGGTATCGTTATGATTCAACAGCACAAAGGGGTGCACACCATAACTGCCCCAAGAATATGCACCGCCACGTTTTCCTTCGTTTTCATAGACATCTATCCAACCGGCAGAAAGTCCGTGTTCTAAGGCTTTGGCATAGTCATCACCCAGTACGGCAAGTGCTTTTTTTACCGTTTCTTTTGCTTCTGCAAAAGAGATTTTTTCGTCTGCATCAGGAACAAGGGGGGTATAGAGATCGTACATATGCAGTTCGTCTACACCAAGCATCTTTTTTCGTAAAGAGACATAACGATGCAGAAGGGGAAGGTGTTCATGCACTGTATTGATAAGATTATCATAAACGGACAGGGGAATATCATCATCTGCAAGTGCCATAGCTCTGGCAGAATCATACTTTCTTGCTTTGGCAAAGAACACGTCACTTTTTACAGAGGCACTGTAGGCGGCGGCAATGGTATTTTTCTGTGCTTGATAGGCGGCATAGAGGGATTGGAAGGCTTCCTTTCGTACACGGCGGTCGGGGCTTTCCAAAAAGGTGGTATATCTACCTTTTGTCAAAGGAACGGTATCTCCTTCTGCATCGGTAATGTCAGCAAAGCGAATATCCGCATCGTTAAGCATGGTAAAAATGTTTTGGGGTGCACCGCCAAGCTCGCTTGCTTTTGCCAAAAGGCTTTCTTCTGCAGGGGACAGGGTATGCGCTTTCTGTCTTAATAGATTGTGGAAGAAATGGTTATACTTTGCAAAATCCTGTTCCTTTTCCTTACGAAAGGCGGCAAGGGTTTCTTCGGGTATGGACAAAAGCTCCGGCGTTAAGAAGGAGGCAGTGTCTGCATATTGCACGAGAAGCAGCTCGGCACGAGATGCCATGCCCTGAGCAGAGGCGTCTGCACTGTCTTCATGAAGCCGCATATTGGCATAGGTATACAACTGGTCTAACAGCAAAGATAATGCATTGTTTTTTTCCAAACACCCAAGGAGTGTGTCCGCAGAATCTCCCAAATGTCCGCTGTAGGCGGCAAGGCTTGGCAGTTCGTCTGTCAGTGTTTTGCAGGCAGTTTGCCATTCTGCTGTGGTTTTATAGTAGTCTTCGATGTGCCACTTATTTTCGGGGGCAACGTCTTTTCGTTTTGGTAAGGTATGTTTCAAACGTCATCTTCCTTTCTGTTTTTGTATTTTTGCACCTTTGTATATTGTCCATACTGTTTTACTGTTTTGGCTGTTTATACACAAAGAGCAAGGGTTTCGGTGTTAGTATACCACTTTTTTGGCAGGATATAAAGAAGATGGCAGGATATGGAGAAATTCTGGCAGCAATGCAATATTTTCTTGCTGAAAACGGGATTTCATAGTATGATGAGTAAGAGGTGAATGTCCATGAAAGATTGCTTGAAAGTATTACTGGTCGCTTCGGAAGCGGCGCCCTTTATCAAAAGCGGCGGCTTGGGTGATGTAGCCGGCTCTTTGCCAAAGGCTTTGCGTGCGCAAGGGGTGGACATCCGTGTGGTAATACCCAGATACAGCGATATAAAAAATGAAACTATGTATGGGGTGGAATATTTAGGGGAATTCCCTGTGCATTTATCTTGGAGAGAACAGTATGCAAAAATACTGGTGAAACCGGGAGAAGTGCCAGTGTATTTTATAGAAAATAATTTTTATTTTGGCCGGAGCGGATTATACGGCTATGGAGATGATAATGAACGTTTTGCCTTTTTTGGCAAGGCTGTTTTGGATATGCTCGCCATGCTTGACTTTTATCCTGATGTGATTCACTGCAATGACTGGCAGACAGGACCTGTTTGTATGTATTTGAAGGAAATGTATCAAAAAATGGTCTATTATTCTCACATGAAGGCACTGTTTACCGTGCATAATTTGCAGTATCAGGGAAATTTTGACAGAGGAACCATGGAGCTTTTGGCAGTACCCCGTGACTGTTATGGTGATGGAACGGTAGAGTTTTATGGTAATGTCAGCTATATGAAAATGGGTCTGATGTATGCAGACAGAATTACGACGGTGAGCCAAACCTATGCAAAGGAAATCCAGACATGGGAATACGGTTATGGTATGGACGGCATTTTAAAAAGCCGTAGCGATGTACTCAGCGGCATTATCAACGGTGTGGATTACATGGCAAATAATCCTGAAACAGACCCTCGGATTCCCTATCATTATGGTGCGGAACAATTGGAAGGAAAGAGAAAAAACAAACAGGCTTTGCAGGAAAAACTGGGACTTGCACAGCGAGATGTTCCCATTATTGGCATGATTACCCGTCTTGCTGACCAAAAGGGCTTGGATCTTTTGACTACGGTATTTCATGAAATGATGCAAAGAGATGTGCAGTTCGTTTTGCTTGGGACAGGGGAACGGCGTTTTGAAGAAATGTTTCGTTATATGCAGGAACAGTATGGGGACAGAATCAGCACCAATATTTTCTTTGATGAAAATCTGGCACAACTCATTTATGCAGGTGCTGACCTTTTTCTGATGCCTTCCCGTTTTGAACCTTGCGGATTGGGACAAATGTTCAGTTTGCGTTATGGCACTGTACCCATTGTACGGAAAACAGGTGGTTTGGCAGATACCATTGTTCGATATGACCCCTCTACCAAAACAGGAAATGGATTTCTTTTTGAAACTTATGATGGTAATGGTCTTCTTTGGGCATTGGACGAAGCACTTCGGGTATACTACAGCGGTGCAAAAGAATGGGAGCAGGTGGTTAAGAATGCAATGGAGAGCAATTATTCCTGGGAAAACTCCGCATTATCTTATATCAAGCTCTATGAGTGTCTGCGAGATGAGGCATAAGTAAGAAAGAAACAGCAGACAGGAAACGATTTCCTGTCTGTTTTTTATTGCAAAAAGATGGAAATTTTGCAATGTGGTTGTAATTGCAAAAGAAAAAAAGATGTAGTATCATAAACAAAGTAAAACGAGAAGCGGCTTCCGAAAGGAGATACATAGATGGGCGGAAAACATATACACAAGATGTCAAAAGCAGGCAAAGCATTTTTGGCAGTGTTTTTGATGGTGTTTATTGCGACAGCAGGTGTTTATTTGGATACATTTCATGGAGAAGGGCATATTCAGCGTTATTTTGCAAATCTTTCTGTGAAAAGTCCGGAAGAATCGTCAAAAAGCAGTGGGTTGTTGGAAAATATTCCATTGGATATGGGCAGTCATGCCTCTTTTGCCGTATATGGGCAGTCTTATTTGCTTTGCACAAAAGATGGGGTGAAATATTTTCGCAGTACAGGTGACCAAATCTGGAGTGATACTTTTACCATGACGGCACCACAGCTGATACAGGAAGGAGAGTATATGGCTGTGGGAGATATGAGCGGTAAAGATATACAGGTATATAATCAGGAGGGGCCTCGTTATCATGTGCAGTTGGAGGGAACGCCTGTGCAGTTTGCACTGAATGAAAACGGCTATCTCTCTGTTATTGAAAAGCAGAATGGTAGATGTAAAATCCATATTTATAACAAAGAAGGCAAACTGTTGAAGTCAAGGGTGGAGGAAAGTCAGGGCATATATCCTGTATCTACTGATATTTCCGATGACGATAAATCTTTTGCCATTAGTTATGTAGATACAACAGATGTTCAGCTTATGGGTCATGTATTGTTTTTCTATATCAATCCCAAAGACAGCAAGAATTTTACAGACAGTATGTATGCGTCTACAGATATTCCAGATGAGATATTGGGTACGGTGAGTTATGGGGACAGCGGAGTTCGTGTGGTTTCCGATAAGGGACTGTATGGGCTGCAAGACAATGGGACGAAAAAATGGAAACATACTTTTCATAATATGATTGAATTTATTTCATTTCAAAATAAAGATCGTGTGGTTGTTGCTTATGGAGAAAAAACAGCAGGCGGAGATGGCTGTCCTGTGGGAACAGTAAGCTGTATTGACAATGCAGGAAAAGAAAGGGTTTCTTATGAAACGGGTTCTCGTGTGACTTATTTGAGTGCATGGAAAGATGGCATCATTGCAGGAAATGAAAAGAATTATACAGGAATTCGTTATACAGGTAAAGAAGCATGGAAATATCTTGCAACAAAGGATACACAGGAATTGATTCCAATGGAAAAATTTACAAAGGTATTGGTTATGGTACAGGATAATGCCATGATACTGGATATGACAAAACATACTGGCGGAGCGGATATGGTACACGGAAAAAGTACAACAAAGGCAGAGAATAAGAAAAATACAAAGCAAAACGAGAAAACAGAGGAAAAACCAAAGGGCCAGACGGACAAAGAACAGACAAAAGAACAGACAAAGGACGAAATGACACAGACAGATGAAACAACACACCAGAAAGAAACCAGTAGTAAAATAGAAGAAAAACAGAAAAAAGAGAGTAAGGATACAAATAATGACAAAGAGATAAATGATATTGTGGAATAAAAATATGCTGTATCATTTGGAAATATAAGGACAAGGAGGTGAGAAGATTGATGGAATTTCTCCCCTATATATTGGATATTGTGGTAGTTGCCTTTTTGCTTGTTATGGCTGTGCGTGCATATCGAAAGGGATTTCTTGGAACGGTGCTTCATTTTTTGCCTATGGTGGCAGCTGTTTTCGCAGTGCGGTTTTTGACACCGTTTGTGGGCGGTTTTTTGCGTAAGACACCTTTATATACAATCCTGGTAAAGAGCATCGCAGGGGGAACCCAGCCGGAACAAATGGCAGGAGCAGAGGCTGTGGCATCGCAAACAGAACTGATTCAGAATATGCCTTTGCCGGAATTTTTGAAAGACAGCCTTTTGGAAAATAACAATCCTGTGGCATATGAGCTTTTGCGTGTTGATGATATACAGGCATATATCGCCGGATTTCTTGCCAATATTTGTGTAAATATCATTAGCGTATTTTTGGTATTTGCAGCTGCCTATCTGACAGCCAAATTTCTTTTGGCAGCCATGAACTTGGTTTGTAAAATGCCCGGACTTCATTTTTTTAACAGAAGTTGTGGATTTCTTTTGGGGGCTGTAAAGGGGTTATGTGTGGTATGGCTTTGCTGTTTTGTGTTGACTTTTTTTCAGTGCAGTCTTAAGATGTATCCGTTTTTTGATGCGTTGGAAAAGACAAATGTGGTGTCGGTTTTATATGAAA
Organism: Anaerotignum sp.; assembly: GCA_020024255.1. Taxonomy (GTDB): domain Bacteria; phylum Bacillota; class Clostridia; order Lachnospirales; family Anaerotignaceae; genus Anaerotignum. Next base: position 28,273 of record JAHHTX010000017.1, read on the forward strand.
ATAATATTCTGTTATATTTCATACTGACGATTTTTGCTTGAAAAATCAGGATTTTTAGAAAATATTTAAAATTATGCAAAAAAAGTGTAAAAAAGATATTGACAGGTGATATTTCCTGTGGTAATATATTTGAGCGGTCGAAAAACAGACCGAAACAAAAGAATGCACCTTGAAAACTGAATACAAGAAAGAGTCAATAAATCGAGAAATTTTAGTA
>JAHHTX010000018.1 GCA_020024255.1 Anaerotignum sp.
ATAAGGGAGGGACAAAAATGGCTAAAACATCTATGGTTGTAAAGCAGCAGAGAAAGCCTAAATTCTCTACAAGAGCTTACACACGTTGCAGAGTTTGTGGCAGACCCCACTCTGTACTGAGAAAATATGGAATTTGCCGTATTTGCTTCCGTGAATTGGCATACAAAGGCCAGATTCCCGGCGTAAAGAAAGCAAGCTGGTAAACGAAAGGAGGAATTGACAATGTCCATGAGCGACCCTATCGCAGATATGCTCACAAGAATCAGAAATGGTAATATTGCGAAACACGATACAGTAGATGTTCCTTCTTCCAAGATGAAGAAAGCAATTGCGGACATTTTAACAAAAGAAGGTTATATTAAAGGCTACGAAGTGATTGAAGATGGCGTGAAAGCAACACTGCGTATTACATTGAAATACGGTGCTGACAAAAACGAAAAAGTTATCACTGGTCTGAAAAGAATTTCCAAACCCGGTTTGAGAGTATTTGCTGGTACAGAAGAATTACCTAAAGTTTTGGGTGGTTTGGGTATCGCAATCATCTCCACAAGCAAAGGTTTGATGACTGATAAAGAAGCAAGAAAAGCAGGCGTTGGCGGCGAAGTTGTTGCCTTCATCTGGTAAGAATAGACGAATAGATTTTTTAGGAGGTGCAGACCATGTCAAGAATCGGTAAACTGCCCATAGCGGTACCCGCAGGCGTTGACGTGAAAATCGGCGAAGGCAATCTGCTGACAGTGAAAGGCCCAAAAGGTACACTGGAAAGAAAATTATCCGCTGACATGAATATCGCAATGGAAGATGGTCAGATTGTGGTGACAAGACCAAATGACCTGAAAAGAAATAAAGCATTACACGGTTTGACAAGAACTCTGATTTTCAACATGATTGTTGGTGTAACACAGGGTTATGAAAAAGTTTTGGAAATCAACGGTGTTGGTTACAGAGCAGCAAAATCCGGTAAAAAATTGACATTGACATTGGGTTATTCTCACCCTGTGGAAATGGAAGACCCCGAAGGCATTGAGTCCATCGTGGAAGGTACAAACAAAATCATTGTTAAGGGTATTGATAAAGAAAAAGTTGGACAATTTGCAGCTGAAATCAGAACAAAACGTCCCCCCGAACCCTATAAAGGCAAAGGTATTAAATACTCTGACGAACATATCAGACGTAAAGTTGGTAAGACCGGTAAGAAATAATCCTGCAAAGGCAGCATGATTGTTTATATCGGAAAGTGACTGATTTTTAAGAAACGGAGTGAAAATACTATGATTAACAAGCCCTCTCGTGCAGCGGCTCGTCAGAAAAGACATATGAGAATCCGTAACCATGTGAAAGGTACTGCAATGCGCCCCAGACTGGCTGTATTCAGATCCAACAAGCACATGTACGCACAGCTCATTGACGACGTAGCACATCATACACTGGCAGCAGCTTCCACCATGGAATCTGAAATTGCAAGCACACTCAAATACACAGATACTGTTGAAGCAGCAGCTGCTGTAGGTACAGCAATTGCTAAGAAAGCTGTAGAAAAAGGTATCACAGAAGTTGTATTTGATCGTGGCGGTTTTGTATACCACGGCAAGATTCAGGCTTTGGCAGATGCAGCAAGAGAAGCTGGTTTGACATTCTAAGGCAAGGAGGAAAGTAAGTTGAAAAGAATCGATCCAAGCACTTTAGATCTGAAAGATAAAGTAGTTACCATCAACCGTGTCACAAAGGTTGTAAAAGGTGGTCGTACCATGAGATTCTCCGCACTGGTTGTTGTCGGCGACGAAAATGGTCATGTAGGCTGCGGTGTTGGCAAAGCAGCTGAAATTCCTGATGCAATCCGCAAAGGGAAGGAAGATGCAATCAAAAACCTCATTGAAGTAAACAGAAATGATGTTGACAGCATCTACCACGGCGTTACAGGTCAGTTCGGCAGCGCAAGCGTACTGCTGATGCCGGCAGTAGAAGGTACCGGTATCATCGCAGGTGGTCCTGCTCGTGCCGTATTGGAATTGGCAGGTATCCGTAACATCAGAACGAAATCTCTGGGTTCCAACAACAAACGTAACGTAGTAAGCGCAACCATCGAAGGTCTGTCCAGAGCGACAACACCCGAAGCAGTTGCAAAGCTGCGTGGCATTACTGTAGAAGAACTCTTGGGTTAAGGAGGAATTGACAGTGGCTGAAATTAAAATCACATTGGTGAAATCTACAATCGGAGCAATTCCGAAACACAAAAAGACTGTTCAGGCTTTGGGACTGAGAAAGACGAACAGCAGTGTCATTCAACAGGACAATGCGGCTATCAGAGGCATGATTCATCAGATTAGCCACCTTGTAAAAGTTGAAGAGATTTAATTTTAGGAGGTGCCAAAATGAACTTATGCGAATTGAGACCCGCTGAAGGTTCCAGAGAAAAGAACTGGAGAAAAGGCAGAGGTCATGCAACCGGCAACGGTAAGACAGCAGGCAGAGGTCACAAAGGACAGGGCCAGCGTTCCGGTTCCGGCGGCAAATGCGGCTTTGAAGGTGGTCAGATGCCTTTGTACAGAAGACTTCCAAAGAGAGGCTTCACTTGCAGAAACAGCAAAGAAATCGTGGCAATCAACGTATCTATGCTGAATGTATTTGAAAACGACACAGTCGTTGACATTGATGCTTTAAAAGCAGTTGGTTTAATCAGTAATCCCAGAGATGGCGTAAAAATCCTTGGTGAAGGTACACTGGAAAAGAAATTGACAGTGAAAGTAAACCTTTACAGCAAGGCAGCTCAGGAAAAGATTGAAGCAGCCGGCGGAAAAGCTGAGGTGATCTAATTGTTTAAGATTTTCGTTAATTCTTGGAGAACCAAAGAAATACGAAATAAGATATTGTATACACTGATGATTTTTGCAATCATCAGACTGGGAACACAGATAGCACTGCCCGGTATTGATGCAGCAAGTGTGATGGCAGCAAGAGAGGGTTCCGGCATGGGAACACTGTACAGTGTAATTGCCGGCGGTGCAAATTCCAACTGGTCTATTTTTGCAATGGGTATTGGGCCATATATCAATGCTTCAATTATCATGCAGCTTTTGACCATTGCCATACCGAAGTTTGAGCAGCTTTCAAAAGAAGGTCCAGATGGCAGAAAGAAATTGCAGTCTTACAGCAGATATTTGACTGTAATCCTTGCGTTGATTCAAGGTATCGGACTCACATATACCTATCAGGGAATGTACGTATCTAACAGTCCGCTGTATTATATCACATCAGTTATGTGTCTGGTGTGTGGCTCCACATTTGTTATGTGGTTGGCAGAACAGATTACAGCAAAAGGAATTGGTAACGGTTCTTCCATGGTAATCTTCATCAATATCGTTTCCAATCTGCCTTCCGGTATTGCAAGCCTGTATTATACAATTTCCGGTTCAGGTGCAGTAGGTGTAGCAAAGGTTGCAGCGATTTTGATTATACTTCTGATTGTTCTTGCATTTATTATTTGTGTCAATCAGGGGGAAAGACGTCTTCCTGTGCAGTATTCTGCAAAAATGGTCGGCAGAAAACAGGCAGGCGGCAGAAATACTTCTATGCCCATTAAAGTAAATACTTCCGGGGTTATTTCTATTATCTTTGCAATTTCACTATTGCAGTTCCCACAGCAGATTGGTAATTTCATTGCCAATAAAGGGGAAGTGTTTACAAAGATTATTGAAGTATTGAATATGACACATCCTATTGGTGCGTGTCTATATATTATTTTGATTATTTTCTTCACTTATTTCTACACATCTATCGTAATCAATCCAAATGAAATTGCGATGAATATGAAGAAAAACGGTGGATTTATTCCTGGTATCAGACCTGGTCAGCCCACAAGCGCATATATCACAAGAGTTGTGAGCAGAATTACACTGGTTGGTGCAATCTGTTATGCGATTTTGGCTATGGTGCCCGTAATCCTGCAGTGGATTTTCAAAATCAATGTCGGATTTGGTGGTACAACACTGATCATCGTAGTAGGTGTTACACTGGACATTGTAAAAGCACTGGAAAGCCAGTTGCTGATGCGTCACTATAAAGGATTTTTGAGCGAATAAAAACAGCCGTAGGGGGAATGCATTTTGCATTTCCCGCCGGTTGTTCAGGGGAGAACACAAAGAGAAGGCCTAATTAGAAAAGAGGTAAAGCGTATGAAAATGGTACTCATTGGCGCGCCCGCAGCAGGAAAAGGCACGCAGGCAGCAAGATTGGTCAAACATTACGGCATAGCTCATATTTCGACAGGCGATATGCTCAGAGAAGAAGTGGCAAAAGGCACAGAACTCGGAAACGAGGCAAAAAGCATTATGGCTGTAGGCGGATTGGTATCCGACGAGCTTATTATTGCAATCGTAAAAGAAAGAATTAAAAAAGATGATTGCAAAAAGGGCTTTATCTTGGACGGTTTTCCCCGTACAGTAGTACAGGCAGAAAAACTGAAAGAAATGGTAGAACTGGATAAAGTCGTATATATTAACGCACCTGACGATGTTATGCTGCAAAGACTGACAGCAAGACAGACTTGTCCTAAGTGCGGTGCAACCTACAATAAGCTGTTCCTGCCTTCTAAAACAGAAGACATTTGCGATGTGTGTGGCGAAAAATTGACACAGCGGAAAGATGATACAGCAGAAGCAGGGCAGAAACGTTTGGATACATTTCATGAACAAAGTGAACCTTTGGTAGGTTTTTATACAAAAGAAGGTATTTTATTCGAAGTAGATGGAACACAGGACATTGATGAAATCACAAAAGAAATCATCAAAGGTTTAGATGCATAAGCCAAAAAAGTGTTTCCTTTAGATAAAATTTTATCTAAAAAAGCCTATTGTATATTTTGCTTAAATACGATAAAATATACAGGAAAGGCATAAGCCAATGGTGAATGTGGGGAGCAGCGAAGTGCGGTTTCAGCAGGATGATTTTATTCTGCATATAGAAATACCGTTCTGATGACAGGCGTGTCATCTTTAGGTTACCAAAAAAGAGGACGAGGTGAAACGATGGAATATCAGATCGGGCAGGCAGTGTATTCTAAAAGCGGACATGACAAAGGAACTCTGTTATTGGTTGTTTCCGTTGCAGGGGAATATGTTTTATTGGCAGACGGCAAGCGGCGCAAGCTTGCAAAGCCAAAGCGGAAAAAAATCATACACATACAGCCGACAAAGTATGTAGATGAAGACATTGCCGAAAAGCTGACACAGAACGCATATGTTCTGGATGCAGACATTGTAAAGGCTTTAAAGAAGTATCAAGAAAAGTCGGTGGAAAAATAATGGAAGGAGGTTCTTGAGATTGTCAAAAGACGATGTAATCGAAGTAGAAGGAACCGTGTTGGAAAAATTACCTAACGCCATGTTTCAGGTAGAATTGGAAAATGGACACCAGATTTTGGCGCATATCTCGGGGAAACTGCGTATGAACTTCATCCGTATTTTACCCGGTGACAAAGTATTAGTAGAAATGTCTCCCTATGATCTGACAAAAGGCAGAATCATTTGGAGAGCAAAATAAGGAAGGAGCGATCACAATGAAAGTAAGACCATCTGTAAAACCCATGTGTGAAAAATGCAGAATTATCAAAAGAAAAGGTCGTGTAATGGTCATTTGTGAAAATCCCAAGCATAAACAAAAACAAGGCTGATTGATTTCATTATGGTTGGCGGAGGGTTGTACGTCCTCCCGAACTGTCGGTAAATCCGTCAAAGTATGCGAAGGAGCATACAGTTAATAGCGGGAGCGGCGGGCAGACTGACGGCTGTTCATCCCGTTTGTAATGCCCAACGTGTACAACTTTTTGAATTCAAAAAATAGAGCAAAATTTCAATAATTGAGGTTTTATTATTATAGGAGGTGCAAAAGATACATGGCACGTATTGCTGGTGTAGACTTACCAAGAGAAAAACGCATTGAAGTTGGTTTGACATATGTTTACGGCATTGGTCAGCCCAGTGCAACTCGTATTCTGAAAGAAGCAGGCGTAAACCCTGATACCAGAGTAAGAGATTTGACAGACGAAGAAGTATCTAAAATTCGTGAAGTCATTGACAGAACACAAACAGTAGAAGGTGATTTGAGAAGAGAAATCGCTTTGAACATCAAACGTCTGATTGAAATCGGCTGTTACAGAGGCATTCGTCATAGAAAAGGTCTGCCTGTAAGAGGTCAGAAAACCAAAACAAACGCAAGAACAAGAAAAGGTCCTAGAAAGACTGTTGCGAATAAGAAGAAATAATTGATTTCATGAAGGAGGTTTGAAGAAATGGCAAAGAAAACTGTGAAAAAAGCAACCACTCGCAGACGCCGTGACAAAAGAAAAGTAGAACGTGGTCAGGCACATATCCAGTCTACTTTTAACAATACAATCGTTACAATTACTGATGCTGCTGGTAATGCACTGTCTTGGGCAAGTGCAGGTCAGTTAGGTTTCAGAGGTTCCAGAAAATCTACGCCTTATGCTGCACAGATGGCAGCGGATACAGCTGCAAAAGCAGCGACTGACTACGGTCTGAAAACTGTTGAAGTTTTCGTAAAAGGCCCTGGTAGCGGTCGTGAAGCAGCAATCCGTGCATTACAGGCGGCTGGTCTTGATGTGACACTCATCAAAGATGTGACACCCGTTCCTCACAACGGTTGTAGACCACCCAAACGCAGAAGAGTATAATTTTCAGGAGGTGTAGATAAATGGCTAGAGATAGAGTACCTGTATTGAAAAGATGCAGATCTTTGAATTTGGACCCCATCTATCTGGGTATTGATAAAAAGTCCAAAAAACAAAACTTGAAAGCAAATAGAAAAATGAGCGAGTACGGTTTGCAGATGAGAGAAAAGCAGAAAGCAAAATTCATCTACGGCGTACTGGAAAAACAGTTCAGAGGTTACTATGCAAAAGCAGAAAAGATTGCGAAAAAAGAAGGTATCCCTGGCGAAAACCTGCTGATGCTTTTGGAAATGAGACTGGACAATGTAATGTTCCGTCTGGGCTACGGCAGAACAAGAAAAGAAGCAAGACAGATTGTTCGTCACAAACACATCACCGTAAACGGCAAACCCGTTGATATTCCTTCCTATCAGGTTAAGGTTGGCGATGTTGTGGAAGTGAAAGAAAAATATAAAAACATTCAGAGATACAAAGATGTTCTGGCTGTAACAGATGGCAGACTGGTTCCTGAATGGCTGACAGCTAACCACGACGGTCTTAGCGGTACAGTGGTAGCAAAACCTACAAGAGCACAGATTGATGTTCCTGTTGAAGAAACGCTGATCGTCGAACTGTACTCCAAATAATTAAATTCGATTGTGCAGTGAAGTCAATCATTTGCCGCAAGGCTTTCCTTGCGGCCATCTATCATATAAAAGGGAGGTTTGAATGAGTGTTTGAATTTGAGAAACCTCGCATTGAAATTGCAGAGATGTCACCGGATGGAACATATGGAAAGTTTGTTGCAGAACCTTTGGAAAGAGGGTATGGCACAACTTTAGGCAATTCCTTGAGAAGAATTTTGCTTTCTTCCCTGCCCGGTGCAGCAGTAAGCAATGTTAAGATTGACGGTGTGCTTCATGAATTCAGCGTAATTCCCGGCGTAAAAGAAGACGTAACGGAGATTATTTTGAATCTGAAGGGATTGGCAATCAAAAATACCAGTGAAAGCAACGAACCAAAGATTGCCTACATTGACATGGAAGGCGAAGGGGAAGTGAAGGGGTCTGATATTAAAGCAGACAGCGAGATTGAAATTCTCAACCCTGATCACCACATTGCAACATTGTCCGGTGGCGCAGGCAGCAAGCTGTATATGGAAATTACCATTAACAAAGGACGGGGCTACATTGGTGCTGATAAGAATAAAAAAGACGATCAGCCAATCGGTATGCTTCCGGTAGACAGTATTTTTACACCAGTTACCAGAGTAAACTTTTTGGTGGAAAATACCCGTGTCGGTCAGATTACAGACTATGATAAGCTTTCTCTGGAAGTTTGGACAAACGGAACTATTGCACCAGACGATGCAGTGAGCTATGGTGCAAAGATACTCAATGAGCATCTGAATCTGTTTATTGATCTTTCTGATAATGCCAAAGATGCTTCGATTATGGTGGAAAAAGAAGAAGGTAAGAAAGAAAAAGTTCTGGAAATGAGCATTGAAGAACTGGATCTTTCCGTACGTTCTTATAACTGCTTGAAACGTGCAGGCATTAACACTGTAGAAGATCTGGCAAACAAAACGGAAGAAGAAATGATGAAAGTTAGAAACCTTGGACGTAAGTCTTTGGAGGAAGTATTAAACAAAATGGCAGAATTGGGCTTGTCTTTAAGACCCAGTGATGAATAATCTTCTGCCGGTCACTTATTATTTACTGCGAAATTACGATGCCACATAAGCCCGATGAGCAGTGGGTCGGGGTAAGTTTTGCAGGGACAACAAGGAGGAATCCACAATGCACGCATCCGGATATAGAAAACTTGGTAAAACAACTCCCCAGAGAAAAGCTCTGCTGAGAAACCAGGTAACAAATCTGTTGTATCATGGTAAAATCAAAACAACAGAAACAAGAGCAAAAGAAGTAAGAAGAATTGCAGAAAAAATGATTACTCTGGCTGTAAAAGAAAGAGATAACTTCGATGAAGTAGAAGTATCCGCAAAGGTTGCAAAAAAAGATAGCAACGGCAAGAGAGTAAAAGAAGTGGTAAACGGTAAGAAAGTAACCGTTTATGATGAAGTAAAGAAAACAGTAAAGAAGGATAAACCTTCCAGACTGGCTGCAAGAAGACAGCTTCTTTCCTACCTGTACCCCGTAACAGAAGTACCTGCTGACGGTAAAAAGGTAAGAAAAAACACAAAGAAAGTAGACATGGTTGCGAAGATGTTTGATGAAATCGCTCCCAAGTATGCTGACCGTAACGGTGGTTACACAAGAATTGTAAAACTGGGCGCAAGAAAAGGCGACGGTGCAATGGAAGTTATCATCGAATTGGTTTAATTGCTCATCAGATAACAAAGGAGGAAATTCGTGGAAAAAGAATTTCCTCTTTTTTGTGTATTTGAAAGAAAATGTCTTTTGCAAAAAAGAAAAATAGTGTATACTAAAAGAACTCCAGACAAAAAACAATGTACCATTAGTCTGAATTGATTTGGAGAATGATGGTGTACTGTTTTGACAAATGGGTTAAAACAGGTGGATAAATCAGAAAAAATAGAAATTGGCTCAATAAATCTATTGGAAATGGGTGATGGAGTTTAGACAATGTATAGAAAAGGAGTGAAATGTATATGAGTTATTGCCCGAAATGTGGGAGAGAAATTATTGATGAAAGTTTGGGCTGCCCTATTTGCAGTGTACGGGATAACACAAGACCAAGTTTGTCCAAAGAACAGGTAAACACATCAGGAAATGCAACGGGAAATACTGTGCAACAGGCTCAAGATACGCAAGAAGCGGAAAAAGTAGATACTTTTACAGTAGAGGACAGTAGGGAAACAAAACAAAAAGTTGAAGATGAACAACAGGTGGGCGCAACTTGGGGAAAATCTCCAAATACACAATATGCAGAAACAACGCCCATGGAAGAAAAAATCATTCCAACATGGCTTAAGGTACTTATTATTGCAATATTGATTATTGTTTCGTTATTCTTTAGTGGATTTGGTGCAATCGCAGGCCTGATTAGTGGTATCATTTTAATGAGAAGCCCTGTTTTGGATTATCAGAAATTTGGGAAGGTTTTGACGATTATCAGTGCGGTTCTTGTGGGGCTGGGTCTGTTGTGCTGCTTGATTTTTGGCAGTTTAATGACACTGGGCATTGTCAGCCAGTCCTATTAAGCCTTTCTCTTATACAATGAAAAAGATATTTGATTTTTTTGGCTCTGCAATCTGCCATCAGATAGCAGAGCGCAGTTTTTTTTGTGGGGATTTACAAAGTCCCTTATGCGCCCGCTGTACGGCCATAGAAGCCGGTGTTCTTTTTGGTGTATTATTTATATGGTTAAAGGGAAGAAAAGAGGGAAATCGTCCTTTTTCCACTTCGTGTGTAATACTTCTTGCGCTGTCTTTTCTTCCTGTTGCACTAGATGGTGTGGGGAGCTATTTTGGTATTCTGGAAAGTAATTCTTTCCGCAGAGTGGTAACAGGAGCATTGGCAGGGTATGGATTGCCGGCTTTCTTTTTGCTTTGTGCCAACTTCCAACCGGGAGAAAACCACGAGAAACCGATTTTTAACCATATGGGTGAGCCTTTGCTCTTGTTGTTTGGTACATTATTTTATGGCATTTTGGTATATATGGGCATTTTACCCTATTTTCTCGTTGCACTTATCAGCAGTTTAGGGGTAGTCTGTATTTATGGGTGTTTCTGGTATTTATTTTTGCATCTTTTCGGTGGAAAGCGAAAAATGCCCTATTTCTTTTACTCTTTTTGCGGATCGGTGATAACGATTTTTCTGGTGGGAGGTCTGCGGTTATGGATAAAATAAAAGAGGATTTACGGAAAAAAGGAAAGGACTTGCGGAATAATATAGGGCTGGAAGTGCGAATAGCCAAAAGTCAAAAAGTCGCAGAACATTTTTTACAAAGTACACTATTTGAAAAAGCGGAAACGGTGTTTTCTTATTTGCCCATTGGTTCAGAACTGGATACTTTACCTATTTTGGAAAATGTATGGCAAAAGGGAAAACGGGTTGCTGTGCCTGTGACCGAAAAAAACCGACAAATGTCTTTTGTGGTAATAGACAGCCTGCAAGCAACGCACATAGGGAACTTTGGCATCAGAGAGCCAAAAAAGGGAAAAACGTTTTTTCCCAAATCGGAAGATGTGATACTTGTACCGGCACTGTTTTTTGATCATGAAGGGAATCGTTTGGGATACGGCGGAGGCTATTATGACACCTATTTTGCACAATATCCTTTGGGCAGAAAAGTCGGCATTTGTTTTCAGGAACAGATTATTTCTGATGTGATGCCTGTGGAGAAAACAGATTATCCGGTTGAAAATATCCTTACGGAAAACGGGTGGATAAAGGTTAAGGAAAAGTAGACCAGTAATATCGAACATTTATGGGAAAACTTTGGACAGATGTGGGTAATTTCTGTATAGTTGTGGATAAAAGCAGAACAGGGAAAAGATCTTGGGGATAACATAGAAAAGAATAAAGCAAGAACACATAAAAAAGCCTTCGCATTTTCTGCGGAGGCTTTCATATGTTTACAAAATCAGATTGCACGGGTAACCTTGTTAGCACGCAAACATCTTGTGCAAACGTAGATAGATTTTACAGTTCCATTATCTTCCACGATTTTAACTTTTTTTACGTTAGGTTTCCATTTTCTATTGGCACGTCTACTAACCTGACTACGGTTAATGCTGATTCTATGACCTTTTATCTGACCCTTTTCACAAATTTCACATCTAGCCATTGCCTGCACCTCCTTCACTGCTTCATGTGACATAACAAAATTATTCTAGCAGAAAATACTCTATATTGCAAGGAAAAACACGCTTTTTTTGAAATATTTTTTTCGATTGGAAGAGAAGGGAAAAAAGGAATAAACAGGCTGTGAACAAGCAGACGTGGCAAACCTCTTGCAGAGTGAATTTAGAAATATTGTAATTTTTTTTATTTTGCGGTATCATAAAGAACAAAGAGTGCCAAAAGATTTTAGAGAAGGAGAAAGAAAATGTTAGATATTTGCTTACTGGGAACAGGCGGTATGATGCCTATGCCAACACGGTTTTTGACGGCAATGGCAGCAAGGCTCAACGGGCGGATGATGCTGATTGACTGTGGAGAGGGTACTCAGGTTACCATGAAGATGCTGGGGTGGGGATTTAAGTCCATCGATGTGATTTGCTTTACCCATTTTCATGCTGACCATATTTCTGGGCTGCCGGGGCTTTTGCTGACTATCGGCAATTCGGGCAGAACAGAGCCGGTGACCCTCGTTGGACCTGTGGGACTGATTCCCATTGTGGAGGGCTTGCGTCGGATTGCACCGGAGCTTCCGTTCCCCATTGAATATATAGAGCTTGGGAAAGACGTAGAAAGTCCTTTGCAGATAGGGGAATTTACCATTTCCTTCTGCCCTGCCGACCATATGGTACGATGTTTTGCCTATCGGCTTGATGTCAAGCGGAAAGGAAAGTTTGATGCAAAGAAAGCAGAGGCATTGGGATTGGCCAGACCTCTTTGGAGTAGGCTGCAAAAAGAAGGCAGTGTGGAGCATGAGGGGAAAATTTATACGGCTGACATGGTCATGGGGCCGGAACGAAAGGGCATTTCCGTGGCATACTGTACGGACAGCCGTCCCATAGACCGCATTGGAAAACTGGCAGAGGGCGTACAGCTTTTTATTTGCGAGGGAATGTATGGAGAGGAAGAAAAGAAACAAAAGGCTGTGGAAAATAAGCATATGCTTTTTTCGGAGGCGGCAAAACTGGCACAGTTTGCAAAGGCAGACCAGCTTTGGTTGACCCATTTCAGTCCTGCCCTCCATGAACCAGAGGAATTTTTGGAAAATGCACAAAAGATTTTTCCCAATACGGAATTGGGAGAAGAACGGAAATGTACAACACTGTATTTTCCGGAGGAAGGATAAGGAGATTTTATGGAAAAAGATATTTTGATTTTGGCAATAGAGAGTTCTTGCGACGAAACGGCGGCAGCAGTTGTGAAAAATGGCAGGGAAGTGCTTTCTAATGTGATTTCTTCCCAAATTGCCCTTCATACGCTGTACGGTGGTGTTGTGCCGGAAATTGCATCAAGAAAGCATATTGAAGCCATTGATGGCGTTATTCAGGCGGCTTTGCAGGAAGCAGGCATAACATTGGACGAAATAGATGCTGTGGGTGTTACTTATGGCCCCGGTTTGGTTGGGGCATTGCTTGTGGGATTGGCAGAAGCTAAGGCACTAGCATTTGCCACAGGAAAACCGCTTATAGGTGTTCATCATATTGAGGGGCATATCTGTGCCAATTATATTGAAAATAAGGATTTTACGCCACCTTATATGGCTTTGGTGGTATCAGGGGGACATTCTCACCTTGTATATGTTTCCGATTATGGAAAGTATGAAATTTTGGGCAGAACGAGGGACGATGCTGCGGGAGAGGCATATGATAAAGTGGCAAGAGCCATTGGTATGGGTTATCCTGGCGGGCCGAAGATTGATGCAGCAGCAAAGAAAGGGAATCCCGATGCTGTGCATTTCCCCCGTGTTTTTCTGGAAGGCGATTCTTATGATTTTAGTTTCAGCGGTTTGAAATCTGCTGTATTGAACTATGTCAATAAACAAAAGATGATGGGAGAACCCATTGTACCTGAAGATGTAGCTGCCAGTTTCCAGCAATCCGTCGTAGAGGTGTTGGTGACAAAGACCATGCGTGCGGCAAAAGAAAAGGGCGTTTCTAAGATAGCACTGGCAGGAGGGGTTGCGTCAAATTCGACTTTGCGGGAACAGATGCGAGGAGCCTGTGAAAAGGAAGGATTGTACCTCAGTATTCCTTCTCCCGTTTTGTGTACAGATAACGCAGCAATGATTGGTTGTGCTGCATATTATGAGTATATAGCAGGAGTTCGGGACGGATTGGATCTCAATGCAAATCCCGGTTTGAAATTGGGAGAACGATAAAAAAAATGATGGATAAAATTTTCTTTATCATAAGAAAAATAGGAAATAGGTCAAGACATTGAAGATATCTCCTGTTTTGAGCATAAAAGGTGTGCTTGTTTGATGTAGGCACACCTTTTTATCTGCTTATCCGACAATTTCATATAACTGCGTAAGTTTTTGTATTTCATATGTGGGAATTGCATCAATGCCAAAATGGGAAAATACACGTCCAAAACGTGTCAGAAGAACGGCATCTCTTGAGGTTTCTCCCCGTTCATAGCTTGCCCAAAGTTTCGCATTCATTTCCAAATAGTATTTTCTGATTTCTTCTGTGAAGGGAATATTATTTTTTGCAAAAACATTTTCCAGTCCTTTTTTTCTGCGGCAGAAAAGTCCAGCAGCGTTCTGTCTGCATCGAAAAATAAAGCACGATATTGTTTATCCATTATTGCATTCCTCCGTCTAGAGTAATGATTTGTCCTGTCAGAAAAGAAGAGTGATTACTTGCAAGAAATACAGCAAGGTCACCCACTTCTTTGGGGGTGCCAAACCGCATCAGTGCAATTTCTTCGGCAAGCTCTGTCCGTTCTTCTTCCGTAAAACAACGGTTCATTGCGGTATCAATCACACCGCAGGCAATGGCATTGACACGAATATGGGAAGGCCCCAGTTCCTTTGCCATAGATTTTGTAAAGGCATTGATACCACCTTTAGAAGCGGAGTAGACAGCCTCACAGGACGCCCCGACTGCTCCCCACATGGAAGAAATATTTAAAATCACACCATCTTTTTTATGTACCATAGGGGGTATGGCAATATGGGTACAGTTGAGCACAGAACAGAGATTGACGGAAAGTACCTGTTCCCATTGATGCGGTGTCATGTCTGTGAATAAACCAATATGGGAAATTCCTGCATTATTTACCAAAATATCCACATTGCCGAAGGTAGATTTTATTTTGTCAAAGAGCAGTTTGCAGGCGGTATAGTCAGAAACATCTGCAAGCACTGCCATACATTCTATGGAAGCATCTTCCAGTTCTTTTCTTGTTTGTTCCAGTTCCTTTTCGCTGCGAGAGGCATTCAGTACCACACGGCAGCCTGCCTTTCCAAGTGCAAAAGCGATGCCCTTACCAATACCACGGGAAGAACCTGTGACAAGGGCAGTTTTCCCTTTTAATTCTTGTAAATCCATTTGTAATATTCCATCCTTTTTTGTCATGATTTTATACGGTATTATTGTACCGAAAATTCTTCCGGCTTACAAGGCAGAAATCTGCTGACAAAAAAAGAAAAACAATGTATAATACTTTCTGTCCCTTTTCATAGGGAAAAATTTAATGAGGAGGAAAACGAAGATGAAAGATTTGATTTATGGCAGAGAATTGCGGCTTATGGAAATTACTGCCATAGGGTTTCGTTTATTTGTAGACAATATCAAGACAATACTAAAAGGTGTTTTTCTTATTTGTTTGCCTATCAGCATTTTGGTCTATTTGATACAGCTGCGTGTTTTGAATGTCTATGAAATTTTGGACGCAATTAGTCAGGCACAAACCAGTATCTCTGACGGAGAGCTTATGGCTCTCAGCAAGCAGATGGGTCTGAATAATCTGCTGACCCTTGGCATCAGTGTATTTCTTGAGCCTATTTTTGTTATAGGTGTTATGAAAGCCGTAAAACAGAGTTTAGACGGCAGAAAGGCAAAAGGAATTGCTGTTTACAATGCAGCATTGCTTCAGGAAGGAAATGTGGTAAAAACAGGGTTGATATATGGGGGTTGTCTGTTTATTAGCTCTCTTCTTATTTTTCCCGGCATTTACCTGATGGTCATTTGGTATTTCTACCTATGCTGTATTGGGCTTTTGGGCAAAAAAGGCGGCTATGCCCTTGCACATAGCAGAGATATGGTACAAGGCAGATGGTGGAGAACCTTTGGTTTTCTTCTATTTTTGAGTATATTGGGTATGGGATGGAACAGTATTTTGCAGATGTTTTTTATTGTTCTGCCACAAGGTGTTGTGCGTGATGTTCTCTTTACCTGCGTTACTTATTTTACACAAGGTTATATGACCTGTTGTATGACTGTACTGTTTTTGAATCGGGAAGCAGGGCTCTTTGGTCTGGAAGGACTGGCAGAAAAATCTGATGCAGAAATTGCCGAAAATAAAAGCGAATAAAAAAGAAGGTGCGGCTTCGTAAGAAATGAATAACTTTCTGCGAGGCTCGCTTTTTTTGTGGGACACTTTATGTCATATCAGCCATGATTTTTTGATAAATTTTGTGAAAATGAAACAGTAATCACCTGTTTTTGAAAATTTTATCATCTTCCTTTCTCTTGGAAAAAAACTAGGAAAAGAAAAACCCCTCTGGTATAATATTGAAAGTAATTTAAGAGAATAAACAATCGTTAGTTTTTGTATAAAGGACAAATTGAAAAAGCATATTTTTTATTATGTGCAACAATGAAATTGGAGGGTGAAGCATAATGTATTCCGGTAAGGGAAGTTTCTCACAAGAAGAAATGAGATATTTACAGCTTTTGTCAAAGCAGTATCACAACATCAGCAGTACAGCAACAGAAATCATGAACCTGAAGGCAATTCTGAACCTTCCCAAAGGCACAGAACATTTCGTTTCAGATATACATGGAGAAGTGGAATCCTTCAACCATGTGTTGCGAAATGCCTCGGGGGTTATCAAGAACCATATCAGTGCAATATTTGGTGCAAGCCTGAGAGAAAGCGAAAAAAAATCGTTGGCAACCCTTATTTACTATCCCGAAAAAAAGTTGGAACAGATGTTGGAAACAGAAGAAGACATGAACGATTGGTATAAAATTACACTCCATCGTCTGGTTACCATTTGCAAGGTTGTATCTTCCAAATATACACGCTCAAAAGTTAGAAAGGCACTGCCTAAGGAATTTGCTTACATATTGGAAGAACTCCTTCATGAAAACAGTGTGGGTGATGATAAGGAAATGTATTATAACGAAATTATCAGTACCATCATTGATTTGGATCAGGCTGACCGCTTTGTTACGGCATTGTGCCACCTCATTCAGCGGCTTTCCATTGATCGGCTTCACGTAATTGGGGACATTTACGATAGAGGTCCCAATGCGGCGGCGATTATGGATATTTTGGCAGACTATCATTCTGTAGATATTCAGTGGGGCAACCATGACATTGCCTGGATGGGAGCGGCAGCAGGTTGTCAGGCATTGATTTGTAATGTACTGCGTATTCAGACGAGATATGCAAACTTGGATACCATTGAAGAGGATTACGGCATTAACTTGATTCCGCTGGCAACCTTTGCTATGGACTGCTATGCAGATGACCCCTGTGAACAGTTTGCGCCAAAGGGTACAGAAGAAACGTTGAGCGACAAAGACTTTAAGCTGATTGCAAAAATGCACAAAGCCATTTCCATTATGCAATGGAAAATGGAAGCACAGATTATTAAACGTCATCCTGAATTTCATATGGAAAACAGATTGCTTCTGGATAAAATAGATTTTGAAAAAGGGACAATTATGGTGGAAGGCAAGGAATATAAGATGAATGATATGAATTTCCCTACCATTGACCCCAAAGACCCCTATGCACTGTCAGAAGAAGAACAACTTGTGATGGATAAGGTCAAATCTTCTTTTGTCAACAGTGAGAAGCTGCAAAAGCATATTAAGGTGCTGTACAGTAAAGGAAGTATGTATAATATTTTTAACTCTAATTTGTTGTTCCATGGTGGGATTCCCATGAACGAAGATGGCACATTAAAAACGGTGACATTCCGTGGGAAAAAATATAAGGGTAAAGACTACTTGGATGCTGTAGAGCGAACAGCCAGAGAAGGATATTTCAATAAACCGCACTCCGCAGCAAAAAGAGAGTGTATGGATATTATGTGGTATCTCTGGTGCGGAGAAGATTCTCCATTGTTTGGCAAAAAGAAAATGACAACCTTTGAACGGTATTTCATTGATGATAAGGAAGCCCATAAGGAAGTCAGCAATCCTTATTATTCCTTGCGAAACGAGGAAGCAACCTGCCGTTATGTTTTGGAAGCTTTTGGTCTTGATCCGGATGCTTCCCATATTATCAATGGCCATGTGCCGGTAAAGGTATCCAAAGGGGAAAGTCCCATTAGGGCAAACGGCAAACTCTTTGTTATTGATGGCGGTTTTGCAAAGGCATATCAGAAAGTGACAGGTATCGCAGGGTATACCTTGATTTATAATTCTCATGGCATGGTTCTTGTCAGCCATGAACCGTTTGTTTCCACAGAAATTGCCATTGCAGAAGAAAAGGATATTCTTTCCTCTACGGTGGCTTTGCAGTATACGCAGGACAGGATTCGTGTCCGTGACACAGACAACGGAAAAATGCTCCAAAACAGCATTGATGAATTGGAAAAATTACTTTATGCGTACCAGAACGGTATTATTAAGGAACAATAAATAAAAGCAAACAGATTGTCGAAAGAGTCGGTTTTATCCCTTTTCGAAAATGCGGAAGGGGTGGGGAAACGAAGGGTTTCCCAAATAGAATCCGCAGTGGGAATTCACTTCTCATAAGGAAGAGCAGAAGTTTCAAGGCTGTTTTTGCCATTGGAACTTCTGCTTTATTCTTCTGTCTGCCCATCAAAGCCTTGCATGAAATGAGGCTTTGACGAAAGGGGACAACTTTGTCGATACGGATAATGCAAGGTTATGGGCATATTGATGCACATACACCATCTCTTGCCGTCTGTCTATGAGGGATATAGAAGCGTATCTTTGTCTGTGCAAAAAGAAAATATGAAATGATCAATTTGCTAAATATTCCCTACTTAAAATACACCAAAATAGAGGATATGCTTCTTTGCAGTATTGGACAAAAGATATAGTTATTTATCTATGCAAAAGGCTTTTCGACAGAAAAATTGCGTATGTGTCATATGTGTATTGATAAAAGGAGATGAGTAATTATGGCATTGGTTTTATTTATTGCTCTCTGTATGTCTACAGTGATTCTTGCATTTGCCATCGTTCTTGCTGTTTTTACACGAGACTACGGCAAAAAACATCCGGAAAAAAAGATAGTGGCAGTGCTGTTATGGACGTTCTGTGTAATATTGTTTTTATTTTTTTTGGGTGGTTTGGGATTTGCAGGTGCAGTTTTTCATGCTATACGTTCTATTTTTCCCTAAAACAAATATAAGACAATGTTGGAGCAGTGCTGTTGTTGGTAAGCAGGCAATGGATACGGCAGACAGAGAATGATATTTCCGTCTGCCGTTTAATTATGTTCGGATAAAAAAGGCAGTACCCAGAAACTTGAATACTGCCATAGTTTTTTTCATTTTCTATTTTTTGTTTCTGTCCATACTCAACTGGTCGATCAGGTCTGATTTCAAACGCAGGAGTTTATCAGACAAGTCCACAGGAAGAATGTGGGGATTGTTGATACGCATTTGTTCATCCCAGAGCGTTTCTTTTTCTTTATTACAGTACGCTTGAATCTCCATTACCTTTGGACTTTCGTAAACTTGTTTGCCATCAACAAAAATGGGTACCAGCAGTTCTCTTACGGTATATGTACCGCTTTCCAAACGCATCTTTTTCCATTTTGCCGTATCATCAGAAATTTCAAGAGGAGCAGATTCATCAATGACTTCTTCATCCAGTGCAATGAGGTCTGCTTTCATTTTCCCTGTTTCCTTATCATAAATACGGAATACTTTTTTAATGCCAGGGTTTGTCACCTTTGCTGCATTATTGGACAGTTTGATTTTTGGCACAAAATTACCTTCTGCATCTTGCTCTGCCGCCATTTTGTAAACACCACCGAAAGCAGGGCAGTCATCACTGGTAATGAGTTTTGTCCCCACACCCCAAAGACTGATTTTTGCTTCCTGCTGTTTCAGACTGGCAATCAGATATTCGTCCAGATCACTGGATGCACTGATGATGGCATCGGGGAAACCGGCTTTTTCCAACATAGCTTTTGCCTTTTTGGAAAGATAGGCAAGGTCGCCACTGTCCAGTCTGATGCCGTAATTTTTTAAGGGAATGCCTGCTTCTCTCATTTCACGGAATACCTTTATGGCATTGGGTACACCACTTTCCAATGTATTATAAGTATCCACCAAAAGCAGACACGCATCAGGAAACATTTTTGCATATGCACGGAATGCTGTCAGTTCATCTGGAAAACTCATTACCCAGCTATGGGCGTGTGTTCCCTTTACAGGCACATCAAAGAGCTTCCCTGTTAGTACATTGCTAGTACCACAACAGCCACCAATCACTGCCGCTCTCGCACCCCATGTACCCGCATCAGGACCTTGGGCACGACGCAGACCAAATTCCATAACAGGGTCACCTTTTGCTGCCCAAACCACTCTTGCTGCCTTTGTTGCAATTAAGCTTTGGTGGTTGATGATATTCAATAAAGCTGTTTCCACAAGCTGTGCTTCCATTATGGGGGCTTTAATACGCATTAGTGGTTCACGGGGAAAAACCACCGTTCCTTCCGGAATGGCATAAATCTCTCCGGTAAAGCGAAAATCTTTCAAATATGCAATAAAGTTTTCAGAAAACAAATGCAGACTGGAAAGATATGCAATATCTTCTTCTGTAAAACGCAGATTATTGATATATTCAATAGCCTGTTCTAATCCTGCTGCAATGGCATAGCCGTTTCCAGAGGGATTATTTCTGTAGAACAAATCAAAAACAACTTGTCTTTTATCAGAACCTGTTTCATAATAGCCCTGCATCATGGTAAGCTCATATAAGTCCGTCAGCAGTGCCCAATCTCTACCTTTCATGATTTCGCTCCTTTTGGTTTATGGCGGTATGCAATAAAAAATCCTTTTTATTATTTTTATTGTTTCCACCGGTAAGTAGTATAAACAATTTGATTATACATAATTTATCTAAATAAAGCAAATTCTTTCCTTCCCTAAGCGGAAAAAAGGAATATAATTTGCACAAAAAAATTTTGTACAACGAAATATGGCTGTTATTTTGTATACAGCACACAAAAAGGGAGAAGGTAATTATTTCACAAAAAGCTGTTTTTCTTGAAAATAGGCATTTTCTGTACTTCTCTTTTGTGTACACAATTTTGTGTCTTGTATACTTGGTAAATTTTCTGAGAAATCGGGAAAAAAGACTTTACAAAGCTTTTCACACCGTATATAATAGCACTCATGAATAAGAAAATATAAAAACACTGTGACGGAGAGAGTATACTTTCTTATATTGCTTCAGAGAGTCGGGTACAGGTGCGATCCCGATGCAAAGAGATAGTAGAAAATCACTCCCGAGTGGCAGACCGAAAGGCTCGTCCCAGTAGATTCTGTCGTATTCTTGCGTTAAAGGAAAACATCATGTTTGTGATGTAATAAGTGGGCAATATTTTTATATTGTCAAATCAGGTGGTACCGCGAATCCATTCGTCCTGTTGCAGGCGAGTGGCTTTTTTTATGTTTGATTTCCTGTGGCGCAACACATTGTTTAAATCATTCGTTTTTAAAGGAGGAATTACTGATGTATGATAAGGTCCCAAGCAACATGAACTTTGTTGACAGAGAAGTGCAAGTAGAAAAATTTTGGAAAGACCACGATATTTTCGGCAAAAGTATAAAGGCAAGAGAAGGTGCACCTGTCTTTACTTTTTTTGATGGTCCTCCCACTGCAAACGGTAAACCCCATATCGGACATATTATCACCCGTGCGGTAAAAGACTTGATTCCCCGTTATAAAACCATGAAGGGTTATAAAGTTCTTCGGAAAGCCGGCTGGGATACCCACGGTTTGCCTGTTGAACTGGAAGTAGAAAAAACATTGGGCTTGGACGGTAAGCCCCAGATTGAAAAATATGGTGTGGAACCTTTCATCGGCAAGTGTAAAGAAAGTGTTTGGACATATGAAAAAGAATGGCGGGAAATGAGTGACCGTGTAGGTTTCTGGGCAGATATGGAACATCCCTATGTTACCTATCACAATGAATATATCGAATCCGTATGGTGGGCACTCAGACAAATCTGGGACAAAGGGCTTTTGTATAAAGGACATAAAGTTGTACCTTATTGCCCTCGCTGTGGCACTGCTCTTTCCTCTCACGAAGTTGCACAGGGCTATAAAGATGTAAAAGAAACATCTGCTATTGCAAAATTTAAAGTGGAAGGCAAAGAAAACGAATATTTCCTTGCATGGACAACCACACCTTGGACACTGCCTTCCAATATTGCCCTTACCGTAAATCCGGACGAAACTTATGCAAGAGTAAAATACGAAGACTATGTTGCCATCATGGCAGAAGCACTGCTTGATGATGTACTGGGCGAAGGCAATTACGAAGTTTTGGAAACCATGAAGGGAAAAGATTTGGAATATATGCGTTATGAACCCCTGTTCTCCTTCTTGGAAAACGATCCCAAAGCGTTTATCGTAACCTGTGATTCCTATGTTACATTGACAGATGGTACCGGCGTGGTTCACTCTGCCGGCGCATTTGGGGAAGATGATGCTAGAGTTTGTGGTTCCTATGGCATTCCCTTCCGTCAGTATGTAGATGATAGAGGAAATATGACAGAAGAAACAGGTCCTTTTGCCGGCTTGTTTGTGAAAGATGCAGACCCGAAGGTTCTGGAATATATGGAAAAAGACGGTACGCTCTTTAAAGCAATTCCTTTTGAACATAACTATCCTTTCTGCTGGAGATGTGATACACCACTCATCTACTATGCAAGAAGCACTTGGTTTATCAAAATGACAGAGCTTCGGGATAAGCTTGTGAAGAACAACAGCACAATCAACTGGTATCCAGATACCATCAAAGAAGGCCGTTTTGGTAATTTCTTGGAAAATGTCATCGATTGGGGTCTTTCTCGTGAAAGATATTGGGGTACGCCTCTCCCTATTTGGGAATGTGAATGTGGACACAGACACACCATCGGCAGCATTGCAGAGTTGAAGGAAATGTCCCCTGACTGCCCTGAAAATATCGAATTGCATAAACCCTTTATTGATGCAGTACATTTGACCTGCCCTAAATGCGGCAAGCTCATGACTCGTGTATCTGAAGTTATTGACTGTTGGTTTGACAGTGGCTCTATGCCTTTTGCACAGTGGCACTATCCTTTTGAGAATAAGGAAATCTTTGAAGAGAACTTCCCTGCTGATTTTATCAGTGAAGCGGTTGACCAGACAAGAGGTTGGTTCTATACCCTTCTTGCAGTCGGTACACTGCTCTTTGATAAAGCACCGTTCAAAAATTGTATCGTACTGGGTCATGTACAGGATAAAAACGGACAGAAAATGTCCAAACATAAAGGGAATGTAGTTAATCCTTGGGATGCCTTGAATAAACAGGGTGCTGACGCAGTTCGTTGGTACTTCTATGCAAACAGTGCACCTTGGCTGCCCAGCCGTTACTATGACGAGGCAGTAAATGAATTGCAGCGGAAATTCATGGGTACGTTGTGGAACACTTATGCGTTCTATATCCTGTATGCGGAAATCGACCAGTTTGACCCAACAAAATATACACTGGATTACGATAAACTGCCTCCTATGGATAAGTGGATTCTGTCCAAACTACAGACATTGAACAAATATGTTGATGATTGCCTTGCCGGTTATAAATTGACAGAGCCTGCAAGAGCATTGGCAGAATTTGTAGACGATTTGTCCAACTGGTATGTAAGAAGAAGCAGAGAACGTTTCTGGGCAGGCGGTATGGAACAGGATAAAATCAACGCTTATATGACATTGTATACTGTTTTGGAAACAGTGGTAAAATTGGCTGCACCTTTCACACCTTTTATCACAGAAGAAATATACAATAATATGGTTGGAAAGGTAGATGCTTCCGCTCCCGAAAGTGTACACCTTTGTGATTGGCCTGTATACCACAGCGAATGGGTAGATACAGAGCTGGAGAAGAACATGGACTTGGTATTAAAGGTTGTTGTGGAAGGCCGTGCGGCAAGAAATGCAGCTGCGATGAAGAATCGTCAGCCTTTGGCAATGATGTATGTGAAGTCAGAAGAATCTCTGCCTGAATTGTATTGCGACATCATCACAGAAGAATTGAATGTAAAGGATATTACGTTTACGAATGATGTAGAGTCCTTTACCACCTATACGTTTAAACCACAGCTGCGTACATTAGGCAAGAAGTACGGCAAACTGGTTCCCGGTATTGGTGCATATCTGAAGGAGGTAGATGGCTCTGCATTTATGGATACACTGCGGAAAGATGGCAAGGTTTCCTTTACGGTAGAGGGTGAAGAAGTGGTTCTGGAACAAGAAGATGTTCTTATTGACACAGCGGAAAAAGGCGGTTTCGTTTCCAGTGGTGACCACAGCCTGACCGTTGTTTTGGATACAAACCTGACACCGGAACTGGTGGAAGAAGGCTTTGTTCGTGAAGTGGTAAGTAAAGTACAGACCATGAGAAAAGAAGCTGACTTTAATGTAACAGATAAAATCCGTGTATACCATGATGGCAGCAAAAAGGTTGCAGATATTTTGGCAGCAAATGACATCAAAGACGATGTACTGGCTGTAGAAATTGTGACAGGAAAAGGCGGCAGCTATACAAAAGAATGGAATATCAACGGAGAAGATGTAACATTAGGTGTAGAAAAAGCATAAGCCAATAAAGAGAGCGGTATTTGAACACACAAATACCGCTCTAGGGTGTCGACAAAGTCGCCCCCTTTCGTCAAAGCCTCATTTCATTCAAGGCTTTGACGAGCAGACAGAAGAATAAAGCAGAAGTTCCAATGGCAAAAAAGCCTTGAAACTTCTGCTTTTTCTCATGGGAAATAAATTCCCATTGCGGATTCCATTTGGGCAACCCTTCGTTTCCCAATCCCTTCCGCATTTTCGAAAAGGGATAAAAACTCATTTTTCGACAGGTTGAGTACTATTAGTATGTCCAAATACCGCTTTTGTTATGGGTGAAAGAATGACAAAGCAAAAACGAAAATTTATACCCTGTTTTTTCAGCTGTCATGATACTGATTACTTTTTTTCAAGAGGCATTGTCTTTTGCTTCCTATATGGACATTTGTCCTATTTTTTCAGTATATCGGAAAGGAAACTCTCCGCTTCAAATTGGGCATCTAATTCCAGATAATCAGAGATGGTCTGTCCCAAATCAGCAAAGGTTTTTCGTATGCCTAAATCCACACCTTCCCGAATATGTTTTCCGTATACAAGAAGGGGTACATATTCTCTGGAATGGTCGGTACTGGGGGTTGTGGGGTCACAGCCATGGTCAGCTGTCAAAAAGAGAATGTCCTCCTCGTCCATTGCCCCGATGATTTCCGGCAGCTTTTGATCAAAATATTCCAAGGCGGAAGCATAACCTTCCACATCGTTTCTGTGCCCATAAATCATATCGGTATCTACTAAATTGGTAAACAGAATTCCGGAAAAATGCTTTTTTGTATAGAAAATGGTTTTTTCGATGCCATCTTGATTATTGGTGGTGTGGTCAGCGTGTGTTATGCCCCGATGGGCAAAAATATCTTCGATTTTTCCGATGGCTGTGACATTTAATCCTTTTTCCTTTGCCAAATCCAATATGGTAACCCCTGTAGGTGGTAAAGAAAAATCTCGTCTGTTTTTGGTGCGTGTATAGTTTCCGCTGTCCCCCATAAAGGGTCTTGCAATGACACGGGCAACACCATATTTTCCGGTGAGTATTTTTCTGGCTGTTTCACAGATTTTGTAAAGTTCTTCTACAGGAATAATATCTTCATGTGCCGCAATTTGGAATACACTGTCCGCAGAAGTGTATACAATGGGATAGCCTGTTTTTTTGTGTTCGTCCCCTAAATCCTGTATGATGGCGGTTCCTGATGCGGCATAATTTCCCAATGTTTTTCGACCAATAGCGGTTTCAAATTTCTCCATAATATCTTTTGGAAATCCTGTTTCAGTAAAAGTAGGAAAAGGATTTTCAGTGATAACGCCGGACATTTCCCAATGACCTGTTGTGGTGTCCTTGCCTTTGGACTTTTCTGCCATTTTCCCGAAAGCCCCCTTTGGGCTGGATACTTTTCCCAGAAGGGCAATATCCTCGCCCTGAATATTGCCCAGTCCAAGACTGCATAGATGGGGCAAACTGGTTTGTGGTCTTTTTTTCTTGATATTGACTAGAGTATTGCTGCCTACATCGCCAAATTCTGCGGCATCAGGCAGTTCCCCAATACCTACGCTGTCCAGTACAATGATAATTGCTCGTTTCATAAAACCGCTCCTTTCTTATTGTATGACTTTCAAAATCAAAGGAGGCAGAGGGGCAGGTGCTTTGGATATGGTAAAGGCTGTCTTTAAAATGTCCCCTGCAGCTTTGGATTTTTCTGCTGTCTGACTGTACACCACAGCCAATTCCTCGCCTATTTCTATTTTATCCCCTAAGCGTTTTTTCATGATAATGCCTGCACCAAAATCAAGAGGTTGTTCTTTATAGGCTCGTCCTGCCCCCGTTTCCTGAGAAGCCCGTCCAATGCGTGCTGTATCTGTGCCGGTGAGATAACCGGCTTGTTCTGCTTTTATGCTGTAGGTGCAAGGAGAGAGGGGAAGCAGGTGGTAATTTGTGAGTATATCGGGATTTCCACCTTGCTGCAAAAGCAGTTCCCGAAATTTTTCCAATCCTTTTTTGTTCTGGATTTGGGTGAGAAGCAATGCCTTCCCTTCTTCTACTGTATGAACCCGTTTTGCCAACAAAAGCATATAAGCGCCTAAAGTTAAGGAAACCGCTAATAAATCACCACCAACATTGCCTTTTAGCACCTCTATTGCTTCTTGTACTTCCAAGCTGTTACCAATACACAACCCTAAAGGCTGCGCCATACTGCTGATGACAGCAACAACTTTTCTGCCTACATGATGTCCCATTTCTACCATAACAGAAGCAAGGGCTTCAGCATCTTCCGGTGTTTTCATAAAAGCACCATTTCCACATTTTACATCTAATACAATGCCATCTGCACCAGCAGCAATTTTCTTTGACATAATGCTTGCTGCAATAAGAGGCAGGCTTTCTACGGTTCCTGTGACGTCACGGAGGGCATAGAGTTTTTTGTCTGCCGGAGTAAGATTTTCTGTTTGCCCCATGAGTACAATGCCGGATTTTTGGGCATAAGCAAGGGCAGTTTTTTCGGAAATATCGGTGCAGAAATGGGGAATGGATTCCAATTTATCAATCGTACCGCCAGAAAAACCAAGTCCACGACCACTCATTTTTACAACGGGAACACCTACAGATGCGACTAATGGTGCCAATATCAGCGTTGTGGTGTCAGCAACACCACCGGTACTATGTTTATCCACTTTATATCCTTTTATGGCAGATAAATCAAATAATTCTCCGGAATGTGCCATTTCTGTAGTCATAGCCGCCGTTTCTTCTGTATCCATACCGTTTAAGTAGATTGCCATAAGCAAAGCGGAAATTTGATAATCCGGCAGAGTTCCCTTTGTGACACCATCAATGAAAAAGGCAATTTCTTCTGCGGTTAATTTCTGCTTGTTTCTTTTCTTGATGATAATATCTTGAAAATCCATAGAAATCCCTCCTTTGTTTGTGCAATCAGTATAGCATAAACATTGTGTCATTGCCAGAAGGGAAAAGAAAAAGACAGAAATCTCGTTTCTGTCTCAGCTTGTCAAAAAAGTCGTTTTTATTCCTTTTCGAAAATGCGGAAGGGTTTGGGAAACGAAGGGTTTCCCAAATGGAATCCGCAGTGGGAATTCACTTCCCATGAGGAAAAGCAGAAGTTTCAAGGCTTTTTTGCCAT
>JAHHTX010000019.1 GCA_020024255.1 Anaerotignum sp.
CAATAACCCATGTAATTTTTCTTTTTTTTCTTTATATTCTTCCCTTTTTACGTTTTATTTTATGCAAAGTTGGATAAAATATGATATGATTATGGTAATTAGTCCACAATCTTTAACAACTATCCTCTTGCATTTATTTTAAAACATGGTATACTATTGCTACAATGGAAGACTTATCTATGCTTCTGACTAGGCAATATATTTTATTTATCAAACAAACGCAAATTTACCCAAAGATGCCTGTTGGAATACTAATGGGTCTGCCCATTTGAAATTATTGTTCTATTATTTTATTATTTTTTTTATTTTTATTCCAATTCAATAAAAGGAGAAGTGAAACACATGAGATTATCTGACAGAGTACAGGCAATGCAAAACTCCCCTATCAGAAAATTTAACCCCATGGCTGAAGAAGTAAAAGCACAGGGTACAAAAGTTTATCATTTAAATATCGGTCAGCCCGATATCGAAACACCTTCCGTATTCTGGGAAGCAATCAAAGGCTTTGACCAGAAGGTTTTGGCTTATGCCGAATCCGGCGGTCTGCCGGAGTTGCAAGATGCTATCATTGACTACTTCAAAAGATTCGACATGGCTCTTGAAAGAAAGAACGTGTTGATTACAAGTGGAGGCTCAGAAGCCTTGACACTGGTATTCCTTTCTCTGCTTAACCCCGGCGATGAGGTCATCGTTCCCGAACCCTACTATACAAACTATTTGACATTTATTCAGGCTGCCGATGGTGTTGTAAAACCTATTACAACATATGCCGAAGAAGGCTTTAAATATGCCATAAAAGAAAGATTGGAAAAGGTTGTAACAGAGAAAACAAAAATGATTTCAATAGTAAACCCCGGCAACCCTACTGGCTGTGTGCTGACCAGAGATGAAATGCGTGTTATTTGTGATTTTGCAAAAGAACATGACCTGTGGATTCTGGCTGACGAAGTTTACAGAGAATTTGTATACGATGGCAGAGAAATGACCTCTTTTGGTCAGTTCCCTGATGTAGAAGACAGAGTTATTGTTATTGACTCCATTTCCAAGAGATTCTCTGCCTGTGGTGCGCGTATCGGTTGTCTGGTGTGCAAAAATGAGGAATATATGGCACAAGTCATGAAAATTGCTATGGGACGTCTATGCTGCCCAACATTGGAAATGGTTGGTGCTGCTGCGTTGTACAGACTTGACCCCTCTTTCTTCAACGAAGTAAGAGCAGAATACGAACACAGAAGAAATGTATCTTATGACGCACTAAAAAAGATCCCCGGTGTTGTATGCGAAAAACCCGGTGGTGCTTTCTATATCACCTGCAAACTGCCTGTTGAAAGTGCAGAAGATTTATTGGTATTCCTGCTGAAAGAATTCAAGGAAAACAATGAAACCGTAATGTATGCACCTGCCGAAGGTTTCTACGCCACACCTGGTATTGGCAAAAACGAACTGCGTATTGCCTACATTCTGAATGCAGACGATATGGCAAGAGGCATTGCACTTTTGGGCAAAGGTATCGAAGCATATAAGGCTGCCGGCAACAAATAAACGATATTTCTTTAAATAAACAACAAATATAAACAAAAGTTTAAGGGTGTCGGTTTTTGACACCCTTTGAGGGTGTCGACAAAGTCGCCCCCATTCGTCAAAGCCTCATTTCATTCAAGGCTTTGATGAGCAAACAGAAGGATAAAGCAGAAGTTCCAACGGCAAAAAAGCCTTGAAACTTCTGCTTTTCCTCATGGGAAGTGAATTCCCACTGCGGATTCCATTTGGGAAACCCTTCGTTTCCCAACCCCTTCCGCATTTTCGAAAAGGGATAAAAAATACTTTTTCGACAGGCTGTAAGGGTGTCGGTTTTTGACACCTTTTTTTAAAGAATTAAGATGGGCTGACCATTTGCGATACTACATGAAATGAGGAGTTTTTTGTTAGTACACCTATTCCGCAAAAGATAAAATGGCAGAAATGACTTTTGTATTGATATAAGCATAATAAGCATAAAATAAGCAGAAGTTTTCACAACCTCTGCTTTTGATGTTACACAATTATTTTTTGCTTTCTGCCCATGTATGACGGTGCAGCTCTCCCTGCTGTAACATACCGGGAAAACCCTGCTGACGCAATGCTTCATAAATCATAATGGCAACGGAATTAGATAAATTTAAACTTCTCGCTGTTTCCAACATAGGAATCCGTACAGTTTGATGGGGATACTGCAAAAGAATTTCCTCCGGAATCCCTGCACTTTCCTTTCCGAACATAATATAATCATTTTCCCCATAAGTCACATCTGTATATACATTCTGTGCCTTTGTGCTAGCAAGCCACAACTTTGCTTTAGGGTTTTTTTCCAAAAACTCCATAAAATTTTCATAATATCGAATATCCAAAAGTTTCCAATAATCCAACCCTGCCCGCTTTAAATACTTGTCCTCTACAGAAAATCCCAGTGGCTTAATCAAATGCAGTACAGAATTTGTCACTGCACAGGTTCTTGCAATATTCCCTGCATTTTGGGGAATTTCCGGTTCTAATAGCACAATATGCACATCTTTTCCTTCTTTCTTCCATATTTATGTTTCTCATTCTAGCATAGAAATACTTTTTTTTCAATATTCCTAAAATTCCTACTTGACGAAATAATAGGAATATATTATTATTGTATAACAATCATTATTAGTTAGGAGGTGCTACCTATGAAAGAGACTGCGCAAAAATTGCGAGAAAAGGGATTAAAAGTTACACCTCAGCGAATTGCTGTATACAATATGTTGCTGCATAGTCATGAACATCCAAATGCGGAAACCATTTATCGCACATTGGAAGAAACCAATCCTACAATGAGTCTTGCCACAGTTTATAAAACACTGGATAATTTCAAGCATTTAGGTCTTGTACAAGAATTGAATGTAGGAGAAGCAAGTTCTCGCTATGATGCAACTGTTACCTGTCATCCACACACTGTATGTACCTGCTGCGGAAAAGTAGAAGATTTAGACATTCCGGAACTGACCAATCTACATACTGCTGTAGCAGATAAATTGGATTTTGAAGTAGAGTGTGAGCAGTTGATTCTTTATGGCAAATGCAGTGCGTGTCTTCAGTTAGAAAGGCAGCAAATATCCTGAGTACAATGAAAAAAACCGTTCTTCTGGTCTTTGATATGAAAAAGCACAGAAAACGGTCTTTTTCTATTGCTTTTCCCTATCATTTGTCACATCACCATTTCCGTTTACAGGAATCGCTTCCCCTAAATAAGAAGGCTTTGGCTGTATCCATGCCATGAAGAAATCCTTCCCTCTGGCTGTAATCTCCCGCAATTCCCGATAAATTTTTTTGCGATAGGGACGTTTATCCGCCGATACTCCATAGGCATCTAACCCCATGCGCTTTGCGATATACAAGGCTCTTGGTAAATGATAGGTTTGCGATACAATGACCACCTTTTTTGCCTGAAAAATTTCCTTTACACGATACACGCTCTCATATGTAGAAAAACCTGCATGATCCATGAAAATATCCTGTGAACAAATGCCCTTGTCAATGGCAAAATCTTTCATCAAGTTTACTTCATCATAATCCTCTCTGCCATGATCGCCACTCATCAAAATCTTGTTGGAAGTCCCCTTTTCATATAACTCAACACCCGTCAAAATCCGGTCTTCTAGCATATTACTGGGTGTACCGTCAGGACGGACACCGCAGCCCAACACAAGAATACAATCCGCATCTAGAGCAGCTGCCTCTTCTGCTGTCAAAACACGGCTTTTCGTTTGCTGCTTTACAAAAACATTGATACTCATCAGCAGGCAGAGTCCCACACATCCTGTCCCCAAAAGGACAATACCCCATTTTTTCCACTTCTTTCTTCTTTGTTTTTTCATCTCAAACTCCTCTTTGAATCTGTGCGCCAAAAGGAAGCAAAGCAAGTCCTGCCATTTTGAAATGCTGTAAACCAAAAGGAATCCCCACAATGGTAATACAGCAAAAAACACCCATAATCGCAGAAGACAGTGCCAGTTCCAAACCACCAAAGAAAATCCAAATGATATTCAAAATCACCGAACCAGAGGACATACTACCAAAATACACGGTCTTTCCAAAAGGAACAAGTACCAGCTTTGCAAATTTAAAACACTGCAAGCCAATGGGAATCCCAATTACGGTTATGCAGCACAATGCCCCCGCCAAAACCCAACCAAGAGCTGTAAACAAACCACCAAAAATCAACCAGAATATATTACCAATAAGCTGTAACATTGTCATATTTCTTTCCCTCCTGCCTTTTGATACTGCCCCCGATAGTAAGCGACTACGCTTTCGTAATCCGCATCTTCTAAAGCCGCCTTTCCGACTTCTGAAAGTCTGTAGACACCCGCCTTGCACCTTACAAACCATTGATAAGGGTTTCGCTGCAAAATGACGGTGAATTTTTCGTCCATACCCATGGCACGCAATTCTTTTAAAGAAACTTCTCCGTTTTGCTCTAAAATGCAAGCAAGAGCGATAGCTTTCTCTCGATAGGCAGT
This sequence comes from Anaerotignum sp., assembly GCA_020024255.1. Classification (GTDB taxonomy): domain Bacteria; phylum Bacillota; class Clostridia; order Lachnospirales; family Anaerotignaceae; genus Anaerotignum. Next base: position 4,527 of record JAHHTX010000019.1, read on the forward strand.
CATAATCTTTTTTCTCGTCATGCCCCCTGTATTAACAGATAGTTTTCGTCCTTCCATTTCTGCAATGAGCATTTCTTCTTTTTTCCTCTTTTTCCATACCATACTGTCTGAAGGCTCCAATACGACATCAACCATTTTTAAAGGACTGTCTATGGCAACAGTGAGAAGCCCGATTTCCAAGCGTTTCAGCAGCCAAAGCATATTCTTCCAGCTTTTATCCCTTTGCCCCTTTACGGGGCGGGGAATTGCCACAAAAACAGATTCTGTCATGGTCTGTCGTTCCATTGCCTGATACACCAGTTTCAGGCTGAAACGCTTTTTCAGTTCTATGACAATGAGATGCCCTTCTTTTTTTGCGGCAATATCGCAGCCTTTGACCTCTGCCTGCACTGTGTAGCCTTCTGCTTCCAGAAAACGGCGTATAGGCTCATATAAATCTGTTTCCGAATAATCCATATTATTCTCCCTGTGCCATAAAGGTTTCGATTTCTTCCACCGTCTTTATCATATCTTTTGTCATGACCTCACAGCCGTTGTCTGTCACCAAAACATCGTCCTCAATACGAATCCCCATTTCCCATTCTTCGATATACAAGCCGGGTTCTACAGTCAGAACCATACCCGGTTCCAGCATCTGTCCTGAGCGCCCAATGTCATGGGTTTCCGCTCCCAGATAGTGACTGACACCATGGTAATAATACTTTTCTACATCTTCCATAGTGTTTACCAAACCAATTTTCTTCAATTCTGTCAGATAGTATTCCTTCAAAATCTCATTGAGTGCAGAAAAAGGTACACCGGGGCGAATGGCATCTATGACTTTTTGCTGCCCCTGTAGTACAATTTCATAAACCATCTTCTGTCTTTCTGTAAACTTGCCATTAACAGGGAAAGTACGAGAAATATCTCCATTATACCAGTTCATCTGTGCCCCACAGTCCACAAGAAGCAAATCCCCATCCTCTGCCACACCGTTGTTTTGGCAGTAGTGGAGTATCGTCCCCCGCTTTCCTGCAGCAGCAATGGTACGAAAGGCTTTTTCTCTTGCACCATGCTGCATCAGCACAAAATCAAAGTGAGCTTCGATTTCATATTCCTTCATGCCGCTCTTTGCATGACGCATCATTTCCTCCAAACCAAGACGGGTAACGTCCATTGCCTTTCTCATCTGTTCCAATTCGTAAGGTTCTTTAATCAAACGCATATTTTCAAATACGGGGTAAATATCCTGTATTTCCATGGCAGGATATTTCTTCTTTATCTCCTGTGCAAAATCAAGAGCCGGTGTCAAAGCATCTTCCCACCCTCGATGCTCCAAATCCAATGCTACATGCTGTATCTGATTGCGGAATAAAAATTGTGCAAAATCGTCTGTAAATTCATCCAAAAAATGAATATCCTGTATACCGCTGATTTCTTTGGCTTCCTCCACTGTCATATTTGCACCAACCCACTTTGCCATTACGCCATTATCTCTGGGGATATAGAGGGTTTCTGTTACATTGGCAGCTGTTTTTCCATAAAAGAATATGCAATGCTCCCGTTCTATGCCTGTTATATAATAAAAATTGCGGTCAGGAGAAAAAGGATAACCTTCATCTCCCCGCTTGACAGGTGCTTTCCCTGCGAACAGCACCAAAGCAGTACCTGCTCCAAGCTGTCTGCCCAATTTTTCCCTGTTTCTTGCAAAAAATATTTCTCCCATATTCATTCGCTCCTTTTTTTGTCAAATTCTTAATGGCCAAACACAAAATCCTGTGCTTTGAAAAATGCTTTCCACAAATCAGGCTCTGCCTCTGTTCTGCCCTGCACCGATGCCGGTTTTCCCCCACCTTTGCAGTCGAAGGCTTTTTTCATTTCTCCTGCCAAAGTGCGCATATCGTCTGTTCTGCTCATCAGCACATAAGCATATCCTGTACCTGCATGAGTAAAAACTGCTACTGTGCCTTTTGTTTTCTCCAGTACCATATCTGCAAAGTGGACCAAGTCCTTGGAATCCAAGTTTTCAATGAAAAAGAATAATTTTTCTGCCACCTGCACATTTTCAGCCATATGCTGCAAATTTTCCCGGTTCATGCGGCTAATGAGTTGTTTCAGCTCGTCCCGCTCCTTTTTCATTGCCTCCACTGCATTCCCAATCTCATTGGCAGGTACAGACAGCAGTTTGGAAATTTTTGCAGCATTTTCCGTTTTTTCCTGATAGTCTGCCAAAGCTCGCATACCGCAGACAATTTGAAGACGTGTGCCACCTTTATAATTCTGTGCGGAAAGAATTTTAATCTGCCCCACTGCTCCTGCAAAAGCAACGTGTGTACCGCAGCAGGCACAACGGTCATAGCCGGGAATTTCCAAAATACGCACTGCACCAGAAAGGGCTTTTTTACTGCGATAAGAAAGAGCTTCCAGTTTCTCTTTTTCCGGATAGTATGCCAAAACCTCCGTATTTTTCCAAATGGCTTCATTTGCCTTATCTTCCAAATCACACAAGTCTTCTTGGGGAATTTTCGCATTAAAATCAATGAGAATGGCATCTTTTCCCATATGAAAACCTACGTTGTCGCAGTGATACCTTTCGCAGATAATTCCTGAAAGAATGTGTTCTCCCGAATGGTTCTGCATCAAATCGAAACGGTGTTTCCACTGAATTTTTCCTTTTGCCTTTTCTCCCACAGCAAGAGGCTTGTCCGTAATATGTACCACCACATCTTCTTTTTCTTGTACATCTAAAACATGTGCATTGCCCAATGTGCCCACATCAGCAGGCTGTCCCCCGCCTTCAGGATAAAAAAAAGTTTCCGAAAGGACAACTTCCCAATTTTCTCCTTTTGGCTCACAGGACAAGACTTCTCCCTGAAATTCCGTTATATATGCGTCTTCATAATAGCGTTTTTTTGTTTCCATACATTTTCTCCTTCTTTCCTATTGAGAAAAGAGCGATAAACCGCTTCTTCGGCTTATTCGCTCTTTCTTCGGTAATCTTATACAAAATATGCTGATTCTACCCGTCTTTTGTAGAGCTTTTCCACTTCTTCCTTATGGTAAATATACCCTGCATCATCATAGTATTTTGCACCTTTGGGACATTTTTTCACACAGGCACAGCATTTAATACAAATACCTGTAAATTCCGAAGGATTTTCTTTGCTGATAGAACCCATAGGACAAACCTCTGCACAAAGGCCGCAGCCACCACAAACCTCACTTGTTTTTGGTTTTACCTTTCGAATATCAAGGACATTGCCATATCTATCTCTTGGTGTATAATAAGGGCAAAGTGGTGTTTCCCCTTTTACATATGCCGGTTCTGTGTACACAAAACCACTTTGCAGTTTTTCTGCCACCTTTGTCCCAAATTCCTGCATAACCGCAATATCCTTTTTATCAGGTCTGCCTGCCGCCAAAGTTCTGGAAAAAGAATGTTCGCTGACAAAAGCACCGCCTGCCACTGTCCGAAAACCGTCCTCCTCCAAAAGATTCCGCAGCTCAATGAGGGCATCGTCAAAAGCACGGTTACCAAAAGAAACTACCGCCACTGCATAAGCGCCCTTTCCCTCTATGGTCTTTAAGTAGGGCAAAAGCACATTGGGCACACGTCCTGCAAAGACAGGTGTGCCGCAAACAACCAAATCCGTTTCCCCAAATACCGCAGGATTTTCTCGCATTTTGGGCAGTGTAAAATCATAGGTATCATAGGGAAGATTCATGTTTTCCGCAATAGTTTTTGCAGTCACAACAGCCGCCTGTTTCGTACCGCCTGTGGGGCTGAAATACATTGCCCACACTTTTTTCAATTCCATATTTTGCTCCTTTCTACCACCTTCTCTATGCAGATATATACAAATATCAAGATATTGCTTATTGATGAAAAGTACTCAAATCTTCCCAAGCACCTGGCATTCGCTCCACAGTCTGCTTTTTCGTCATTTCCATAAGACGCTTATCTGCATATGCCGACTGCACCTTTTCATCATTGACTGCACATTCTTCTGCCAAAGACGCATATACCAAAGAATAAAGATAAGAGGATTCCATCAAACGGTAAAGCTGTTTTTCATCTATGCCCATTTTCTCCAAATCCTCCGGTGCTGTTTCTGCAAGAAAAGTATCTACAGAAGCCTGCACTTCTTTTTTCTGTTCTTCGGTCAGGGAGATACCGTTCTGTTTTGCATATACCTCAGCTGCCACTACATTCTGCAATGTATTGAAAGCCCTTTCCTGCACCAGTTCATCTCCTGTCTGTCCGTCAAAATTCATATTCCAAACGTCATCGCCTGCTGTGGAAACAAAACTTTCTGTCGTTGTGTATAAATAGACCATATATTCCGACTTTGTCACTTCTCTGCCATCTATTTTTGCCATAACCTCATGGGAGATACCTCTGGTACATCCGCAAAGAAAACAAAAGCCCGTTAATAGGAAACATAAACATTGTTTCTGTATCTTTTTCATAACGCCCACTCTTTCTGTCCGATTTTTTTGAGACACCTCTATTATACACGCTTTTTCAGAAAAAAACTATTCCTTTAATTGCACGATCACAGATTTCATAAAAGAAAGGGGCTGATACATTTCTTCTTTTTTTATCCGCACCATTAAACTGGGGATATCTCCTGCGGTAAAAATATAACGTCTGGGGTCACGCATGACTACATCAGTCAATTTTTCCGGATTTAATGTTGCTTTTGGATAAAACCGAAGTACAATATGATCAGATTTCTGCTTGATTTCCGTAATCCCCAAATCATGTGCCTGTGCTTTCAAAAGGGCAATATCCAAAAGACTCTGCACTGCCTTGGGCAAATCTCCAAAACGGTCTTCCAGTTCTTCCTGCATATCAAAATATTCTTCCTGTGTATGAATTGCTGCAATTTTCTTGTATAGCTCCATACGCTGACCTTGATTGCGTACATAAGTTTCCGGCAGATATGCACTGACATTCAAATCAATAGATGTCTCAAAAACTTCTTGAACCGGCTTGCCCTGTATATTCTGGATTTCTTCTTCCAAAAGACGGCAGTACATATCATATCCTATAGACTCCATATGCCCATGCTGCTCTGCACCCAAAAGATTCCCTGCCCCTCGAATTTCCAAATCACGCATGGCAACTTTAAAGCCGGAACCAAACTCTGTAAATTCTCGAATGGTCTGCAATCTCTTTTCCGCTGCTTCTTTCAAGGTTTTGTTACGGTCATACATCAGGTAAGCATACGCTGTGCGGTTGCTTCTTCCCACACGCCCCCGCAGCTGATACAGCTGTGAAAGCCCCATACGGTCTGCGTTTTGGATAATCATGGTATTGGCATTCCCAACATCCAAACCTGTTTCAATGATGGTAGTACAAACAAGGACATCAATATACCCTTCCATAAATTCGCCCATAATGCCTTCCAGTTCCCTTTCGGACATCTGCCCATGTGCAAAGGCAATATTGGCTTCTGGGGCAAGTTTTTCCACACGAATGGCTTCCTCCGCAATGCTTTCCACACGGTTATACAGATAAAAGACCTGTCCGCCCCTTGCCAATTCTCTATGAATGGCCTCCCGAATAAATTCATCGTTGTTTTCCATTACATAAGTTTGCACAGGACGGCGTTCCTGCGGCGGTTCTTCCAAAATGCTCATATCCCGAATCCCTGCAAGGCTCATGTGTAAAGTTCGGGGAATAGGCGTTGCTGTCAATGTCAAAATATCCACATTTTCCCGCAATCGTTTCAGTTTTTCTTTATGTGCTACCCCAAAACGCTGTTCCTCATCTACAATAACCAGTCCCAGGTCACGAAATTCCACATCTTTTGAAAGTATACGATGTGTACCAATGACAATATCGGCAGTCCCCTGTTTCAGCTTTTTCAGGCTTTCCTTCTGTTGCTTTGCTGTGCGGAAACGGGATAACAGTTCCACGTCCACAGCATAGTCATGCATACGCTGTACAAAGGTATTATAGTGCTGCTGTGCAAGAATAGTAGTCGGAACGAGATAAGCCACCTGCTTGCCGTCCTGCACCGCTTTAAAGGCTGCACGGATTGCCACTTCTGTTTTTCCATAGCCTACATCACCACAAACCAGACGATCCATGACTTTTTTGCTTTCCATATCCTTTTTGACATCTTCGATTGCATTTAGCTGGTCATCTGTTTCCTCAAAGGGAAAACTTTCTTCAAATTCTTGCTGCCAAACCGTGTCCGGCTCATACTGAAAGCCTTCTGCCGATGCACGTTTTGCATACAAAGCCACCAAGTCTTCCGCCATAATTTTCACGGCTTTTCTCGCCTTGAGTTTTGCTTTGACCCATTCTTGTCCCCCTAGCTTATTGAGCCTTGGTGCAGCACCGCCGGAACCGATATATTTCTGTATCATATCCATCTGATTGACGGGTACAAATAAACTTCCCTCATCCCGATAGGTAATTTTCATATAATCCTTCTGAACACCACCCACGGAAATCTTTTCCAATCCTTGGAATACACCAATCCCATGATTATCGTGAACGACATAATCTCCAGTACGCAAATCGGAAAAGCTCTCAATGGCTGCACCGTTTTTCTTTCGTTTTTTTCGTTTTTTCCCTTCTTTTTCCCCAAAAATCTCACTTTCGGAAAAGATGGCAAAATGAATATAGTCATAGCGAAAACCACGAGATAAATGTCCTCTTGTTACCCATATACCACCTCTTGGCACTTCCTTATCCAAATTTTCCATATAGACGGCAGGAACACCCATATGCTCCAATTCTCCCGCAATCCGCTTTGCCCTTGTACCGGAGCCTGCCAATATCAGCGTACAATAGTTTTGTTTTCGCAAACGGAAAAGTTCCTCACAAAACAAGTCCACCTGCTTTTGAAAAGATGGCATATTCCCCACAGAAAAAGGGAACTCCTCTTTAGGATAAAAGTGAGGGGTTCTGCGGGAAATTCCTGCCAGAAGCAACACTTGAAAGTCTTCTATTTCCCTGCATATATGCAAATAATCAAACATCATATAGCTTTGATTGGGAAGCAAAAATCCTTGTTCAATTCTACCTTTCACACTTTCTTCATATTCTTCCCCCAATGTTTCCATATGCTCTGCCACTCTTTGCGGCTCGTCTATACACAAAATGGTATTCTCTGGCAGATAGGACAACAAACTTACAGTATCCTCATAAAAATACGTCACAAAAGAACCGACGGTATCAAAATCCCCGTCTGTCCGCAAACGTGCAATATTCTCGCCTACATACTCTTTCAATCGCTCTATGCTTTCTAAAGAGCCGTTTTCTTTCATATTTTCCAAAACCGTTTTATACTCAGCCTCTATGCGGTCTGCGGCTTTCTTTCCACAGATTTCATCATAGACAAGTTCCCGCATAGGAAATACGGTTGCGATATCTGCCTTGCTTATAGAACGCTGGCTTGCCGCATCCATAATGCGAATACTGTCAATTTCATCATCCCATAACTCAATACGGAGTGCATCTTCTGCTGTCAAGGAATAAATATCAAAAATGCCACCACGGAGGGCAAACTGACCAGGGCTTTCCACAAGTTCAGTCCGTTCATAGCCCATACGCACCAGTTTTTTGACGGTTTCTTCCAAGTTAATCTGTTCGCCCACACGAAATGTTAAAACAAACTGTTCAAAAATTTCTTTTTTGGGGTATCTATCCAAAAGGGACTCCATAGATGCCACCAAAACAGGGTATTCTCCCATAAGCAGTTTTTCCACCACCTGAAACCGCTGTCTGTTCATCTCCATACTATGCACATCAGCACTGTAAAACAGAATGTCCTTTGCCGGATAATACAAACCGTCCTTTGTGAAAAACCGCATATCTTCCAATATTTCCTTCGCACGAATTTCACTGTAGGTCAAGATAAAAATCGGTCGTTTTGTATGTTGATGAAGAGCATATAACAAATGGTTTTTTTGGGTATCGACAACACCCGTTGCAAAAACAGGTGTATTTCCCTTTTCTGTATTTTCCAAAAGTTTTTGATAACTTTCCAATTCCAAAAGAGGCTCTGTTACTGCTTTCATTTGTCTGTTTCCTCCGTTTCTAAAGGTGTTTGCTCATTTCTTTCTTCCCTTGGCTTTTTCGCCTTTTGGGGGCGACGATTCATACGGTTCATGGCATCTGCCATGCCTCGGGAAAGGATTAACTCTACTGCCTGTACTGCCTGTTCCATGCCCTCTTCCATAAGAGGCAAGTCATCTTCTGCAAATTTTGCCAGTACATAGTCTGCAAGATCCCAACCGTTTGGCTTTTCTCCAATACCTACTTTGACACGGTTAAAGACATCTGTTCCCATTTGCTGTATGATGTTACGGATACCATTATGTCCACCATGACTTCCTTTTTCCCGCAAGCGAATCTGTCCTGCCGGCATAGAAGTATCGTCATAAATCACTACGAAATTCTCTTGAGGGATTTTATAGAAATTCACAATTTCCCGAATACTTTCGCCACTTAAATTCATGAATGTCTGTGGTTTTACCAAAAGTACCCGTCTATTCCGAATCATGCCATCTCCAATCAACGCTTTCTGTTTTTCTTTCTCTACAACAATGCCATATTTTTCTGCCAACTTGTCTATTACTTGAAATCCCACATTATGTTTCGTATCTGCATATTGTCTTCCCGGATTGCCAAGTCCCGCTACTACAAAAAATTCCTGTCCCTTCTCCTGTTTTTTAAATCTGTCAAATAATCCCATTTGATATGCCTCCTATTTCCGCACGCAGCAAAAACCCTAATTTTCATTAGGGCATTTCTTATCTTTATCTTTTTTTTAACATTCCCGTATAAAAGAAATAAGACCTATCTGCATAACAGATACGCCTTATTCTTCTCTGCACTCTACAGGATTCGAACCTGCGGCCTTTCGGTCCGGAGCCGAACGCTCTATCCCCTGAGCTAAGAGTGCAAAACCGTGATATATATTTTACAGGAAAAATGGATATCTGTCAAATATTCTTTCGGATTTTTTTGACCTTTCTTTCCGGGTGCATCAAAAGATGCCCCCAGAAAAAAAGAAATTCAATTTATTTTGTCTTCTTGTCTACAATGGGTACAGGTTCCAAATGCCAGATTTCTTTCGCATACTGGCGGATTGTTCTGTCACTGGAAAACTTTCCACTTTTTGCTACATTACAAATCGCCATTTTTGTCCACCTTGTTTCGTCCCGATAAGCTTTGTCAATTTCGTTCTGTACTCTTGCATAATCGGCATAATCCTGCAATACAAAGTATTCATCAGCTCTGCCACCACAACCATTCAGCAAGGCATCATATAGTTCACGGAACAAATTGGTATCCTTGTCAAACGTACCGTTAATGAGGCTGTTTAAGGCCATACGCACATCTTGATTCATGTTATAAACAGACCATGGGTCATAGTGATTGTGGTACTTTTCTTGTACCTCCGATGCAGACATACCAAAAATAAAGATATTTTCTGCACCCACTTCTTCAAAAATTTCTACATTTGCACCGTCCATTGTCCCAATGGTTACTGCACCGTTTAACATAAATTTCATATTTCCTGTACCGGACGCTTCCTTGCCGGCTGTAGAAATCTGCTCACTGACATCGGCAGCAGGAATCAGGCGTTCTGCAAGAGATACCCGATAATTTTCCATAAATACCACCTTGATTTTGCCTTCTATGGTCTTATCGTGATTAACAACATCTGCCACAGAATTGATCAGTTTAATAATCAGTTTTGCACGATGATAACCTGCTGCTGCCTTTGCCCCAAAAATAAAGGTTCTGGGCACCATATCCAGTCCCGGATTCATCTTCAAACGGTTATACAGTCCAATAACGTGCAGAATATTCAGCATTTGGCGTTTATATTCATGAAGACGCTTTACTTGTATATCAAAAATAGAATCAGGATTGATTTCAATCCCCTTCGTTTCTTTGATATAAGCCGCCAATGCTTTTTTATTCTCTTTTTTGATTTCCATAAAACGGCGGCGGAAATCTTCATCTTCTTTATAAGGCATCAGTTGTTCCAGTTTGGACAAATCCGTAATCCAGTCTTTGCCGATTGTTTCATTGATGAGGCCGGCAAGACCTCTATTGGCATGGAGCAGCCATCTTCTCTGTGTAATCCCATTTGTTTTATTATTGAATTTTTCAGGATAGAGGGCATAGAAATCCCTTAATTCCTGATGTTTTAAAATTTCTGTATGCAATGCCGCCACCCCATTGACAGAATGACTGCCTACAATGGCAAGGTATGCCATACGAATCTGTCCATCAGCAATAATTGCCATATGACGGATTCTTTCCGGATCTTCCCCATATTTTGCCATCAGCTCCTGACAGAAACGACGGTTGATTTCTTCCACAATCTGATAAATACGAGGCAAAAGGCGACTGAATAACTCCATGGGCCATCTTTCCAGTGCCTCTGCCATAATGGTGTGGTTCGTGTAGGCACACACTTTTTTTGTGATTTCCCAGGCATCGTCCCAAGGCACATCGTTTTCATCTACCAAAACACGCATAAGTTCCGCCACAGCAACGGTAGGGTGAGTATCATTAAGCTGAAATGCCACTTTATCGGGCAGTTCATGAAAATCCGTATGTTTCTGTTTAAATCTCGCAATAATATGCTGTACCGTTGCAGAAATAAAGAAATACTGCTGTCGCAGCCGAAGTTCTTTCCCCTGATAATGTTCATCTGCAGGATACAAAACGTCTGTCATGGTGCTTGCCAACAGTTCTTCTTCTGCCGCTTTCTGATAATTGCCTTCGTTAAAGGACTTCAAATCCAGCTTATTTTTCGCCTTTGCTTCCCAAAGACGTAGTGTATTTACGGTATCATTGCCATAGCCGATAACAGGATAGTCATAGGGAACAGCAATGACAGACTGATAGTCTTCCTGTACAAAACGGTATCCTCCTTCTTCTTTGGGGACAGCACGGACTTTCCCGCCAAATTTTACCTCCACAGCATACTCGTTTCGTCTGATGCCCCAAGGATCACCGTTTTCCAACCAGTTATCCGGTGCTTCCACCTGATAGCCATCTTCAATTTTTTGTTCAAAAATACCATAATGGTATCGTATACCACAGCCATAGGCAGGCAGTTGCAGCGTAGACAAAGAATCCAAGAAACATGCCGCCAGTCGCCCCAAACCGCCGTTTCCAAGTCCGGGGTCAGGCTCTGCATCTTCCAGTACATTGTAGTCAATGCCCAGCTCTTCAAAAGCCTCCTTTACCTCATCATACATTCCCAAATTGATGAGACTGTTGCCCCAAAAACGTCCCATTAAAAATTCCATGGACAAATAATATACAATTTTGACATCTTCTTTGTTATAGGTATCATGTGTTGCCAGCCATTTTTCCATAATGACATCACGCAAAGCAAAAACAGCCGCCTGATACACTTCTTGGGCAGAAGCATTCTCTAATGTCTTTCTGTAAAGTGTTTTCAGGTTTTCCCGAATCACTTTTTTCAATACTTCTTTGTCAACTAATCGACTCATATCAAAACTCCAATCTTCTCTTTTTCTGCACTATAGCTTGTGCATTTGTGATTTTCACTATACCAAAAGTAACCATCTTTTGTAAAGCCTATCCACTATATTTATGCCATAAATCGGAAAAATGTGCCAAGAAGGAATCCAACCAGTCCCCCAAGAGCAGAAAAAAAAGCCTCTCGTTTTTCTCCTTGCTCCGGCAAAATTACACCACTTGCCAGATAAAGACCATATCCCCCAAGCCATGCCGTAAAAAGTATCTGCCAAAAAGAAAGGCTTTCTCCCCTTTGCAGATAGAGAAAGAATAATGCTGCTGCCGTAAATCCCATTCCTTCCCACAAATGCCGAAATGGAAAGCGTTCTGACAAAATGCCGCAGAATATGCCAATACCTATTGCCCCAATCGCAAACAAATAACCATCTCCACAAAAAGCTGTTGGCAGAAAAGCAAAACAAAAAAAAGCCACTGCCCAACCGGCAAGAAAGCCGAAGGACAGTGGATATGTACTGTTCCGCTTTTTTGCCATTCCAACCAAAACCCAGTAAAGCAGGCAAAAAATCAAAAGTATTTTCCACATATTTCATCACACTCCAATGGCTCTATAGTTTCAGCTTATGGAGGGGACAAAAAAATAAGAACCTTACATTGCGAAGACAATGCCAATAACTGCACTGCCCAAAACAAATAAAACGGGATGAATTTTCTTTTTTTGCATAATCAAAAGCAGAATCAAAAACAAGATACATTCTTTTAGATGGAACAGATGAAGAAATGCTTCTACACCCTGATATTGTACAGCCGTTTCCGGAGAAAACAATGCCATGGAAATAACCGTAAAACCGGCTGCTGCCACCAACCCTACAACGGCAGGACGCAATCCGTAAAAGGCATTGTTTACGATGCTGCTTTTGCGAAAACGTTCCAAAATCTTTGAAACCAGAATAATAATGATGATGGAAGGCGTTACCAGAGCAATGGTAGCCACAATACTTCCCAAAACACCATTGCACTGAAAACCTGCATAAGTTGCCATATTAATGCCAAGAGGGCCCGGAGTAGATTCGGAAATAGCAACCATATCAGGGATTTGCTCCACACTCATCCACGGATAACGATTTGCCAAATCATACAAAAATGGTAGGGTTGCCAAGCCTCCGCCTACAGCAAAAAGTCCTATTTTAAAAAATTCATAAAATAAGAGTAGTAGTTTTGTCATGAAGATGCGCCCCCCTCACCTTTATAGAACACTGCACGCACAACAATGCCAAGTATTCCTGCAATTAGTATTACCCATATAGAAGAAATAGATGTAAATGATGCAACACAGAAAGAAACTACGGCAATCAAAATACAGAGTTTATCTACTATTGATTTTTTCCAAAGTCCCAAAACTGCCTGAAGAATAAGAACACCCACTGCTACACGAATACCACCAAAAGCGTGCTGAACCACAGCAAGGTCTGCAAAATTTGTCAAAACTGCCGCAATAATCATCACAATGACAACAGACGGAAATACACTGCCTGCTGTGGCACAGATTGCTCCTGCCAGTCCTTTTCTTTTATAGCCCACAAAGGTTGCCGTATTGACAAAAATAATACCCGGCGTACACTGCCCAATGGCAAAATAATCCAGAACTTCCTCTTCTGTCGCCCAACCATATTTGTCCACAACTTCTTTTTGGAGCATGGGCAGCATAGCATAACCTCCGCCAAAAGTAAATCCGCCAATTCTTGCAAATGCAGAAAAAAGCTGCCATAATTCTTTCATCGCAAATCCCCCTCTTAGCTCTGTTCCCCTGCCTGCATTTTTTTCATACGGTCTGTGGTAATCAGTGCATCCATCACTTCATCTAAATCTCCGTCCATTATAGCATCAATTTTATGGAGTGTTAATCCGATTCTGTGGTCAGTCACACGTCCCTGCGGGAAATTGTAGGTACGGATACGTTCACTTCGGTCACCTGTGCCCACCTGAGAACGCCTATCGGCAGAAATTGCAGCATCGTGAGCCTGCCGTTCCCGTTCATAAACACGGGCATACAATACCTTTAACGCCTGTTCCTTATTCTTAATTTGGGATTTCTCATTCTGACAGGATACCACAATACCTGTGGGAATATGTGTCATACGAACAGCGGAATCTGTTGTATTTACACACTGCCCCCCATTACCTGATGCACGAAATACATCCACACGAACATCATTCATATCAATATGCACATCGACTTCCTCTGCTTCCGGCAAAACTGCCACCGTTACTGTAGAGGTGTGAATACGCCCACCACTTTCTGTTGTCGGAATACGCTGTACACGATGGACACCACTTTCATACTTTAAACGGGAGTATGCACCCTGTCCCTTTATCATAAAGGAAATTTCTTTATACCCACCCAAATCACTTTCGCTGACATTCATCAATTCCAAACGCCATTTCTGTCGTTCTGCATAACGGGCATACATTCGGTATAAATCCCCGGCGAAAAGTGCCGCTTCATCTCCACCTGCACCGCCACGAATTTCCACAATAACATTCTTGTCATCATTAGGGTCCTTTGGAATGAGAAGCAGTGTGATTTCCTGCTGCAATTCCCCTAAGCGTACTTTATTTTCTGCCAATTCTTCTTTTACCAATTCCCGAAAATCTGCATCCAATTTATCGTCTAAAAGCATGATTTCTTCTTCAATGGACGCCTTTGTTTTTTTATAATCACGATATGCTTCCATAATGGGCGTCATATCACTATATTCCTTCATCAGCTTTCGCCACACATCTTGATTTGCAATGATTTCAGGGTCATTGACCTGATCTGCTACATCCATATATTTGTTTTCCAATTCTGCCAACCGGTCAAACATACTTATCCCTCTTTTCTTTTTCCAAACACCACACGGTCAAGCCCAGCCAAATCCTGACGGCACTCCACCGCACAAAAACCATATTTTTCCATTAACACAAACAAGGCGGCTTTCTGGTCATATCCAATTTCAAAAAATATCCAGCCGTCTGTTTTCAAATAAACACTACTCTGTGCCAAAATGGCACGATAGAAGTCTAAGCCGTCTGTGCCACCGTCCAAAGCATTATGTGGCTCATAATCCCGTACCTCTGTCATCAATGTTTCCACATCTCTCTTCGGAATATAAGGCGGATTAGATACAATAAAGTCAAATTTTTCCTCTTTCAAAGCGGAAAACAAATTGCTTTCCAAAAAGCGTACATGGGTTTTATTTTCCGTTTGATTCTTCTCAGCAAAAGACAATGCTTTTTTACTGATATCCACTGCTGTCATGGAAATATTACCATATTTCTCCAATGAAATAGGAATACAGCCGCTTCCCGTTCCGATATCCAGACCGCAGGAAAATCCTTCTGTCTCCTTTTTTTCCAATATCGTTTCCACCAATACTTCTGTATCACTGCGAGGAATGAGAACCCCTTCTCCAACAGAAAAGGAAAGCCCCATAAATCCACATTCACCCTGTATATACTGTAAAGGTCTTCCCTGTTTTCTTTCACGCAGAAAAGCGGCATATTTCTGCGCCGCTTCCTTCGTCATTTCTTCTGTATTATGCAGCATAAAGAAAGCTCTGTCGCACTGCATGGTATGCAACAAAAGCTGTAGTGCATCCCAACTGCCGTTTTCCTTTTCAGCAAGATATTTTTTTCCGTCCTGTAAAGCTTCTGCCCATGTCTTATTCCGGCTCATCTTCCAGAACTCCCTTCATTGCCGCAATAGCTGTTTCAATCTGTGCCCCATCTGGTTCTGCCGTTGTAATCTTTTGCAGACACAAACCAGGATAACTGATGGCTGCCACCAATTTGCTTTCGGAATTGCCTGCCCAGCGAATAACTTCATAAGAAATTCCGGCAATCACAGGCACAAGCAAAATTCTTGTTATCAGACGCAGCACCAAATCATCAGTACGGATGAAAAAGAATACTACCATACTGATAATCATCACAAAGAGCAGAAAACTCGTTCCACACCGCTTATGGAGTCTTGTACAAGGCAGTACATTCTCAACTGTCAATTCCTTGCCACTTTCAAAGCAGTTAATGGTTTTATGTTCCGCTCCATGGTATTGGAACACACGATGAATTTCTTTTGTGCGGGAAATGGCAAATAAGTATACAAGAAATATGGCAATCCGAATCAACCCTTCAATCACACCCAATGCCCATGTAGGCACAAGGTTTTTGAAAAAGTTTCCCAGCCATACAGGAAGCAGGAAAAACAACAGCATACCCAAAATCAAAGAAACCGTAACACTAAAATAAATGAGCAAATTATTGAGCTTATCACCCAATTTATCCTGCAAAAACTTTTCAAACCTGCTCTGATTTTCTTCTTCTGCCCAGTCGTCCCCTGCAATTTCCGCAGAACGCATAAGGATTTTTGTTCCTGTTACCAAAGAATCCAAAAATGCGGCAATGCCACGGAATATCGGAAGACGGAACACTCCTTTTCTTCCCAGACCGCCACACGCATTTTTTTCTACAGTAATACCGCCTTGTGGATTTCGCACTGCCATGGCATATATTTTCTTCCCACGCATCATGACACCTTCGATAACTGCCTGACCGCCGATATTTGTTCGTTTCATGGCTTTCCTCCTTTGTCAGTAAATTTTTTCCCTTCCTTTCGCAAAAGGACACCCCCACACTTTCTTTATCCTATTGCGAAAAAAAGGGTGGACAGTATTGCCCAACCCTTTTGCACGTCTAACATTATTTTCTGCCGTATTTCTTGTTGAATTTTTCCACTCTGCCGCCGGCTTCCAACAGAAGCTTCTGGCTGCCTGTGTAAAAAGGATGGCACTTAGAACATACTTCGACTCTGATTTCATCCTTTGTAGAACCTGTTACAAATTCGTTGCCGCAGTTACATCTTACTTTTACCTGCTTGTAATCGGGATGGATTCCTTCTCTCATTTTTTTCACCTCATTTTCTGTTCGTTGATCAATAATCCTAAATTATTTAAAGACAACGGAGATATTATAGCACAAGCCATTGTGCTTTGCAACAGCATTTCCCAAAAAAATCTATGTTTTTCTCTCGTTTAATGGTATAATCCAAAATTTTAATGATAACACCCAAATGATTTTCTGCAATATCTTTCATTTTCTTTGCAAAAGGGCAGAAATTTTCTATTGGCATTCCCGCCTTCTTCCACAATTTATTGTTTATATCAGCAAAAAAGCAAAAAAATGACAAAACTCGAGGGGTACAGTATCTTTCATGAAAAAATCTCCAAGTAAATAACTTGGAGATTTCAAAAAACACTATATCATTTATCCGCCATGCCCAATTTTTTTTCCATCAAAGGCAGACGTTCCACAAAATCCACATTAGATTTCGTTTTGTGCATCAAATCATAAAATCCTTCTGTCATTTCCACTGATGCCATATTGCTTGCCATACGTCTTAAAATATAATTACATTCCAGTTCTTTTTCTGTCAGGAGCTTTTCTTCTCGTCTTGTGCCGGATTTGATAATGTCTATTGCCGGGAAAATACGGCGTTCTGCCAATTTCTTATCCAGAACCAATTCCATATTCCCTGTGCCTTTAAATTCCTCAAAAATCACTTCATCCATTTTGCTGCCCGTATCCACAAGTGCTGTTGCCAATATTGTCAAACTGCCGCCATTTTCAATATTTCTTGCTGCACCAAAAAACCGTTTAGGCATATACAGTGCCGCCGGGTCAAGACCACCGGAAAGGGTTCTGCCACTGGGTGGAATGGTTAAATTATAGGCTCTTGCAAGACGTGTAATGCTATCTAAGAGAATAACCAAATCCTTTCCCTGCTCCACCATACGTTTGGCACGTTCCAGAACCATTTCTGTGACCTTTTTGTGATGCTCTGGCTGTTGGTCAAATGTAGAATACACAATATCCACATTTTCCCCTTCAATAGAACGTTGAATGTCTGTAACTTCTTCCGGACGTTCATCTATAAGCAGCACAATGAGATGCACTTCCTTGTGATTTTTTGTAATTGCATTTGCAATCCGAGTCAAAAGAATGGTTTTTCCTACTTTGGGTGGTGCAACAATCATACCACGCTGCCCTTTTCCAATAGGTGCAATAAGATCAATAATTCTGCCGGAAATTCCCTCTTTTCCCAATTCCAAGCGCAGCTTTTCTTCGGGATAAATAGGTGTTAAGTCCTCAAAATTAGGACGTCTTGCCGCAATATCCGGACGGTCGCCATTCACACTCTTTACAAAAAGCAATGCACCGAATTTTTCGCCTTCTCTTGCAGGACGACTGCTGCCTTTTACCGCATCTCCCGTTTTCAGATGAAAACGTCTGATTTGAGAAGGCGAAACATAAATATCCTTTGTACCGGAAAGGAAATTGTCTGTCCGCAAAAAACCGTATCCATCAGGCATCACTTCCAGAATACCTTCCCGCAGTTCCCCGTTTTCCAATTCGGCTTGGGACATTCTTTCCCGCTGTTCTTCTTTTGGTTCTTCTTTTGGTTTTTCTTCTGTGTCTGACGCTTCTTCGCCTTCCTGCTTCAAAGAAAAACCGTATGCCACAACCTTTTTCCCTACAGTATGTTGCTCTGCCTGTTTCTCAATAATTTTTGCAATCAGTTCCTGCTTGCGCAGTGTGGAAACAGGGGAAATTCCAAACTCTTTTGCCAAATTTTTCAATTCTGCAAGGGTCTTCTTTTCCAACATTTCATTTTCCATATCATCGGACTCCTTATTCTTATGCAGCAGGAATTTTCAATTTTGTACCAGGGCGGATATTATCTCCCTCTTTTAACCCATTGGCTTCCAAAATCTTATTGTATTCTGTACCATTACCGTAATATTTTGCCGCAATGGTCCAAGGTGTTTCATTTTCCTGTACAGTATGCTCTTTTGTGCCGGCAGCAGAACTCTCTTTTTTGTCTTTGGTATCTTTTTTCTCTTCAGAATCTTTTTTATCTTTCTTCTTATCTGCTTCTTCTGCCTTTTTCTTTTCTTCTGCCGCTTTTTTGCTACCATCAGGGTCTTTCAGTTTATCTACTTCTTCCTGAAGCTGCATTTTTTCAATTTGAATCTGTTCGTATTTTTCATTGAGTTCTTCATTCTGCTGCACTGCCCGCTTTGCTTCCTGCAGTTCGCTGTTCAAATTGATGCATTTAAACAGCAGTGCAACAATGATTACAACACCAATAATGCCTGCAATAAGAGGAACCTTGCTCCGCTTTCCTCTGTATTCCTCCTCATAATCATCATAATCATCATAAAGTTCATCCAAATTTTCCTGCTTTGCACGTTCTGCAAAATCCATATCTTCATATCTAGGACGTGCTCCTGCATATGTATCGGAAAAAGGCATATCTTCTTCTCTCTGCCGTCTTTTCTTCTTTTGTGGTTTTTGATAAGATATGCTCTGCACAGTCACTTCTTCTGTGATGTGGGATTTTTTCCGTGCAGGCATCATGCTGACATATTGAATTTCCCTTTCTTCATCTTCCATTGTATGCGCTTTCGGCTTCTGTGTATGCACACTTTCAGCTTCCGGTTCTGTATTTCTTGCACGACGGGAAACATATTTTGTCGGCTCACCCTCCTGCTGAGGTGCTCTGCGCATTTCGCTGAGTTCTGAGCCAATCTGCTGCATTCTGGCCTCTCTGATTTCTTCCACATCGCCTCTTTGGGGACGTCTGGTACGATAAGCCGTTGCTTCTTTATCCTCATTGTTTTTTCCCATAAGCGGATGTGTTTCCATTAAAATATCCACTACTTCCTTTGGTAAATCCTGATATAAATCTTCATAATATTCCTTATCAGTATCGCTCATCCCTTGCGGATTTTTCATCTTTTCCGATTTTTCTTTATCCATAATTACCTCCCAAGACGAAATCGCCTTTTTATTTCATTTCTCATTTCTTTGCTTATTTTCTGCTATATTCTATATATCATGCTTTAGTTATTTTACATTTTTCCTTGTAATGTGTCAACCAAAGGGCAGTTTTTTAAACAAAAGTAAGAATTTTGTAAAAATAAGACTGTTTCGCTCATATAAAGCAAAACAGTCTTGTGCTATTTTACCATTTACTTTAGTTCTGTTACTGTAAAGGCTCCGGTGGAAGAAGGTGTAATCTTCATTTTGACAGGCATACCTACCTGTTTTTTCAAAATATCCAAATGTTTTTTTGCCTCCACTTCAAACAGCTCCTCTTTTCCTTCCAGCATCAGATAATAATAGGTGTTCCCCTCAGAAACAATATCTTTCATCATGGAAATGGTTCCCTCTACCTCAGAAGCTGCAACGCCCTTTGTGGTGTCTATGCCGTTGCCCGCCATAAGGCTTCTGTATACCTTTTCGCACTGCCCTACTGTATCTCCAATGGCAACAATATGATATTTTTCAATATTCACCATGGCATATTTCTTAACCAGACCGGCATCATCTTTTAGAGAAAGGAAGTAGGTGGGTTCATCAGCAATATTCAAAAGGATAGGGAACGTTGCTTTATAGCCCAGATGCTGTACTTCCCCTTCGGCAGATGCCATAGCAGAGATTTCCTTGGCACCGGAAACCTGATAATAATTAGTTTCCTTTGTTCTGGAATTCATCAGTACAAAACCTACATTGGATTCATCTCCACCGATAGAAGTTACCCCCGTATATACCCATACATCATCATCTAGCGCAACATAATTATATCCTTCTGTGGTCTGCAAACAACCTTTCTGCCCAAAAATACTGTTAATATAACCATTTTTCAATGTACCATAGTAATTATACTGTTCTATCAGAAGTTCTGCATCGTATACCTTGTCTACCCATCGAGGTACATCTTTTACATCATAATAGGCGTGTTCCCCTGTCACTGCGTTGACAAGAATAATTCCTTTAATGTCTGTACCGCCAAAAAGACCAATGGTTTTATCTTCTACAGAGCAAACCCAATAAGGAACGCCCTGATCATCGACCTCAAAATTGCTTGTACGAATCATGGCAGTAGGATAACGGAATCGTACATAACGTTGCAAATTTCTGCCAAAATGTTCAAAGGGTGAATAGCGGATACCATTGCCTTCCCCTAGCTTCACCAGTTCCACGTCCTGTGTTGTCATATCAATATTCATATAAGCCGGAATACCATTTTTTGTATTCAGCACCCATTTAATAATATCCCCATATTCCAAAGGGGTCACACGAACAGGCTTACCATTTCTGTTAATCTGGTTATAATAGCCACTGACTTCAAACTGAGAAACCATGTCTACCATGCTGCCCATTTCTCTTTCCGCCAATTTTGCCGCAGAATCGCTGTCCAGTATGGGAATCTGACTATAATTTACCTCATGAATATCTTCCGCAAAATCTCCGCTTTGTACCTTCAACAAGGCATTGTAGGCAGATGCCCGTAAAATAGGTGAGGACACAAGCACCCCTACTACATAGACAATCACAAGTGCAATGGGAATCAAAAGCAGTTTTTTTGCTCTTGATAAATGATCAAAATGCCCGTCCACTGTCGTTCTGTGAAAGAGTGTTTTAACCAATGCCCATGCGTTAATCACCAGTGCCACCACAACCATCGCTACAACAAACAACCATGTTTCATTGCTATGGATATTGGCAGCCGGCAAATAGTAATAATACATACCCGCCCAGACAAGAATTGTCAAAAGCGGCGTAATCCATTTTCTTTTCATAAAAAATCCTCCTTTTTTGGCAGATTGACGAAATTATCCTCTTTACATCTGCTCTGCAATTCATTATACTATACTATATTTCCAAAGTGTTGTATAGTATAGATAGCATACAAATTTATTTGATCGATAAAAAAGGAAGTGTTACCATGAAAATAGAAAAAATCAGCGATACGCAATTAAGACTTTCCTTAACAAAGTCCGATTTGGCAGAACGCCACATTCAGCTGGAAGATTTAATTCGCCCTAGCGAAAAAACACAAAAGCTGTTCCATGACATTATGGAACAGGCTATGGAAGAGTGTGATTTTATCGCAGAAAATGCACCGCTCATGGTAGAAGCTGCTCCTTTGGGATTAGACGGTATCATGATTATCGTCACCAAAATGGACGGCAATGAAAAACCAAAAAGCGGCATCAATTTGTTCCAAAACACAAAAGAGTCCCATCGTTATAAAAAAACAGCATTGACATCTGATGAGGATATACAGGACAAAAATATAGAAACGATCATCTATTCTTTCGCAGAACTTGATGATGTCATTGATGTATCCCTCCGTCTTGGTTCTCTTTTCTGCGGAAACAGTGCCCTGTACAAATATAAAAACCAGTATTTCCTGATTTTAGAAGGAAATACATATAGTAAAGAGGAGGGGGCAGAAATTATCCCTTTGATTTTGGAAGAATACGGACAAAAAGAGTCTTCTTCCACCCTATCTGCCTATTTCCTTGCAGAGCATGGGGAAACCCTACTCAAAGAAAATGCTGTAACCTCTCTGGCAAATGGTTTTGGAAATCAATAAATATAAGACGATGTAAGCAAAAAAAGGCGTATCATAGGATATGCCTCAGACTGTCGAAAAAGTAGTTTTTACTCCTCTTCGAAAATGCGGAAGGGTTTGGGAAACGAAGGGTTTCCCCAATGGAATCCGCAATGGGAATTCACTTCCCATGAGGAAAAGCAGAAGTTTCAAGG
>JAHHTX010000002.1 GCA_020024255.1 Anaerotignum sp.
TTGGAGAAGTACTCAAGAGGCTGAAGAGGTGCCCCTGCTAAGGGTATAGGTCGTTTGCGCGGCGCGAGGGTTCAAATCCCTCCTTCTCCGTTCCAAGAACATCAAAAATGATGTTCTTTTTTTTCGCAAAAAATAAAGCGGTAAGGCAAAATGTAGAAATTTGCCTGTACTTTTAAAAAAATAACGGGATTTTCATGTGCATTTTTGGAAGATTATGGTATGCTTAATAAAGCAAAACCATTTTATATGAGGAGAGGATTTTATGCAGGAAGATTTTACCTTATTGCTGGAAAGAGAAATAGAACCTGCTTTGGGTGTTACAGAAGTAGGTGCCATTGCATTGGTGGCAACAAAGGCAAAGGAAACCACAGAAGGAAATACCATTCGCCGCATTGCAATACAGATGAACAGCGGAATGTACAAAAATGCTTTTTCCTGTGCCATTCCCGGTACAAAGGAACAGGGGTGCGAAATGGCAGCACTTCTTGGTGCAATCTGTGGCAATAGCCGTTTAGGATTGGAATGTTTGCGGAATGTGACGCCACAAGCTGTAGAACAGGCAAAAAACAGTCGCATTCCTGTGGATATTTCCGTGGACCCCTCAAAAGAAGAAATCTATCTTTTGGCACAGGTGGAAACGGAAAAAGGCATTGGCAAGGCAGAAATCGAAAACGCACACGATAATGTAACAAAAATATGGAAAGATGAAAAACTTGTTTTTGCAAAGGAAGTCAAAAAACAGGATACTTTTTCTGCCTTTCCTCTTGACGTTGTGGACATCGGGGACTTTGTTTCCTATGCCCAAACAGTGCCGGACAAGGATCTTCTGTTTTTGCAGGACATGATTAACATGAACTGCCGCCTTTCGGAAAAAGGCGAAAAGGGTGTGGGGCTTTCCATCGGAAAAGTAGTAGAAGTATTTCGTCAAAAAGGTCTTGTGGGCAATGATGCTTTCTATGATGCACTGTACCTCACAACCTGTGCCATGGATGCCAGACTTGCAGGACTGCCCTACCCTGCCATGAGTATTGTGGGAAGTGGCTCCCACGGTATCATCTGCTCCCTGCCTGTGGTATCCTTTGGCAGGAGCCTAAAAAAGCCGGAAAAGGAAATACGCCGTGCTTTGGCACTCAGTTGTCTGGTTACCATTTACAGCAAATATTACACCGGCAGAATATCTGCGCTTTGCGGTTGTGTACTGGGCGGCGGCAGTGGTGCAGCGGCAGGCATTACCTATCTTATGGGTGGCGGTACAAAAGAAGTCCGTGCAGCAATCAATCATATGGCGGCAAATATCGCCGGTATGGTTTGTGACGGCGGCAATCTGGGCTGCTCCATGAAAGTGGCATCTGGTGTACAGGCAGCTTTCCTTTCTGCTATGCTAGCAACCTCCGGTGTAGTCATGCCGCCCCATTTTGGCATACTGGGGTCTTCCGCAGAACAGACGGCAAAAAATATGGGACGCATCAGCAAAGAAGGAATGGCACCCATGAACAGTACCATTTTGGATATTATGCAGAAGCGAAAATAAAAGGATTCTTACAGGAATCTGTTTCGGAAAGGAATGACAAACATGCTGAATGAAACAGTAGTGGAGCATACCTTGGCGGCTGCTCTGGAAACAGGAGCAGATTTTGCAGAATTATATGTAGAAGAAACAAAACAAAATCAAATCAATATGGTAAACGGCAATGTGGAAACAGCCGTTAGCGGCTTGGACTATGGGGCAGGTCTGCGTTTGTTTTTCGGAAACCGTACTCTCTATGCCTTTACCAACGATACCACAGAAAAAAGTCTTATTGCCTTGGCAAGGCAAACAGCAGCCTCGGCAAAGGGCAGTCGTCTGTATCAGCCTATGCCTTGGACAGAGCAGTGCAGAAGAACACTTCATCCTGTACTCTTTCCCCCTGACCGTGTGGAAAAACGCAAAAAAGCGGAACGTCTTCTTGCGGCAGCATCTGCGGCATCTGCCTATGACAGCAGAATCAGCCAGACAAAGACGAGTTTTTTAGATGTCACAAAAGATGTTCTTGTTGCCAATACATTAGGGGTATTTGCCCAAGACCACAGGATACGGAGCCGCTTCAGCATAGAAGCCGTTGCATCTTCTCCATGGGAAAAACAGAGTGGCCGCCTTGCCCCCGGCGGTTCTGTAGGCTTTGAGCTTTTTGATACCATAGATGTAGAGGAAACGGCGAGAGAAGCAGCAAGAATTGCCGTAACCATGCTTGGAGCAGGACAATGCCCTTCGGGAAAAATGCCTGTTGTCATTGACAACGGTTTTGGCGGTGTCATTTTCCACGAAGCCTGCGGACACGGCTTAGAAGCTACCGCAGTAGCAAGAAATGCTTCTGTTTTTGCAGGAAAACTGGGACAGCAGATTGCCTCCCCCTTGGTGACCGCCATAGATGACGGCACAATACGAAATGCTTGGGGATCTGCGGCAATGGACGACGAAGGTACACCCACAAGGAGAAATGTCCTGATTGAAAAAGGCATTTTAAAGTCCTATCTTATTGACACCATGAACGGCAGAAAAATGGGTATGGCTTCCACCGGCTCTGCAAGACGGGAAAACTACCGTTATGCCCCCACCAGTCGCATGACCAATACCTTTCTTGCGGAAGGCGAAAGCACTCCGGAAGAAATTATTGGGGATACGGAATGGGGACTGTATGCCAAGCAAATGGGCGGAGGCAGTGTAGAACCGGCATCAGGAGCGTTTAACTTTGCCGTATTGGAAGGCTATCTGATTCGGAATGGCAAAATCTGCGAGCCTGTTCGTGGGGCAACCCTCATTGGAAAAGGTGCAGAAGTCCTTTTTCAAATTGACCGTGTCGGCAACAACCTGAAACGGGCACAGGGTATGTGTGGCAGTATCAGCGGCTCTATTCCCACAGATGTGGGACAACCCATGATTCGGGTACAAAATATGACTGTAGGCGGAAGGGGGAATTGATATGGACGAAAACGTATTTCAAAAAACCCTGCTGGAAGAAGGGAAAAAGGCTGGATTTACCTGCTGTGAAGTTTACACCAAAAAAAGCAGGCAATTTTCTGTCACCGTTTTGGAAGGCGAAGTTTCCGACTGCGAAAACAGCAATACCCTTGGCATTTCTTTTCGTGGAGAATATGCAGGCAGAACGGGATGCAGCAGTACAGAACGCATGACCGAAAAGGACATTGTATATCTCATTCAGGAAGCAAAAGAAAATGCCCTCCTTTTATCCGAAGGGGACAAACAGCCCTTCTTTGCGCCAAAAAAACAGCAGGATTTTCAACATGACGTCAACGAAGATTTGGAAAAGCGAACAGCAGAAGAAAAAACATTGGCTGCAAAACATATGGAGCAGGCGGCTTTGGCACAGGGTGACTGCATTGTGTCTATGGACTACTGCACATTGGAAACGATATGGAGCAACGTATCCATTCAAAATACACAGGGACTCCATGTATCTTTCTGCAAAAACAGGGCAACGGCTTATGTCTGTGCCATTGCCAAAGATGAAAACACCGTAAAGACAGGCTCGCATTTTTGGCAGGGGCAAAACTGGCAGGATTTCTGCCCCAAAGAAACAGGGCGAAAAGCCGCAGAAAATGCAGCGGCACATTTGGGTGCGTCAGGCATAAAAAGCGGCACATATTCTGTGGTACTGGACGGCAGTGTCATGGCAGACTTTCTGCAAGTATTTGCAGGCGTATTTTTCGGGGAAACGGTACAAAAAGGCTTTTCTCTGTTGAAAGGGAAAAAAGGAACAGCCATTGCACCATCTTGCGTAACATTGTGGGACAATCCCCTGTTGAAAGGCGGCTGTCTGTCCCGCCCCTTTGATGATGAAGGTGTTCCCTGCCAGAAAAAGGCGGTAGTGGAAAAGGGTATTTTGCAAACCTATCTTTACAATTTGCAAGCAGCCGAAAAAGACGGGGTTTTCTCAACAGGCAACGGGTTTAAGGACGGCTTGACGGCTCCGGTAAAAACGGCTGTGACCAACTTCTATTTGGAAACAGGAAAAGGCAGCCAAAAGGAACTGCTTACCCAATTGGGAGACGGCTTGCTTATTACCGATATCACGGGGCTTCATGCCGGTGCAAACACGGTTTCAGGAGATTTTTCCCTTTCGGCAGAGGGTTTCCTTGTGAAAAACGGCAAAAAAGACCGTCCTGTGGAACAAATTACCGTAGGCGGAAATTTCTATTCTCTTTTGCAAAATATACAGGTAGTAGGCGAAGATATGTATATGTCCCTATCGGGTAAAGGTTCTCCTTCCGTTTTGGTAAAGGAAATGCAGATTGCCGGAGAATAGCAGTAAAAAAGAAACGAAATCGGAAAACTCCTTACCAATTTGGGGAGCATATCATTCCCAAATGAACAGTATCTTGGTTTTTTGGTTTCTTGGTTTCTCAGGGTCTTAGGCTTTGCTTTTCGTTTTTTTTGCACTTTGTGGTATGTCCTTTGGCATACCATTTTCTTTTTTTTCTTGACCTAAACCTAAATCCATGGGATAATCGTACAAATCCGGCAGTATCAACCAGTGTAATTTTTACAGAAGGAGTATAAAGGATATGAATGAAAATAAACTTGATCAGCAATTCACACCTCTTTCCCTTTTGGCATTTTCCCTGCCAAATATTATCATGATGATATTTCTTTCTTTGTATACCATTGTAGACGGCATATTCATCTCTCGTTATGCAGGAACATTGGCTCTTTCCGCAACCAATATGTCCTATCCCCTAACCTACGTACAGCTTGCCATTGGCATCATGCTTGGTACAGGGGGCAGTGCGGTTATTGCCCAAAAAATGGGCAGGGGCAAAAGCGAAGAAGCCAAAGAAGACTTTACTTTTCTTGTTACAGTGGCTTTTTTGGTGGGTATTGTCCTTGCAATCGTCAATGTGGTGTTTTTGCAGCCCTTTCTTGGCTTTCTTGGTGTCAGTGATGCCCAAATGCCGGACTGCGTACCCTATACAAAGCTCTTGATGCTGTTTTCCCCTATGCTCTTTTTGCAGACCATATTTCAGGTACTTTTTGTGACAGCAGGAAAACCCAAATTGGGACTTGCACTGACAGTAATGGGTGGTATCTTCAATATGGTACTGGATTATGTGTTTATGGGTATCTTCCATATGGGCGTAACCGGAGCAGCCGTGGCTACCGTCATCGGCTATACCATACCCTCTGTTGTGGGTGTGTTGTATTTCTTCTTTTGCCGAAAAGGCAGCCTGTACTTTGTTCCCTTTCGCTTTCGGGCAAAGGTTCTGCTGCGCACCTGTTCCAACGGTATTTCTGAGTTTGCCAGCAATATTGCTGCTGCGGTTACCAACTTTCTCTTTAATATTATCTTTATGGCATTTTGGGCAGAGGACGGTGTGGCAGCCATTACCATCATACTATATTTCCATTTTGTGTTCAGTGCAGGCTTTCTGGGCTTTTCTTTAGGTGTTTCCCCCATTATCAGCTACAAATACGGTGCAGGGGATACAAAGCAGTTAAAAAAGATTATCCGCTTTTCCCTGCTGTTCCTTCTTGCCAGCTCTGTGGGGATTTACTTCTTGTCAAGACTAAGCCTTTCCTTCAGTCTTGGCATATTTACGGAGCCGGGAAGCCCTGTCTATGCCATTGCCCATAAAGGATTCCCCATTTATGCTCTGTCTTTCCTGCTAATGGGCATCAGCATTTTTGCCTCTGCCATGTTTACGGCATTTTCAAACGGATTGGTTTCTGCCATTATTTCTCTGAGCAGGACTTTCATCTTTTTGGTTGCGTGCCTGTTGATTCTGCCCCGACTGTTCGGAAAAACAGGCATCTGGTTTGCCGTTCCGCTGGCAGAACTTTTGGGTGTTTTTGTTTCCGGCTCTTTTCTGCTTTGGGGAAAGAAAAAATATCGGTATTAACAAAAATACAGAAAAAAAACGTAAAACCGCAGCTTGCCGAAAAAATTGTTTTTATCCCTTTTGGAAAATGCGGAAGGCTTTCCCAAATGGAATCCGCAGTGGGCATTCACTTTCCATAAGAAAAAGCAGAAGTTTCAAGGCTCTTTTTGCCCTTGGAACTTCTGCTTTATTCTTTTGTCGGCACCCTCAATCTACAATTTGCTCTTTCATATTGTTTGCATCTTCTTCTGCTTCCTCCTGTCTGGTGCGGAAGTAAGCACGGAGCAGCACAGCAAGAAAAGGCCCTAAAATCAATCCCCAGAAGCCCACACACTTATATCCAAAATACATGGAAAACAAGGTAAGCAAAGGATGCAGTCCGATTTGGGTGCCCAGTATTTTGGGCTGCATAATCTGCCGCATAATCTGTACGGAAATATAAATAATCAAATAACCAATACAAAGTCGCACATCACCCAAAAGCAGATGAATTAGTGCACCAGGCCAAAGAATAAAACCACTGCCGAAAAATGGCAGGGAATCAATGAGTGCAATGATGACGCTGAGGAGCAGGGCAAAAGGGGACTGTAAGAGAAAAAGCCCAATAATACAAATCATAAAGGTATAGCCCATAAGAATAAGTTGTGTCTTGACATATCCCCAGATAGATACTTTCAGCTGCTCTTTTGTCCGATTCACGGAACTGCCCAAAAGCGGAATGACATTGTTTTCAAAAACCTGATGGATAACTTTTCTGTCTTTCGTAAAGAAATAAGAAGAAAACAAAGCAATCAGTGCACCAAGAAAAAATTTCGGCACACCAGTCAAAGAGGAGGAACCCTTTTTTACCAGAGGCAATATGAC
The DNA here is from genome assembly GCA_020024255.1 of Anaerotignum sp. GTDB lineage: Bacteria > Bacillota > Clostridia > Lachnospirales > Anaerotignaceae > Anaerotignum. Next base: position 6,739 of record JAHHTX010000002.1, read on the forward strand.
GGCAGAAATATTTTCCCGCAGCTTTTCTATGATTGTCTGGGCAATACCGGGCAGGGTACTGCTAATTTCCTCAAAATGCGTCCAAAAACGCTGTGAAGCATCTTCAAGAGAGTTCATGTATCTTGGCAATTCGGTAAAAAAAGTTTTTGCTTGTTCTGCAATGCGGTCACCAATCAGTCCACCAAACAGAGAGATGACGCCCAAAAGCAGCAATATACAGAAAAACGATGCAATCCAAGCCGGTACTTTATGCCGCTCCAAAAGTGCCGCCAAGGGGCGAAACAAAAGGCTCAACATCCAGCCTACAAAAAAAGGGAGCAGTATGGGAAATAAATAGCGAAAAAACAAAAAGCAAACAAGAACTGCACCGGACAAAAGCAAAAAATCCTGTATAGCATTCTTATTTTGTATATAAAACTCACGCATGGTATCCCTCCTTCGGCGTTGTTTCCCATTTTTGGGGGAAAAGTTTTTTTCTTTTTGCTCTCTATTATTATAGACCTTTTCCGAAAAAATCCAAGCCTGCAAATGGGTAGTGAATGAAAAATTTTTCGCATTTTGGCAGGTTTTTGTAATATTATCGGAAATTTACCGTGTTTTTTTTGTGGAACATGGCGGTTGTTTATTGGCGCATGTTCGGTTACAATAAATACAATAGATTGTATACAGTATAAAAATGAGGGGATACCGTGAAAGAAATCAAATTAAAGGCAAGGGCAAAAATCAACCTCACATTAGATGTGACAGGAAAGCGGGAAAACGGCTATCATGAGCTTCGTATGATTATGCAAACCCTTTCTCTCTATGACGGCATTACGCTGCGTATGATTCCAAGGGATACCATAGAAATTTCAAAAACGGCATCGTGGATGCCCACAGACAGCCAAAATCTGGCATGGAAAGCAGCTGACCTTATGCGCCGCACCTATAACATAAAGAAGGGGGTTTCCATACATATCGACAAGCGGATTCCTGTTGCAGCAGGGCTGGCAGGGGGCAGTTCCGACTGTGCCGCTGTTCTGGTAGGCATGAACCGTATGTTTCATCTTGGACTTTCTTCCCAAAAACTGGAGGAACTGGCATTGACTATGGGGACAGACATTCCCTACTGTGTGCGCCGTGGTACAGTCCTTGCAGAAGGTCTGGGAGAGCAATTAACGGATATTCGTCCTGCCTGTCCTTTCTGTTATGTGGTACTGGCAAAACCGCCCTACGGTGTTTCTACCGCAAAGGTATACCAAAGCCTGCATCTTACGGAAAACACACCCCATCCCTCTGCCGAAAAAATGATTGCTGCCATGCAAGACGGCGATGTGGAAAAAATGGGTTCTCTTCTTGGAAATGTACTGGAAACAGTTACTATCCCCATGCACCCAGACATCATCAAGCTCAAGAAACTGATGATGAAAAAAGGTGCAGTGGGAACATTGATGAGTGGCAGCGGTCCAACAGTATTTGGTCTTTTTACAGACCTCAAAAATGCAAAACGGGCAGCCGGCATCATCAGACAGCGGTTTCAATTACAGGAAGTTTTTGTTACACAAATTTATAACGTATTTGATCAGAAACAGAGGGGGAAACAATATGGATACAAAATTCAGCATTGAGTCTACAGAATATTTGCCTTTGCGTGACGTGGTATTTCGCACACTCCGAGATGCCATTTTAACCGGAAAACTCATTCCGGGGGAACGTCTTATGGAAAATCAGCTGGCAGAAAAACTGGGTGTCAGCCGTACACCTGTCAGAGAGGCTCTGCGTATGCTGGCATTGGAAAATCTGGTGGAACTTGTGCCCAGAAAAGGTGCACAGGTTTTGGACATGAGCGAAAAAGATGTTGTGAATATTCTGGAAGTTCGTGGGGTTTTAGAAGGCCTTGCCACAAGCCTTGCCTGCAAAAAAATGACGCCGGAACAGGCAGCTGAATTAAAAAATGTAGAGGAAAAATTTGAAAAAGCCATTGAAGAAAAAGATTTGGAAGAAATTGCAGAACAGGACGAAAACTTCCACCGTGTCATTTTTTCCGCAGCAGACAATGATAAACTCATTCAGATTTTCAACAATTTGCAATTACAGCTTTACCGCTATCGTATGGCACATCTGAAAATTGACGCTTCTATTCCTGCCATTGTCGCACACCATAAAAGCATTATCCGTGCCATTGAAAATCACGAAACCGAAGAAGGCATGGCATTGGCTCAGGGTCATGTCAAATATCATACGGAATTTATCCTCCGTGCTATGCGGAATAAAGGCTGATTCCTTTATTCTTTATTCTTAAACCAAAAGAGAACTCCATTTACCCAAACAAACATGGGGAAATGGAGTTTTTTTGCTATGTTGTCTCAGGTCTTATCTTCTCTCCTTCCTCATATGCTGAACAAGAGAGGATGTGTGGACATGATCAAAAAAATATTGGGTGCTATCCTGCTTTATGGTATTTCCGTTACCATTCTTTTGCCGCTTTTGGTCACTCTTGCCATGGGCGGATTTCAGCAGAGCCGTATCATGGAAGCAAAGGCGGTATACGGCTTGTCGGATTTTGCCAAAACGGAAAAAACACAAACCGATACCGCCTTGGATACAGAATTAGAGCAATATGTCTTGGGGGTTGTTTCTGCGGAAATGCCTGCCCTTTTCCCCAAAGAAGCATTAAAAGCCCAAGCCGTTGCCGCCAGAACCTATCAGGTACGGAAAATGCAGGAGGCAGGTACAAAAAACATTCGCTATGATGTGGGACAGGCATACCATTCGCCGGAAGAACGGAAACAAAAATGGGGCAGCCATGCGGCAGAATATGAAAAAAAAATATCCCAAGCCGTGGCAGAAACAAAGGGGGAAATTATGGTCTATGAAAACCAACCGATTCTCGCCGTATTCCATGCCCAGAGCAGCGGCAAAACCGAGGACTCGGAAAACGTCTGGACAGAAAAAATCCCCTACCTGCGCAGCGTAGACAGCCATGGGGATTTGTCTGCACCAAACCATGCCGCAGAAACAGAAATCTCAGCAAAATCCGTATGGCAAAAACTGTCTTCCTATGGAGATTTAGGCGTTTCTGCCGAAGAATTGCAGCTTACCATCAAAAAACGGACAAAAGCAGGTTATATTCAGCAAATTGCCGCAGGCAAACTGACTTTGACAGGAAAACAAGTGCGTGAAGCGTTGGGACTACGGAGTGCAGATTTTACCGTAGAGCGGCAGGCAGACCACTTTCTCTTTGTGACAAAAGGGTATGGCCATGGTGCAGGCATGAGTCAATGCGGTGCAGCGGCTTTGGCAGAGGAAGGCATGACATATCATGACATTTTATCCCATTACTATACCGGAATTTCTTTTGAAAAAACTGCATAAAAAACTGCTGTGGGGAAAAAATATCAGCGGAGGTGCTTAGAAGATGAATGAACCAAACAAACAGAAGAAGCATGAAATGAAAGTCACCACGCTGGTTTCCATCGGACTTTGCGTTATCGCCCTTGGTGCAGGCGTAACCTACTACGCATGGAATGGCAAAGAAGAACCAAAGCAGACACAGCCTGTTTCTCCTGCCGTTTCGCCCAAAACACCAAAACTGGAAATGGCAAAAGAAGTACGGGAAGCAAAGAGTAAAGATGATGCAGACAAGCCTTTGGAAAAGGAAGATGCAAAGCCACAAGCAAAACAGCCCGTGAAACAGCCGGCAAAGCCACAGGTACAGGAAACGGCAGAAGCCTTTATCTATCCGGTAAAAGGCGAAATTCTCATGGATTACTCCATGGAAAAGGCCATTTATGACCCCACATTAGACCAATACCGTACCAATGACACCATCAGTATCGGTGCAGCACAAGGCACACCCGTTCTGGCATCGGCAGATGGTACAGTAGAGGAAATCAAAGATGATGTTAAGCAAGGTAAAACGGTTGTCATTACGCATAAAGACGGTTGGCGGACTACATACAGTCCGCTGACAGAAGACATTACCGTAAAAAAAGGCGACACGGTAAAGCAAGGACAGGAAATCGGTCAAGTGGCAAAACCTGTAGGCTATGGTGCAGGTCTTGCTGACCATCTCTGCTTCGGCATGGAGCAAAACGGCCAGAAAAAAGACCCCAAAAAACAGCTGCCTTAAAACAAATTCACCGTAAAAACCCTTGAAAAACAATTCCGCCTGCCTTTCCTCTTTTTCGGGGACGTAGGGAAAACTATACCGAATACACTCCATTTTTTTGTAGAAAACACACGGAAATCGTCGTTTTTTGCAAAAACACTTTACGAAAGCAGGGAAACAGGATACAATGGACAAAAGGGAAGTTTCTGATTTCCAACATGAGGGAGGTAACGGTATGAACCGATTTTCTATTGTAAAAGGCGATATTGTAAAAGCAAAAACACAAGCCATTGTCAATGCAGCAAATACGTCCCTTCTGGGCGGCGGCGGTGTAGACGGCGCAATCCATCGTGCCGCAGGCAGGGAGCTTCTTGCGGAATGCGAAACCCTTGGCGGATGCAAAACCGGCGAAGCAAAAATCACAAAAGGCTACAAATTAAAAGCGGAGTATGTCATTCATACACCCGGTCCTATCTGGCGTGGGGGAAAATGGGATGAAGAAGAGCTTCTTGCAAACTGCTACAGAAACTGTCTGGCGTTGGCAGGAGAATATGGCATACAAAGCATTGCCTTCCCTTCCATCAGCACAGGAGTTTATCGTTTTCCTGTGGAACTTGCAGCGAAAATTGCTGTGCGGGAAATTATGAAATATCTCAAAGAAAATACGCAAGTAGAACAAATTACCATGGTTTGCTTTGATGACGATACCAAAGCGACTTATGTCAAAGCCTTAGAAGCATACAAAAAAGCAGAGGCATAAACCAAGCGGAAAAGAAAAAATAAGGGGTGACAGAAAAACTGTCACCTCTTTTTTGGGCAAAAAAATCCGTATTATGTCAATCGGGTATAAATACCCAATAAAAGGCAGAAAAGAAAAACAGAGGATAACTTCCCATTTTGTCCACAGAAAAAAAGGCTGAAAATAGAGTTATACACATACTTATCCACATTATCCACAATTGCACACCGTGGATAATGTGGATAAAACCATCTTTTTTTCCTATCCATACAAAAAACAAGAAAAACCCTGTTTTATCGCATGATTTCCTTTTTCCACAAGAAAAGCACCGCAGAAAAAGAATATTCTGTAAACCATAGAAAGATAAGTACACAATACCGAATTTTCTGCCATTTTTTGCAAGAAAAAAGAAAATTTGCTTTTCGATAAAAAGTTTTCAGAAAAAAAAGGGTTTTTCTATTGTACAGCGAATATGTAAGGATAACAGAAGAAATACAGATGTACTTCTGTACCGGAAACTGTCAAAACAGTTGTCCGATGATTTGCAAGGGTTTCCCTTTTCGGAAACCACGAAGGGAGTTGTTTTTATGCGTTACAACATTATTGGGAAAAATATCGATGTATGGGACAAAACCAAGGAAATGGTGGAACATAAGCTGGACAGAATACAAAAATTATTTCCTTCTGACGCAGCGGCAACCATCACACTGAGTCTGGAAAAACTGGTTTCCACAGTTGAAGTAACCATTCCTGTCAATAGACGTACAATTCGTGCTGAAGTACAAGATGCAGACATGACTGCGGCAATGGATAAGGCTGTGGATATTTTGGAAGGACAAATTGTTCGCTACAAAAAACGGATGCGTAGCAGAGTACGTCAAAACGGCGAACGTGATAAAGCAGAATATGATGCTATCCTTATTCCGGAAGAGGATCTGGACGATACGCCCCTTCATAAAATCGAAAAAATCAAACATTTTGAAATAAAACCGATGGATGCTGAAGAAGCTGTTATGGAAATGGAAATGCTTGGTCATACCTTCTTTGTTTTCCGCAATGGAGATACAGATGAAGTAAACGTCGTATACAAACGGAAAAACGGCTCCTACGGCTTGATTGAACCAGAATACTAAAAAACATCATATATCCTATCAGATCAGATAAGAAAGCCCTGTGCGTGGTACGCACAGGGCTTTTTGGTGTTTTCCTCTATTCCCGATGAAAAGAGGCAACCTTTCTTTCGCTGTCCCAATCCATATCAGAAATTTGCAGAGCGTGTCCCAAATCCCGTAAACCAAGAAAAGCTCTGCCGTCCTTGATTGTCACAGCTGTTTCTGCCGGAATTGTTGTACCATTAACCTGAATTTCTTTTTCCCCCGCTGTCATGGAAATGATACGGTGGCGGTAAAGCACCATTATGGTTTGTTTTTCTTTATCCCAAAGGACTTGGTTTCGGTCTAAACCCAATGCGGCAGCAACACTGCGTACAGGCAGCATAACATGACCTGTTTCACTGATATAGGCAGGTGCATCTACAGGTATTTCCTTCCCTTCGGCAAAAAGAACATCTTTTCCCACAGGAATCTCTACATAGGTTGTATACAAGTCATCACTTTCCATGCCAATAGACAGTGTCACAAAATCTTTAATCCCGTGGCTCTTTCTGTCTGCCACATCTCCAATGAAATTGTTTCCTTCGTTTTCGTCACCGCCATAAACAGCATCTGTATCTTCTGCACCAAACAGCTTTTGCCTATAAAACATTTCATCAGCACTGGATTCAATTTCCAAGCGATATGTGCCTTTTGGCAGACTACGGGACAGAAACAGCTCCAAATCGGCAATGGTGATTGTGGCAGGACTGCTGCTTTCTTTCACCACGCTGAAGGTTAATGTACCGTCCTTCCCCTCATATCGTATTTTCATGCCACTTTCCTCATCTGTCCACATCTTCGCCCCGTCCTCTATGGGAATCATGCCGTCTTCCATACGAAGTGTAAATGTTGTCCCCTTCTTCCAAACACCGGCGCCGCCTTCCCTAATGACAACGTTCTGCTCTGTATCGGTGTGGCGGGTGCCTGTCACCAAATCTGCCGCCACAGCAGGGACAGCAGGCAAAAGAGAAAACAAAAGTGTCAAATATAAAGCAATCTGTTTTTTCATCAAGATAAACTCCTTTCCATAAAAATCTGAAAAATCTGTTTTTCTCATTTTAACAGGCTGCAATGAAAAATACAACGCATTCTTCTGCTTTTCCCCACAGAAAAATGTGGAAATTGTATGAAAAAAGAAACAAAAAAAGGCTATTGACAATTCTTTTTCCCTGATATATAATAGAAAAGTCTTCGAGGCGTGGCTCAGCTTGGTAGAGCGCTACATTAGGGATGTAGAGGTCGCAAGTTCAAATCTTGTCGCCTCGATGAAGAAAGATGCAGTTGTTTGGCTGCATCTTTTTTGTATGTTTTTATCCATAAAAACTTTGGAGCTGTTTTTATACAGCTCCTTTATTTTGCTTTTCTTATGCTGTCCCACACTCTTTTTGTATCTTCTCCAAAATCTCCACATCAGCGGGGCAAAACTTGTAAAAAGGAATTTCCTCTGGCAATATCCACTGCATATCCATATGCTCCAGCATTTTGGGTGTTCCTTTCAAAATGCGGGCATAAAATAAGGTAAGGTGTACGGTAATATCCGAATATATATGGGTAACTTCTGTAAAAACCTCTCCCACCTCTATGGGAATATCCAGTTCTTCTTTACATTCCCGTATGAGGGCATCTGCCTTTGTTTCTCCTTTTTCCACTTTGCCGCCAACAAATTCCCACAAAAGCCCCCTTGCCTTATGGGGTGGACGCTGACAAATGAGAAAACGGTCGTCTTTCCAAATAAGGGCAGCCACTACTTCTGTCATATTGGTTCTTCCTTCCTAAAAAATCCCCGAAAGCCATGGACTTTCGGGAAAATATATTGATGTAATTGTGGTGAAACCGCATTTTATGCTCTTTCTTTGATTGGTGCTGCAAGAATTTCCTCTTTTCTTTTCAACAGGTCATTCCCGAACAACGCTTCTTCCAGTTTGTCTGCACCAATACGGTCAATGGCTGCACCCAAACGCTCTTTCTGGTAAGCATTCTCTTTAAACCAAAGCATGGTTTTTTCTAGCAAAGGGAAAATTTCTTCTTCTTCCACAAAACGGGACAGAGATGTTGCCATGCGTGGTTTCTTTCCCCATGTCCCACCAACATAAATCTGATACTTCACCTCATTTTGCTTTTCTACTGCACCAAAAGGACATTTTCCACTGCTGCATACACCACAGGAATTACATTTGGTGGGGTCAATCTCAATCTTGCCATCATCGCCCTTCTTTGCCACCTTCATGGGACAGTGTGTTTCTACCAAACAGGTTTTGCATCTACGGCATTTATCCAAATGGATTTTGGGTGTACGGCGACCTTCCACACCAAAGTCATTCAGGCTTGGTTTCATACAGCTATTGGGACATCCGCCTACTGCAATTTTAAATTTATGCGGCAGTTTCACATCAAACCAACCTTTATAATAGTTATCGTGAATTTCCTGTGCCATTTTCTGTGTATCACAGTTGCCAAAAACACAAGTTGTGCCTTTACAGGAAGTAACCGGACGAATCTTTGCTCCTGTACCGCCAAATTCCAACCCCGCTTCTGCCATAAATGCACGGGCAGGTTCAATGTTTTCATAAGGAATACCGGGAATTTCCAAAGCCAAACGGCTTGTCATGCTGACCTTTCCTACGCCAAATTTTTCCGCACATTCTGCCACTTTTTTCATATGTTCCGCAGAAATCACACCATTTCCGGGAAGAACACGACCGGAAAAATTTTCTGTACCACGATTCCAAAGGAAGCCCAATGCTTTTACTCTTGTAATATCATTTTGTGTTATTTTACCCATATCACGCAACCTCTCCTTTTTCAGACAACCCTTTTTTCCAAGCAACCCCTACAATTTTTTGCACGTTAAACTTTGTATTAAGCTGATTATATCATGACTATGGTCAAAAGCATACTGTTTTTCTCCCAGAAAAAAACATCGGCCTTTGCAAAATCTGCAAAAGCCGATGCCCTTTTCGTCAAACAAGTAAACGACGAACAAACCATAATTGGTATATTTTTTATTTATAGCTCTTGTTGCTGTCCTTCAATAATACGTCATGTGCACCGCCTTCAACCAAGCTTGTAGTGGAAATAACGGTAATTTTTGCTCTCTGCTGCAATTCGGGAATGGATAATACCCCACAGTTACACATAGTGGATTTTACCTTTTTCAAAGAAAGACCTACGTTGTCATGAAGGCTGCCGGCATAAGGTACATAAGAGTCCACACCTTCTTCAAAGGATAGCTTTTCATCGCCACCCATGTCGTAACGCTGCCAGTTTCTTGCACGGGCAGAGCCTTCGCCCCAGTATTCTTTCATATAACTGCCATTGATGTTCACTTTTGTTGTGGGGCTTTCGTCAAAACGGGCAAAGTATCTGCCCAGCATGATGAAGTCTGCACCCATAGCCAGTGCCAATGTCATGTGGTAGTCGTATACAATACCACCATCAGAGCAGATGGGAATATAAATACCTGTTTCTTTGAAATAATGATCTCTTGCTTCTGCCACTTCAATCACAGCAGATGCCTGTCCACGGCCAATACCTTTCTGCTCTCTTGTGATACAGATAGAGCCGCCACCAATACCGACTTTAATGAAGTCTGCACCACATTCTGCAAGGAAACGGAAACCTTCTGCATCGACTACGTTTCCTGCACCGACTTTTACGCTGTCACCATATGTTTCACGAATCCAGCTCAACGTCATTTTCTGCCATTCAGAATAGCCTTCAGAGGAGTCAATGCAGAGAATGTCTGCTCCTGCTTCCACAAGGGCAGGTACTCTTTCTTTATAGTCACGGGTGTTAATCCCTGCGCCTACCACATAACGCTTTTGGGCATCCAAAAGTTCGTCTGTATTTTCTTTGTGGCTGTCATAGTCTTTGCGGAATACCAGATATTGCAATCTGCCTTCTGCATCGACAATGGGCAGCTGATTGATTTTGTTGTCCCAGATAATATCGTTAGCTTCCTTGAGGGTTGTCCCTGCCGGTGCATAGATAAGCTGGTCAAGAGGGGTCATAAATTCCTTTACCATGGTGCTTTCATCCATGCGGCTGATGCGGTAGTCCCTGCTTGTTACCAGTCCCACCAGTCTGCCTTGTGCTGTACCGTCTGTTGTAACGGCAACTGTGGAATGTCCTGTACGTCTTTTCAATGCCAGAACATCTTTTAATGTGCTTTCGGGGCTGATATTGGAATCGCTGATTACAAAACCTGCTTTATATGCCTTGGCTCTTGCCACCATAGCCGCCTGATTTTCAATGGTTTGAGAACCGTAAATGAAAGAGATTCCGCCTTCCTTTGCCAGTGCCACTGCCATGTTATCGTCAGAAACTGCCTGCATAACGGCAGAAACCAAAGGAATATTCATGGTAAGGGCAGGTTCTTCCCCTTTTTTAAACTTTACCACAGGTGTTTTCAAACTGACATTATCCACCATACATTCTTTGGAAGAATAACCGGGTACTAAAAGATATTCGCTGAATGTTCTGGACGGTTCTGTAAAATAAGTTGCCATAGGCTTCTCTCCTCCTGTAAATTATGATATTTTGTGATATTGTATCATTGACATTGCAAATAGAAAAAACAGAAAAACCACGAAGCAGTTCTTCGGGTCTTTCCGTATCCTTTTTTATTTTTTTAAATTTTATCATGAAACAAAGTCCCATTCAAGGGGCAGAGGGAAATTTCCGAAAATCCCCTTATGCTTTGGGTAAATGTGGCAGACAAACCTTTGCCACAAGGCCAATAAAAATTCCCGTAACAACGCCGGAAACCAGAAGGAATGGCAGATAATAAGCCATTTTCACATTTTCCACCACAAGAGCTGCCACAATAATCTGTCCCACGTTATGAAAAACGCCTCCTGCCACACTGACACCCGTAATACTCATTTTTCCTGTTTTTTTCAGTGCAGTCATGGCAATAAAACTGAGCATTGCACCGGCAAGACTGTATAAAAGCCCTGCAAATCCGGCAAAGAGAAGTCCGGAAAGAACAACCCGAACAAGAGAAAGAAAAAATGCGGTTTTTGCACCAAGATGGTACAAGGCAATGAGTACCACCACATTTGCCAGTCCCAACTTTACCCCCGGCAATGCAACGGGCAGGGGAATAAGCATCTCCACATACCCCATGAGTATGGCAAGGGCGGTCAAGAGTCCGCAAATTGCAATTTTTCTGCTATTCATATCTTATCCCACCACCAAATCTGTTTCGCTTTCATCGCCGCCTTCAATTTCCACTACCATTTTGTGTGGCAGGCAAACAATGGTTTCTCCTGTTTTTGTAATCTTCTTGTGGTTTACACAAATGCTGTCCCGACAATCGGCATCTGTCACCGAAACACTGCCGTCTGTCACCGTAACCACATTGTATCCCCAAGGGGTTTCCACACGCAGCTTTGTATGTTCATCAAGAGGCAGGGTGTCAAAAACATCGCCGTCTACGGTAATCACAGCAGTTCCTCCCTCCTTGGCATTTCCCATATAGAAAAAATAAATTCCTGCTGCTGCCAAAAGGGTTATGGCTATGAGTATAATGTCCCATCGTTTCATGCTGCACCTGCTTTCTGTGGTAGAAAATTTGAAATAGGAAAAAAAGAGGGCACTTGCCCCCTCTTTTTTAAAGTAGTAGTAGTAGGATTTTTCATCTGCTTTTTGTGCCAAAAAAAGAAAAAATATACCATTTGCAGATGAATAATGGTATAAAAAAATGCCCAGAACCGGAATCGAACCAGTGACACGTGGATTTTCAGTCCACTGCTCTACCGACTGAGCTATCTGGGCAAACAAGAATACTTGCCCATTATATCCGAAAACAACAACTTTGTCAAGAACAAAATTTCTTTTTCTTTTTGCATTTATCATAAAACAGAGAATTTTTCTTTGCATATTTCTTTATATGAATGTATAAAGAAAAACAGTACATTTATTTTTTGCAGAAACAGTCATATTCCTTCTATGGCATAGTATACAAAAAACTGCATGAAATACATTTCATTTTCTCCACATGGTTTTTCCCTTTTCCATTGAGAAAAATCAGGGTTTTTGCTATGATGAAAACGCACTGTGCCAACTGGCTGGTGAAAAATCATGCAACATAAAAAGGAACAATGTTTTTTGTGTAAAAAAACAAGGGATTTGTAAAAGATGAAGGGGGTCTTTATTATGCTGCGAGAATTCGCAGAAAAATTAAAACAGGAATTTAATGGATACAATTCCAAAATGCTGGGAAAAGATATGATGGCAGGTTTGACGGTTGCCGCTGTTGCTTTGCCTTTGGCACTTGCCTTTGGGGTCAGCTCCGGTGCAGATGCAGCAGCAGGTCTGATTACTGCCATTATCGCCGGTTTGGTGATGAGTATTCTTGCAGGGGGTTATTACCAAATTTCCGGCCCTACGGGGGCAATGGCAGCCATTTTGACTTCTCTGGTTGCATCTTACGGACTGAATGGTGTATTTCTTGCCACACTGATGGCTGGGATTCTTTTGCTTTTGGCAGGAATACTGCGTTTGGGCAAACTCACTTCTTTTATTCCTACGCCTGTCATTACCGGCTTTACTTCCGGTATTGCGGTCATTATTGCCCTTGGGCAGGTAGATAACTTTTTCGGCACAACAAGCGAAGGTACAACGGCAGTTGCCAAACTCCTTAGTTATGGCAGACTGGGATTCCATCCCAACATGACAGCCGTGTGCATCGGTGTTTTTGTCATTCTTTTTATGATATTCTTCCCCAAAAAATGGAACAGTGTTGTTCCTGCCTCTCTGGTCAGCATTATCATTGCCACAGCAGTTTCTATTTGGGGAAAATTGGACGTTGCCGTTGTGGGTGAAATTCCCCAGACACTATTTCCCGAAAACAGCCTACACCTTTCTGCTTTGCGTTTTCCCATGATGGTAAAGCTCATTATGCCTGCTTTCAGCATTGCCATTTTGGGTATGATTGAAAGTCTGTTGTGCGGGGCAAGTGCAGGGCAGATGACAGGCAAACGTCTGGACAGTAATCAGGAACTCATTGCCCAAGGTGTGGGGAACATTCTCCTTCCCTTCTTTGGCGGTATTCCGGCAACAGCAGCCATTGCCCGTACCAGTGTTGCCATTCGTTCCGGTGCAAAAACAAGACTCACCGGCGTATTTCATGCGGTAGGACTTTTGATTTCCATGTTTCTCTTGGCTCCGGTTATGTCCAAAATTCCTTTGGCTGCCCTTGCCGGTGTCCTTATGGTAACGGCATGGCGCATGAATGAGTGGGACGCCATCTTCTATATGTTCTCCCGCAAATTCAAAGGGGCAATGTTGGAATTTGCTGCCACCATGTTTGCCACCATTTTCTTTGATTTGACAACGGCAATATTGGTGGGTGTGGTTATCGGCTTGATTTTTCTGGTTTTGCGTTTATCCAATATCGAAATCAATTATGAAAGGGTAGATATGGGACGGCTTAAAGTGACAGATGAAACCCTTTGCCACCGCTACAACAATGCCATGGTTGCCTACATCACAGGCCCTATGATTTTTGCCAATACCCAGAGCATTACGAATATTGCAGAACATATAAAAAACTGTGATACACTGCTTTTATCAATGCGTGGTGTATCCAATATTGATATTTCCTGTGCACAGGCATTGCGAAATCTGATTACCTCTTTACGAGATGAAAACGGCATAGACATTGCTATCTGTGGTTTACCTGCCTGTTCTATGGAAATGATGCGTAGAACAGAACTGGACAAGTATCTGGGAGAAGAAAATTTCTATTGGAGTGTGGAACGGGCTTTACTGACAAACCGCCCCATGCCGTCTTGCAGAGAAAGTTAAACACAATACAGCTTTTATCCCCATCAGGGAATTTGACACACCTTCAGGAACAGCCAATGGCTGTTCCTTTTTTATGTGGAACAACAGATGTCTCCTCTTGACAGACGGATATCGTTAAGTTAGTATAATGATTATCGCTTTATTCGTTGAAAGGGAAACAAACCGATAAAACAGGGATTTGCCCTGAAAATACCTGACCCCAAAGACCAAAGGCGAAACTTTCTTTCTGTCAATGGGGACACCATAGCCGTACCGCATTTACAAAAAACAGGAGGATTTGGCTGTACAGCGGCTTTCCACATATTTTCAGCAAAGGAAAGAGAAGGGGGTTGTAAAATGCTGCAAATGATTACAGATATAAATTTTGAAAAAACAAATGAGGATACCGATGAAAAATAACCATACGATTTTAGAGGGGGCAATCCTGCCTGCCCTTACAAAATTTTCCGTTCCCATTGTGTTTTCCTTGATTTTACAGGCACTTTATGGGGCGGTTGACCTTTGGATGGTGGGACAATTTGGTACAAAAGGGGATATTTCCGCTGTTTCTACGGGCAGCCAGACAATACTGATTATGGGCGGCATCATTACCGGACTTTCTATGGGTACTACGATACTGTTGGGGCAGTCTGTGGGAGAAAAAAATGAGAAAAAAAGTGCAGACATTATTGGTACATCTCTGTGGATTTTCGCTTTTTTGGCAGTGATTTTAACGGTACTGCTGCTCTTCATGGCACCCAGTCTGGCGGTACTCCTTCATGTGCCGAAAGAAGCCTTCTCCAAAACCATACATTACATACAAATCTGTGGAGCGGGAACGGTTTTTGTGGTAGGCTTTAATTTGCTGAACAGTATTTTTTGTGGCTTGGGAGATTCCAAAACCCCTTTGTTTTTTGTGGGCATCGCCTGTATGGTCAATATCGTTTTAGACTTTATTTTGATTGCACTTTGTCAAATGGGTGCAGTAGGGGCAGCCATTGCCACCATTACTGCACAGGCAGTCAGCGTAATTTTCTCCTTGTTTTGCATTGGAAAAAAACTGCCTTTTCCCGTGAAAAAGGAAAATCTGAAATTTCAAAAAATGCAGGCTTTTTACATTCTCCGCTTAGGCACACCCGTTGCATTTTTGCGTATGTGCAATGAAATTTCCTATTTGCTTATTTTGGGGTTTGTCAATACCCTTGGGGTTGTGGCATCTTCCGGTGTAGGTATTGCAGAAAAGCTGGTGATGTTTATATTGTTGATTCCTATGGCTTATATGTCTTCTATTTCTGCCTTTGTTGCACAAAACATGGGGGCAGGACAGGCAGAGCGGGCAAGACGCTCTCTCTTTACCGGTATGGGCACTGCTGCTGTCATTGGTGGTATCACGGCTTATTTTTCCTTCTTTCATGGAGATACGCTGTCTATGCTCTTTAGTCAGGATAGTGCCGTTGTTGCCGCTTCTGCAAATTTTTTAAAGGCAACTGCCATAGAATGTTTTATCCTTTCTCTTTCTTACTGCTACAATGGCTATTTTAACGGCATGGAAAAAACAGGATTTGTCATGGTACAGGGCATTTGTGCCGCATTATTTGTACGAATCCCCCTCG
Organism: Anaerotignum sp.; assembly: GCA_020024255.1. Classification (GTDB taxonomy): domain Bacteria; phylum Bacillota; class Clostridia; order Lachnospirales; family Anaerotignaceae; genus Anaerotignum. The sequence goes on from JAHHTX010000002.1 coordinate 22,126, forward strand.
CCTATATTGCCAGTATTTCTGCAACACCCAGTTTGTTCCGCATAGGCATGTCAACGGCTTGGGCTGCCATTTTCATGTTTCTTGTATGCACTGCCTATGATATCCGGTGCAGAAAACGGGAAAAAACATAAAAAAAGTGTTTCCTATACTTCTTGGAAACACTTGAGGGTGTCGACAAAGTCGCCCCCCTTCGTCAAAGCCTCGTTTCATGCAAGGCTTTGACGAGCAGACAGAAGAATAAAGCAGAAGTTCCAACGGCAAAAAAAGCCTTGAAACTTCTGCTTTTCCTCATGGGAAGTGAATTCCCACTGCGGATTCCATTTGGGAAACACTTTTTTCTTTTATTGCTGAAATAACGGAGTAGTCAAGTATCTGTCACCGGTATCGGGCAACAGCACAACGATATTTTTTCCTTTGTTTTCCGGACGTTCCGCTACAATTCTTGCCGCATATAATGCTGCCCCAGAGGAAATACCCACCAATAATCCTTCTTTTTGTGCCGCTTCCCTGCCTGTTTCATATGCCTGTTCTTCTGTTACCGGAATAATTTCTCCATAAACTGCTTTATCCAAAATAGAGGGAACAAAGTTTGCACCCATGCCTTGCAAACCATGACTGCCGGCTCTGCCTTCTGTGAGGAGAGGAGAAGATGCCGGCTCTACACCGATAATTTCTATGTTGGGGTTCTTTTCCTTTAAATAATGTCCAACACCGGTCAGTGTGCCGCCTGTACCAATGCCTGCAATGAAAATATCCACTTTGCCATCGGTATCCCCATAAATTTCCGCTCCTGTGGTTTCATAGTGTGCTTGGGGATTGGAAGGGTTGTCAAACTGAGCGGGGATAAAGGAATTTGGAATCTCCTTTGCCAATTCCTCTGCCTTTTCCACTGCACCTGCCATACCTTTTGCACCTTCTGTCAGTACAAGTTCTGCACCAAATGCCTGCATAAGCATACGCCGCTCCATGCTCATGGTTTCGGGCATGACAATAATGGCACGATACCCTCTTGCTGCTGCCATAACGCATAAGCCAATGCCTGTATTGCCGCTGGTAGGCTCAATAATGGTAGAGCCTTTCTTTAAAATACCCTTTTTTTCTGCGTCTTCCACCATTTTCTTTGCCACTCGGTCCTTGGCACTGCCACCTGGGTTCAAAAACTCCACCTTTGCCAGTATGGTTGCCTGTAAATTGTGGGCTTTTTCGTAGTTTGTCATTTCCAAAAGAGGCGTTTTGCCGATGAGTTCCGTAATGCTGTGATACACCTTTCCCATGTTTCCCATCCTTTCTTTTTCCTGCAAAGGATAATGACTGACAAAGGGTTTCCCATAATGCCATACACCAAAAAGCCAACGGTCATATAGAAAATTTTTCCAATATTGACAATGGTCTTGAAATATGCTATTCTTTTGCTAGTTAGTAAAAACTAACAAAAAAAGAACAATCATTCCTTTTCATTGCCGCTGCCGCTCCCCTTTGACAGCGGCATTGCCACTTTATGGGGAAACGGAGCCATCTCCTTTGTTATCTCTGTTATCTTTCAAGTCTTTCCCTTGTTTTATACAGAACCAATCTCTTTTTCATTTGGCATAACAAAAAAACGGGAAATGGAATACAAAGAAGATTTTTGCTCCCACACCATATCCTTTGCCTTAAATCAAAATACTTTATCCGTCAATGATACCACAGCAAAAGAGGGAAAACAACCCACCTGCAAATCCCTTTTTTTTACAAATCTTACAAAAAAAACGAATATTTCTTTCTGTAAATTCCCTATTTATTTTATGCAGTGGGTAAACCCAAGCAAAAATAAAGAACAAAAACAAAAATTTGCCAATCTTTTATCCCATAACGTCACCATAAAATGATATATTCTACAGCCCTCTATTCAGACCCGATAAAACATGGAAAACAAAAAATCTTACTACTTGTATTCAAAAATTATATACTGTAAAATTAAGGAAATGAAAAAGAGATTTTGTGGGAAGGATAAACTTTTTCAAAAAAATTGTAAAAAGAGTGTGTTAAAGGAGGGAATTATTTTGGATACAAGAGAAAAAAGAACGAACCATATGGAAAAAAAGCGAATGAAACAGTCTGTCGCCATAAAGCTTTTAAGCATTTTTTCTATCTCAGCATTATCGCTGATATTTATTGTACTCATCTTTGTTTTCAATACAAGCAATTATTATGACGTAGTTTTGGAAGAACAAACCGTAATTATGGATAACGCAAAAGATTTTGGTGACGCCTCCAAATATCTGACACAGCAAGTACGTTCCTTTGCCGCCAGCGGAAAGGAAGTATATAATCAAAACTATCATAAAGAATTGACCACGGATAAACGGAGAGAAAAGGCTATGGACGCCATTTCAACTATGGGCATAACCAAGGAGGAACAGCAGATTGTAGATTCCATTTTCGCCTATTCCAATAGACTGATTCCTCTGGAAGAAAAAGCGATTAAGTTCAAAGAACAAGGAAAGACTGATGATGCCATTGCTCTGGTATACGGAGACGAATACAGCAAAAACGAAGCACAAATCCTAGATGGAATACAGCGTCTTCATGATTCCTTGGAGGAGAGAACAAACAACAAACTGAACAAACTGGGAAACTGGATTGATATTTCTTTTATGGCTGTATTCCTTTGTCTGTTAATTATGATTATTGTACAGATCTTGATTATTCATTACGTCTTAAAAGAAATTTTACACCCTCTTGTTGACATCAAAAATGGCATGAAGCAGATTGCTGACGGAGATTTCAACGTATCCCCTGCATCGCAAATGGACGATACAGAAATCGGCGAGCTGACTGCCGCTGTTCAGCATATGAAAGACAGAACAGCAATGATTATTGATGACATCGGCTATGTGGCAAAACATCTTGCCAATGGGGATTTTACGGTTACTTCCCAAAAAGAAGAAAATTATGTGGGTGCATACCTGCCCATTTTGCAGGCATTCAACGGCTTACGGGACAAACAGAATACCACCATGCAAAAGATCCATGAAATAGTCAACTGCGTAACATCTAGTGCAGGACAGGTATCCGATGGGGCACAGGCTTTGGCACAGGGTGCAACGGAACAGGCAGCATCTATAGAGGAGCTTTCTGCCTCCATCTCAGATATTACCAAAGAAGTCAATGACAACTCCGAAAAAATAGTAAATGCAAACGAACTTGCCCACAAAACAGGAAATACCGTTGTAACGGGTAATGAAAGAATGAAAGAACTTGTTGTGGCAATGGAAGAAATCGATAGCTGTGCAAAAGATGTTGCGAATATCATCAAGACCATTGACGATATTGCGTTCCAGACCAATATCCTCGCCCTCAATGCTGCCGTAGAAGCAGCAAGAGCAGGAACTGCCGGCAAAGGCTTTGCCGTAGTCGCAGACGAAGTGCGAAACCTTGCTTCCAAATCTGCAGAGGCAGCAAAAAATACAACAGGGCTTATTGATAATGCACTTGCATCTGTAGAAAAAGGGGTTGCCCTTGCCGGAGAAACAGCCGAAGAACTGGAATCCGTCCGCACTGATGCCGAAAAAATTGTAAAGATGATTCAAAATATCGAAGAAACTTCTCTCAATCAGGCGGAAGGTGCAAAACAAATTGCCATAGGCATTGATCAGATTTCCGCCGTTGTCCAGACCAACAGTGCAACAGCAGAAGAAAGTGCGGCAACCAGTAAAGAATTGTCTGAACAGGCAAGCATGATGAAATCTTTGATTGACCTATTCAAACTTTCATAAAATGAACCATAAAAACTCTCCATATTGGCAAAACCATAAACAGAAACGGCAGACAAAGACTTTTGTTCTTTGTCTGCCGTTTTGCTTGTGCAAAAACCACCCTTTTCCTGCCTGTTTCCGCTTCTTCTCCATTCTCTCCCCATAAAAATTTATGGTACAAAATCCAAAACGGAAAGCAAAGTTATCCAAAATGCCACAGCTAAACCGATTTTTTATGCTGTCTGTTTTATTTCGCAATAATCTCTTCCATCTGGGCTTCTGTAATAATACCCATATGCACATACGCCCAAAGCTGATCTTTTCTGATAAAGTTTTTCAAGTATCTTTCTTTCAGTTTCTCAACCATTTTTTTCACCCCTCATGTGCAAAATCAAAATTTCCAAGTCTGTGATTGCCTGCATAATGGTTTCCGTTTCCGTATATACCGGCGTAGGTGCAGGCTCATAGTCATAAACAAGGGTTTTCTCTGCCGTCACTTTCAAAAACGGTACAAAATCCTCTTTTGGGGGCGGTTCGGGCGGCAGTCCGCCATCAATCCAAATGGTATTCTTTGCCAGACATTCCTTGGCAAGTTCTTTGGAAAGATAAGCATTATGCCAAACCACTCTTCCTGTTTCATCAAAATTTACAAGCATTTCTATTCTCCTTTCTGTCCCACTGTTCTGATATCGTAGCAAAGATCGAAAGATGCCCAAATTCTATTTGCTCTGTAACACTCAACGATAAAATCATAACATCTTCCTTTTTCCACATACAAAACAGCACCATCTAAATACAAAGAATTTTCAGGGCAAGTATATGAAACTTCCGTGACAATCTGTGGTTGATATAGTGTTAAAGGCGGTGCATTTCGCAATGCTTCTGCCACAAAACCGGAAATAACCTTTGGTTTAAAGTGTCCGCTGATACCATTTCCTTGTGAAAAATTGGTTTTAACATAAATATATCCATTGGCTTCTGCCGTAAAATGAGATAAAACCAAATGACCACCAAATTCGTGACCTTCTGTTTCCTTCAAATAAGTCTGTGGTATTGTTATTTTCACACTGTTTTTATTGGGCACATATACTTTTTCATTCTGATTCGCCAACACGCCAAAAATGGTATCACTGCCTGTATCTGTAGATATTCCCAGTTTTTTGTTGAGCATATCCAGTTTTTTCTGCATATCACTTGTCTTTGTATCCACACCTTTAATATTTGTGCCGTTTGTGATAACGTTCTGCCCCACAACATCAAGTTTGTTTCCAATACCAATAATCTCCTGTTCCTGCACATAAAGCTGATTGTCCAGTTTTTCCGCATTGCCATTAAAATCGTCCACGTTATAAAAATCCTCCTGAGCAGGCAAAATCAGGTTATAATTTTTTGTTTGTCTTGCCATACTTCTCACCTCCTTTCGCCGTAATCTTAGGCAGAGAAAAATCTCAAAGAGTCGCAACTTGTATAAATCCCAACTTTTCTATTAAAAAAGACTTCTTGGTTATACCAAGAAGTCTGAGGGTGCCGAAAAAATAGTTTTTATTCCTTTTCGAAAATGCGAAAGGGCTTGGGAAACGAAGGGTTTCCCAAATGGAATTCGCAGTGGGAATTCACTTCCCACGAGGAAAAGCAGAAGTTTCAAGGCTTTTTTTCCTTTGGAACTTCTGCTTTATTCCTCTGTCTGCTCGTCAAAGCCTTGAATGAAATGAGGCTTTGACGAAGGGGGGCGACTTTGTCTACCATTTAATTTTCTTATTCGCCCAATCTTGCCTCCAGTTCTGCCTTCAGCCCTTCAAAGCCGGGTTTCCCCAGAAGGGCGAACATATTCTTTTTGTAGGCTTCCACGCCGGGCTGGTCAAAAGGATTCACGTCCAGAAGATACCCACTGATGCCCACTGCCTTTTCAAAGAAGTACACCAATGCACCAAAGTGCCAAGCATCCATTCTTTCCATTTCAATGGTCATATTGGGCACACCGCCGTCCATATGGGCAAGCATTGTCCCTGCAAAGGCTTTGCTGTTGACAAACTGCATTTCTTTTCCCGAAAGGAAGTTCAGTCCGTCCAAATCTGCTGTATCAAAGGGCACACGGACTGTGGCCTTTGGCTCTCTGCACCAAAGCACTGTTTCAAAGAAATGACGTTTTCCTTCCTGAATATACTGTCCAATGGAATGAAGGTCAGTAGAGAAATTGGCAGTAACGGGGAAAATGCCCTTGCCTTCTTTTCCTTCGCTTTCTGCAAAAAGCTGTTTATACCATTCCCCAAAAGAAGTCAGATGGGGTTCGTAGTTTGCCAAAATTTCTATGGTTTTGCCTTGTCTGTAAAAAAGGTTTCTTGCTGCTGCATATTGATAGCAGGGATTTTCCGCAATTTTGGGATTGGCATATGTTTTTTCTGCCCAAGCTGCCCCTTCCATAACCGTATCAATATCAATACCTGCCACTGCCATGGCAAGAAGTCCCACTGCTGTCAGAACAGTAAATCTGCCGCCAATATCATCAGGGATAACAAAGGTTTCATAGCCTTCCGCATCGCACATGGTTTTCAATGCACCTCTTGCTTTGTCTGTTGTGGCAAAAATCCGTTCTGCCGCCTTTTCCTTGCCGTATTTCACTTCCAAAAGCTGTTTGAAAATGCGGAAAGCGATTGCAGGTTCTGTGGTTGTGCCGGATTTGGAAATAACATTCACAGAGAAATCCCTGCTGCCCAAAATAGTCAGAATATCCTGCAAATAAGCAGAACTGATGTTATTCCCTACAAAGTAAATATCCGGCGTTTTTTTGTGTTTGTTTTCGTTGTAGAAAGGTGTCTGAATAAAATCCAGTGCCGTTCTTGTTCCTAGGTAAGAGCCTCCAATACCAATAACAATCAGTACCTCACTCTGTGCCTGAATTTTCTTTGCTGCCTTCTTGATTCGGGCAAATTCCTCTTTATCGTAGTCCGTAGGCAAGGTTACCCAGCCGGTAAAATCATTTCCCTTTCCTGTCTTTTCGTGGAGTGCTTTGTGGCATTGTTCCACATCTTGCTGCAAAGCAAGAATATCCTCCTGTTTCAGTGCATCTCCTTTTATGGAAAATGTAATCTTTCTGGGTGTTGTTTCGCTTGCTGTTATATTCATGTTTGTTACCTCCTCTTGTTGTGTATTTCCCCATATATTTTTATGCCGTTCCTCTTTCAATAATTTCCGGCACAGCTTTCTCAATTACCTCATTGGAAATTTCTTTTTCTTCCGTAATCATGGTGTTGACTCTGGTAATCTGAATGGTACTCTTTTTCTGACCGTCCCGTCCCCGCTGCACCACACGCTGATAGGATTTCGGCTTATTGGGATTGTCCCGATATTCATATGTTTTTTTCTCTACCATAATCAATTCTTGGGTTTCAATGGTCTTCACCGAAACCAAAGGTTTCTGTACCGTCACATTCAACACCTTTCCGATGATAACAGGTGTTGTGATGGTCATACCGGGATTCATTTCCAGAAGGTCTTTCTGTGCCATATTGTGAGAAGATGCGATTTTCCCAAGGGTATCCCCTTCTTGCACCGTATAGGTTTTTGTAACCGGTGTTGTGCCTTCCAACAGTTTCACCGTATCTTCAATGGAAAGAAGCTCGGACGATGCCACAAACTGCTTTTTAATGGTCACTTTTTCCACAAACTCTACTTTCACATTGCCTTTGCTTTCCTTGGTTTGTTTCGCTTTTTCTGTTTGGGACGCAGAATTGTTTGTTTCTTCCTTCTGCTTTTCTTCTTTTGGTTTGTCCGCCTCTTTTTTCTGCTGTTCTTCCTGTTTCTCCTCCACTGCCTTTGTTTTCATGATTTTTAATACTTCTTTGGCATCTTTTTCTTTGGCAAGAGCTGCCACTTTGCTGCCATCAACAAAAATAACGGAGGCTTCCACCTTATAGGTCACTTTGCCCTGCAATTTTGGCAGAAGGTATTCCTTTGTACAGATATTTTTCTTCTTATCCTTAGGAATATGTATTTTTTGCACTCTAATTTTTTCATTGACTTTAACGGCTGTCCCCACGACTTCCTTGAGTTGTGCCTCCAAATCCTTTGTCAGTTCTTCACCGGTTATGCGTTTATCTTTCAAAATGCCAATGCTTTCTTTTCCCACAAAGACCTCTGCACCGTTTTTACGAAGTCCGAAAAGGAGTGCAAAACAGACAAGGACAAGGAGTATCAATATGCCCATCTGTCTTGGAGAAATGCGGATATTGCTTTTCTTTTTTCCTCTTTTGCGGTTTGGCTTTTTTTCCTGTTTCTTCCCCTGTTGTGTTGAAGAATTGGACTTTTTCTGTGTGCCGCCGCTGTATGCCACTCGTTCCTCTCTTGTCGGGAACAAGTCTGATTGCTTAGTTTCCTGATTTTTTCTTGCCACAGGAACACCTCCCTTTTCCGTTTACATTATCTCCTTCATTGTATGACATACAGAAAAGGATTGCAAGCAAAACATCGAGGGGACTTTTCTTTATGCCCTGCCAATCTTATCCAAAACCACCTTTTTCTATCGAAGAACCATAAAGCACATTGCCATGCCAAAAAGAAAGGACTGCTCTTTAAGGAGTAGTCCTTTTCTCTTTTCATTTTCAAAACAGCGGGAAATCATGCTTATGCTTCATGTTTCTCATCTTTCTCTTCTTTCTCAATTTCCCCATCTGTTTTCTCTGTCTGTTCTTCTTCGTCTAAACTATGCAAATCCTCATGGGCAAAGGAGGTATGCAAACCGTCTGCACAATCATCACCCTGCTCCATATCGGGCTGAACGGAATCCTCATAGATTGTTTCTTCCATATCCATTTTGTCTATATCTGCCTCGTCCCAATCTTCTGCCTGATTACGCATTTTTCTTTCCTTCAGTTTCTCCCGATAGAACTTTGCATCTTCTTTCAGTTCGTTTGCACGCTCTGTCATGCGGAACATGGCACTTCTCACAGCAGGCTGCATTTCATCTGCCTTGTCCACCAATTTGGAAGCAGCACTGCGTACTTTGGGTTGAATCATTTCTGCTTTTTCCCCTACGGTTTTTGCCACGTCCCCAAGGACAGCACCTGCTTTTTCCAATGCACCGCCTATGGCTTTGCCAATTCCGCCATCAGCGGAATCTACACCATTTTGCAGGGCAAGAAGCAAACGCTCCGCCTCTTCTGCACTAATGATTCCCTTTTCCAGCATACCAAGTATTGCCATTCGTTCGTCCTTCATATGATCTCCTCCCTTTCGTTCTTTCTTTATTGTAACCACATAATCAGCTGGTCTTTTTTCTCCCTGTGCAAAGGCATAAAGAATTGCCTGTACAATACGCTTGGAAGCATTTCCATCTCCAAAGGGGTTCTTTGCCTGTGCCATTTTTGCATAAACCTTTTCGTCTGTCAAAAGTTCTTTTGCCATGGTATAAATGGTTTGCTCCTCTGTGCCTGCCAGTTTCAATGTGCCTGCCTCTACGCCTTCGGGGCGTTCTGTGACATTACGCAGTACCAATACCGGTTTTCCCATGGAAGGCACTTCCTCCTGCAAACCGCCACTGTCTGTCATGACCAAATAAGAACGATACATGAGATTGTGCATATCCTTCAAGTCCAAGGGGTCTGTCAGATGAATACGGGGATGTCCGCCAAGTATGCTGTGTGTGGTTTCCTGCACAACAGGGTTTTTATGGACAGCATACACCACTTCCACATGGGGAAATTCCTCCACAATACGCTTTACGGCATGACAAATATTGATGAGCGGCTGTCCCAAATTTTCTCTGCGGTGAGCCGTTATGGCAATGACCCGTTTTTCCTTGAAATCAATGGTATTCAGTTCCTCTGTGCGGAAGGTATAGTCCTCCTCAATGGTATGCGCAAGTGCATCAATCACAGTATTCCCTGTAATAAAAATTGTTTTCTTGTCCACATTCTCCTTTAAGAGATGTTCTTTTGCCAAAACTGTGGGCGCAAAGTGCAGGTCTGTAAGTGCCCCTGTCAAACGGCGATTCATTTCCTCTGGGAAAGGCTGATACTTGTCATAAGTACGCAGTCCTGCCTCCACATGACCGACCTGTATCTGGTTATAATATGCGGCAAGTGCACCGGCAAATGTGGTGGAAGTATCCCCATGTACCAGTACAATATCCGGCTTTTCCTGTTCCATAACTTCAGAAAGGCCTGTTAATGCACGGGTGGTAATGCCGGCAAGGGTCTGCCTGCTCTGCATGATATTCAGGTCGTATTTTGGCTGAAGGTCAAAAATCTCCAATACCTGATCCAACATTTCCCTATGCTGTGCAGTAACACAGACAATGCTTTCAATGCGTTCTTCCTGCTCCAGTGCCTTTACCAAAGGAGCCATTTTAATGGCTTCAGGGCGTGTGCCAAACACGCTCATGACTTTTATTTTATTCATATGAAACTATCTCCTTTATCATCTTTCAGACATTGGGGCTTTTGTATTCTGCCCCTTTATACAAAATCAGGTTTTCTTTCTATCTTCCTGCAAATATCGAAAACAGAATAAGGATACATAAGGAAAGCCCTGCCAAAAAACCTTCGTTGATGTAAGAAAGCTCACCTTCCTGCTCATGGTTTTGTATACTGCGGAAAATCTTTTCTATGGCTCGAAGCAGTGCATAAATAAACCAGCAGCAAAGAAACAGCAGTGGCAAACCATAGAATATTACCACTTCTAGCATAATGTGCCTTCCTCATTTGTATCGGTTGATTTCACTTGGTTTACTAGGGTGCCAATGCCTTCAATTTCGCACTGAATGACATCGCCTTCTTGGAGGAATTTGGGCGGAGTAAAGCCCATACCCACACCGGCAGGCGTACCCATGGCAATTATGGTGCCTGTTTTCAGCGTCATGCCCTGAGAAAGCTGACTGATGACTTTTGCCACACCGTTTATCATGAGAGCAGTATTGCTTTCCTGCCGCAATTCTCCGTTGACATAAGAACGAATGGGCAAAGCAGGCGGATTTTCAAATTCGTCCCTTGTCACAATCCAAGGCCCTATGGGGGTAAAATCATCTAGACCTTTGCCAAAATACCACTGCTTATGGGCAGTCTGCAAATTTCTTGCACTCATATCATTTAGTATAGTATATCCAAAAACATAAGAAAACGCATCTTCTTCCGATACATTTTTTGCATCTCTGCCAATGACAACCGCAAGTTCCACCTCATAGTCCAGACTATCTACAATATCGAAATGCCCGTCGATTTTCTCGCCATTTCCTAAAGCACGATTGACACGTTTGGAAAAATAAATGGGCTGGGGACGTTCTCCTCCAAATGCTTCATCATGGAAACGTGCCGCTTCCTCTGCATGGGCGTAGTAATTGATGCCAAGACAAATAATGTCCTGCAAAGGATAGGGAATAGGTGCGGCAATCCTTACATCTTCTATGGGAATCCCGTCCATAGACTCCACAGCCTTAGCCAGCTCTGCCTGCTTTATTAGGGTCAAACTTTTGAGAAATTCCACCATATCCTGTGCGGCACAGCCAAGCTCGTTTATGGGGACAACCTGTGTACCATCTGCCTTCAGACAACCAACTTGCGTACCACTGCCGTGTATATATGTCAATACCTTCATACTTTCGCCCTCCTTCTTTATATTATCCACATCATACCATAAAACACCGTTTTCGCAAAGCTGTTTTCTGTTGTTCTGCCCATTTCCCCTTTAGGAAAACGAGAATCATACAGACAAAAGCGTGACCAAAGGCAGATATATCCATAGTATCCACATCGCTCCATTTTGCATATTTATACCTAACATCTGCAAGCAAATTACGGAAATACCTTGTTTTTTCAAAATTCCTCTTGCTTTTTATCAGAATTCTATGTATAATAATCTCATATTTATTCAGTATTATGCAAGAAAACAGTATTTTCCCCTTTCGGGGATTGGTTTAATAGAAAGGATGTATTCTTCATGGGAAAACTTTGGGGCGGACGTTTCACACAGTCCACAGATACCTTCACCGACCATTTTCATTCTTCCATCGGCTTTGACAGCCGTATGTACGAAGAAGATATTACCGGAAGCATGGCACACGCCACTATGCTTGGCAAACAAGACATTATCCCTAAAGCAGATGCAGATTTGATTGTGAAAACTTTAGGGGAAATTCTGACGGACATCAAAGATGGCAAGATTTCTTTCGACGAAAAAGCAGAAGATATTCATATGAATATCGAAACCATACTCATCAGCCGTATTGGAGATGTGGGGAAAAAGCTGCACACCGGCAGAAGCCGTAATGACCAAGTAGCTTTGGACACCCGTATGTATACGAAAAAAGAAATTCTGTTCCTGCAAAATCTCATAAAAGAACTTGTGGCAACATTAAATCATCTGGCGGAACAGCATACAGAAACTATACTGCCCGGCTATACGCATTTGCAACGAGCTCAGCCTGTGACCCTTGCCCATCATCTTCTGGCATACATCGAGATGTTTAAACGGGACTATGACCGTCTTTCCGATGCCTACAAGCGTACCAATGTCCTCCCCCTTGGCAGTGGTGCATTGGCTACCACAACATATCCCCTTGACCGTTCCTTTGTAGCGGAACAGCTTGGCTTTGCAGGCATTTGTGCCAACAGCATAGATGGTGTTTCCGACAGGGATTTCTGTGTGGAAGTCATTTCCGACCTGTCCATTTTGATGATGCACCTGAGCCGTTTCTGTGAAGAAATCATTCTTTGGAGCAGCCACGAATTTCATTTCATTGAATTATCTGATGCTTACTCCACAGGCTCTAGCATCATGCCCCAGAAAAAGAACCCCGATATGGCAGAGTTGATTCGTGGGAAAACGGGACGGGTTTACGGCCATTTGATGGGAATTTTAACGGTACTCAAAGGTCTGCCCCTTGCCTATAACAAAGATATGCAGGAAGATAAGGAATCTCTCTTTGATGCTATCGACACGGTAAAAATGTGTCTGCCTGTATTCACCGCCATGCTTGCCACCATGACCGTGAAAAAAGAATCTATGGAAAATGCGGCAAAGGGTGGATTTACCAATGCCACAGATGCGGCTGACTGGCTTGTCAAACAAGGTGTGCCTTTCCGTGATGCCCATGGCATTATTGGCAGACTGGTGCTGTACTGCATTGCACATAATACCAATCTGGACGACCTTTCCCTGGAAGAATATCAGGCGATTTCTCCTGTATTCAACGAAAGTATTTATGATGCCATCAGCGTAAAGAAATGTGTGGAAGCAAGAAACGTCTTTGGCGGGCCTTCCCCTTCCATGACAAAGGCAGCCATTGCAGCAAACAAGGATTTTCTGAAACAACAGTAATTTGAAACTTTGACAAAGGGGGGCGACAAAATGTCGCCCCCCTTTCAAGCCTCTCCTTTGGCAGAGGCTTTCTCTTTTTCTCGCTTTTTAGTTTGCGTAGTTATTGAAATAGTTCTGTACCAATACAATGGGTGTTCCCTTATCGCCACTGCCGCTGGTAAGGTCGCAGAGAGAACCAATCAGGTCTGTCAGGCGGCGAGGTGTTGTACCTTCGGATACCATACTGCCCTTCAAATCTTTCTCTTTTTCTTTGATACGCTTACGAATGGCTTCTGCCAGTTCTTCGCCTTTCAAATCGGCAAAGTCATTGTCAGCCAGATATTTCAGTTTCACTTCGTTGGGCAGTCCCATAAGGCCATCTGTATACCCTACACCAACAACCGGATCAGCCAGTTCCCAGATTTTGCCCACAGGGTCTTTAAATGCACCGTCGCCGTATACCATTGCTTCTACTTTTACGCCGGTGCGGGAAAGAATTTCCTTCTGGATAGCTTCCACCACTTCCTGTGCATTTTTGGGGAACAATTTTACTGTATTTTCTGTTGCCTTATTGGAACCCAAAAGACCGTATTGGGGGTTAAAACCGGAGCCATTTACGGATTCGTTCAAAATTTCGCAAAGTGTCAGCACCTTTTCGCCGCCTGCTGCCAATATGCGACGTTTGGAGCGTTCTCTTGTATGGGTATCACAGCAAATTGCATTTTTGGTATATTTTGCAATGACTTCGGGGTGGTTTGCAAAAATAATTTCCGCTTCTGCCCCTTCTTCTTCAATCAGACCTTTGTAGTAGTCCACATAATCCACGCCGGTAAAGGGGTGCTTAACATAGCCAAAGATTCTGCGATAATCTTCAAGGGAAAGGACGTCTGTGTAAGGGTTTACCCCACTTTCGTCCAAAAGGTCTGCATCAAAGAGATGGTTGCCCACTTCGTCAGAAGGGTAGCCAAGCTGTAATACCACCTTTTTTGCCCCTTTTGCAATACCACGCAGGCAGATAGCAAAACGGTTTCTGCTTAAAATGGGGAATACCACACCAACGGTATCGCCGCCCAGTTTTGCCTTAACATCTGTGGCAATATCCTCTGTGGAAGCATAGTTGCCATCTGCTCTTGCCACCACTGCTTCTGTTACACAAATGACATCTCTTTCCTGTAAAGAAAAGCCGTCTTCTTTTGCAGCAGCCAGAACGGAATCTGCCGTCATTTTTACAATATCATCACCCTCACGAATGATGGGTGCTTTGATGCCTCTGGAAATCGTACCTGCCATATGAAAAACCTCCTGAATATTGGGAAATGCTTTTTTGTGCATTTCCGGATAATATGAAATTTAAAAACAGGATAACCTGATTTTTGCAAAAAAAATCATCAAATTTTGCTTATAGCAATCCCTATGACGGGATTGAGCAAATTTGATGAATATTGGGGTGGATGAAGCCTTTGTGTTCAATCACCGACAAGTTATTTTAACAGGAAAAACATCGGCTTGTCAATAAAAACAGCAAAGAGAAAGAAAATTTTTTTATCCTCTTTGCAAAAAAAACACATTTGGGCAAATTTTGAAAGCCAAATCACATAAAATATTGACTGCCAACGGGTATACCTTTTGAAAGGGCAGCATTCCCATGCCTTTTCCTTTGCCTTTCCGTTTTTGGGCAGTCTGGGGAGCAGCAAAGTCGCCCCCCCTTTCGGCAAAGCCTCATTTCATGGAAGGCTTTGATGAGCAGGCAAAAGGATAACTACCGAAACCGCTTTCCTTTTCAGCGAAACAGCGATACCAATTCCATAGGCGTTTTCACAACACAGTCGGCTTTATGGGCAATCAACTCCGCTCTGTCCCCATAGCCGTATTCCACACCAATGGTAGAGATGCCCAAAGCACGGCCGCCGTCAATGTCATACATTCTGTCCCCCACCATAACGGCATTGTCTTTTGCTGCACCCATTTTGTTGAGTACATATGCCATAACCTCTTGCTTATTTGTCCGATTTTCTTCCACATTGTCGCCGCCTACCAGTTCAAAGTAGTCCAAAAGCCCATAATGCTCCAGTATCCGCACTGCTGCCCATTCATGCTTCGATGTGGCAACACCAAGACGTTTTCCCTTGTTTTTTAAGGCAGACAACATTTCCCTCACACCATCATAGACCTTGTTTTCAAACATGCCCACTTGAAAATACCGCTCTCTGAAATAGGCAAGGGCAGTTTTGGTATCTGCCTCACTGAGGGCAAATTCCTTGCGGAAGGTTTCCTGCAAGGGAGGCCCAATCATAAACCGCAGTTCCTCATCTGTCCAAAGACGCATACCCATTTTTTCCTGCATATATCTGGTACAGCGAAATACCCCTTCTGCGGAGTCCGTCAGCGTACCGTCAAGGTCAAATAATATGATTTCCTGTTTCCACTTCATTTTCTTTTCTCCTGTCTATGTATCTGTATTCTTGTTTCATTTTACAGGAAAAAGGGCAAATCTGCAAATCATTTTCTTGGCAGCAGTACCTCAGCCAATATTTCCGAAAGAGGCTCCATGGCATTAAGGGCTTCCTCTTTTGTATTGGTCTGTGCCCCCACCTCAATCAGGGTGGAACGGGGCATAAAATGCAAACTGAATCGATAGGCATTCAAATAGATTTTACGGTTAAAATTTCCGAAATTCCCACGGGAAACCGCCTGCATCTGCAAACTAAATTCCAGATTATCCTTGATATAGGGATTGGAAAGTCCTTCTGCGGGAGTCAGTTCCCCATTTTTATTTAAGCGGCATAAGCCATTGAAAAACATAATTTGGGCACAAGGCTTGCCGTTTACCTCCGTCACCAGCTTTGTTCCTTCTGCCACCCCGTCACGGTGCATATCAATACAGACTTCTATGGAGGGATTTTCCTTCAATATCTGCCGAATGGGGGCGTCCATACGTTCATAAGAACCAAGAACTTCCCGTTGTCCGTTGACCATATCGTATCGCCCTGTGTCATGGAGAACAGGGATTCCCTTTTCCTCCAAAAGCTCCTTCAAGCGTTCCCCTACGCCCCAAATTCCTTCCTCCATACCTTTTGTCATATCGCTGTCGGCATATTCCTCACAGGAATGGGTATGAAAAATCAATACTTTCGGCTCCTTTCCCTTGCAATCTATAGAAAAGTCACGGGAAAGGGCTTTTTCCACATCAATGTCTTTAGGAAGAAATGCCGTTCTGCTATCCACCACATAGAGATTGCTTTTGAGTGCATCAAATGTTTGATATTGTTCCTTAAAATTTGCCATGGGCTGTTCTGCCTGAATCGCTGTTTTGGCAAAGTCCACATCTCCAATGCCCATAACCGTCTTTTCTTTGGCAGGAAACGGCTCTGTTTCCTCTTTTTTTCCGTTCCCAACAGAAAAAGCCGTTGCCGAAACTTGTCCGGGCAATATTTCCGAAAGGGCAAGCCCTGCACCGCCCATACGCCAAAGACAGGGAAGTACCAGCACAAATACACAAAGACCCACCATACTTCGTCTAAGGTTTCTTTTGTCTTTTTCCCGCTTTCCCATGGGCTGCCTCCTCTCCTCTCCCTATAGCATATGTAGGAAAAAAGGAAAAAAGAACGGGATTTTTTATGTGTAAAAAAGGTGCAGACTGTAGACAAAGTGGTTTTTATCCCTTTTCGAAAATACGGAAGAAGTTGGGAAACGAAGGTTTCCCAAATGGAATCCGCAGTGAGAATTGACTTCCCACAAGAAAAAGCAGAAGTTTCAAGGCTTTTTTGCCATGGAACTTCTGCTTTATCCTTCTGTCTGCCCGTCAAAGCCTTGTTTGTAACAAAGCTTTCTGCTCATTTGGTATATGGTTCAACTGGCAAAAATAGGAGAAGAAAAAGGGAATACCACAGGGCATCTCCCCCTTAACCAATTATTTCAGCATATCTTCTATCAATACCGCCAGTTTCTTGGCTTCTTTTTCCATATGCACCAAATCCTTGCCCTCAATCATCACACGCACAAGGGGTTCTGTGCCGGAGGTACGAATGAGGACTCTGCCTTCTCCGGAAAACGTCGCATTCAGTTTTTCAATGGCATGGCGAATTTCCGGCACTTCCATGTAGGTATTCTTTTTGGCATTATTCACACGGGCATTCACCAAAACTTGGGGCATGGTTTCCATGACAGAAGCCAGTTCCGAAGCCTTTTTCCCTGTACGCTTCATCACAGAAAGAATCTGAATGGCAGTCAAAATCCCATCGCCTGTGGTATTGTGGTCAAGGAAAATAATGTGTCCTGACTGCTCACCCCCAAGATTTCTGTCTGCTTCCATCATCCGCTCCAAAACATAACGGTCGCCAACGCCGGTCTGCTCAATATGAATTCCATTCTTTTCGCCCATCAGGTTTAAGCCAAGGTTTGTCATGACTGTACCCACAATGGTATTGCCCCGCAGTTCGCCTCTCTCCTTCATATCCAAACCACAAACGGCAAGAATTTTGTCCCCATCTATCAGATTGCCTTTTTCGTCTACAGCAAGGCAGCGGTCTGCATCGCCGTCAAAGGCAAAGCCAATGTCTGCACCATTTTCCTTGACAAATGCCTGCAAATCCTCCATATGGGTAGAGCCGCATTTGGCATTGATGTTTGTACCGTCCGGTTCATTGTGGATAATACACATACCGGCACCAAGATTCAAAAGTGCAATGGGTGCCGCCTTGTAAGATGCCCCATTGGCACAATCCAAAGCCACTTTAATGCCGTTAAACCGCTCCTTTGTGGTTTTGGTCAGGAAATCAATATAATCGTCCAATGCCTCCTCTGCCACAGAGCGTGTACCAATGCCTGCACCTGTGGGGCAAGGGAGAATTTCCCTGTGTGCCATAATAATATCTTCGATTTCGTCCTCCAATGCATCGCTGAGCTTATACCCCTTGCTGTTAAAAAACTTAATGCCATTATATTCTACAGGGTTGTGGGAGGCAGAAATGACAACACCTGCGTCCAAGCGGTATTTCCGCACCAGATATGCCACAGCAGGCGTGGGCACAATGCCTGCCAAAACAGCGTGTGCCCCCACAGAACAAATGCCTGCCGCCAGTGCCGCTTCCAACATATCTCCGCTGATTCTTGTATCCATTCCCACCAATATGCGGGGTGCGTGTTTGGTTTCTCTGGTAAGAACATATGCACCAGCTCTGCCCAGCTGATATGCCATTTCCCCTGTCAATTCTGTATTAGCTACCCCACGGACACCGTCCGTACCGAATAATCTTCCCATGTTTTCTACTCCTTTAATCTATTTTTTATCGAGATATCCGCAGAAGTCTTTTTTTCTTTAAAGAAAAACATCTGCTGCCATTTATTTTACCTGTTAAGCCGTTGGCTCTGACTCTACTTCTTCCGTTTCTTCCATAGGCGAAGCAGGTACTTTTTCCACACCAATATAAACAGTGGTTTCCGCTGCCGTAATGCCTTGGGGCTGATGCCACAAAATCGGAACCGAATGTTCCCCTTCTTCCAATCCGCTTACGTCCACAGTACCGGACAGGGCAGAAACATCTCCTCCACTACCTGTAAGAGAAACGGAAACCGTTTCCGGCAAATGGTAGACATAACCCTCTTGTCGGTTTGTTATGGTAATACGGGAAGAGGGAATGGAGATTTTTCTTCCTTCGTTTTTGACAATTTTCGCCACAACCTGCACGGTATTTTCCGTGGGATTTTTCAAAGAACAGCCTGTAGGCAAATAGTGCGAGATATTGTAATTCTTTGTCACATCAGCGGTTTTGCCGGAAATATCCATATTTTCCAATGTAATGCTGTCTATTTTGGCAAGGTTTTCTTCCTCTCCCAATATGACAATGGACTTAGGATTGTAACTCAGTTCCTCAAAGCGGTATCCCGTTGCAGGGGCACCAATGGCTTCCACCAAAACAGGAACAACTTTTTCATCATAAACGCCATAGGTCAATATCACGGTTTTTTTGCTTAATACAACCCCGTCTACCACTTCTCCTCGGCGGTTATAAGCCGTAAGGGGTGCTTCAACAACGCCCTCATTTTTCGCCTGCACTGCATCTACAGCGGCACGCACCACTGCCACCTCATCTACTTTGGACTTTGCCCCCTGCACCAAAACCGTATTTTGGCTGAGTATAGGTGCAGTCAGTTTCTTTCCATTTTCCTTTTTGTTGGTTAGCATTGGTTCAATGGGAAATTCCTTCTGCGTAAGCCTTTCCATTTTCATCTCCATTTTAGAGGGAAATTTTCCTACAATTTCATATCCGGAAACGCCATTTGGCAGGGATACACGAATTTCTCTGCTTATGGTATCGCCACTTGCAATATAGTTAAGGTCGCTTACATCAATATATGCCCGAAGCATATCCGATTGTCTTTGGCTGAGACGGTCAAGAGCCGTCCGCTGCCCTTTGATTTTGATATTGACCTTTGTTCCCAAAATTTCGTCTTCGTTGGAAATTGTCAAGCCCTTTGCATGGAGAGATGTCATACCGTCCACCTGCAACATGGTGCTGTAGGTTCTGGTATCCACAGGTTGATTGATACTGATGACCATATACCACATGGTAACGGCAATGGCGACCGAAAGGAATTTCCAACCTAAGTCTTTCATCAAAACTTCCTGCAATCGTTTCATTTATCCTGCCGTCCTTTCCAAATTGCCCGTTTTCTTTTTCCGGTATTTCCCTGACGGGAAAGCATATTTTTCAGCTGTTCCGCAGTCAAATCACGATAGAGAACACCGCCCTTTGCCACGGAAATTTTTCCCGTTTCCTCGGAAACAACAATGACATAAGCATCGGAAACCTCGCTGGCACCAATGGCTGCTCTGTGCCTTGTGCCCAAATCCATGCTGATCTCATTGCTGTCCGTCAAAGGAAGAAAACAGGTTGCCGCCGCCACACGGTTGTTGCGGATAATTACCGCACCGTCATGGAGGGGCGTATTATGTTCAAATATATTGATTAAAAGCTGACTGGAAACCACAGCATCAATGGGAATCCCTGTCCGCTGCAAATCCCCAAGAGGCACTTCCTGCTCCATGAGAATCAACGCACCTGTTTTCACTGCGCCCATTTTTTCCACAGCCTTTACCATTTCGTCTACAGTTCTTGCAGCTGCCTTACTGTTTGCTGCATTATCCCCTTTTGTAAAATAGGAAAAAAAACGTCCCTTTCCCAGCTGTTCCAATGCCTTTCGCATTTCCGGCTGAAACACAATGAGGAGTGCAATAATCCCCACATTGATGGTATTGGACAATATCCAAATAATGGTATTTAACTTCAGCAAGGCTGCCATAACAGCCAGTGCAAATATAACAAGAATACCTTTAAACAGTACCCACGCCCTTGTTTCTTTAATCCAAAAAATCACCTTATAAATGATATAAGCAACAATCAGGATATCCAAAACGTCCGTCATGCCAATGGAAGGCTTTACAAACTCGGTAATACCAAGACTGTCAAAAAATCCATCAAAAAAACCCATCCTTCACACCTTCTTTTCAAAATCCCAAAGCTCGCAACACAGGCAGCTGCCGCATAACCATAAGATTGCTCCCTGTTTTTTGGTAAATGCTTTCCCCAAATGGCACCTGCTTGGGCAAATCCATATTTCCTTTCAACTAGTATAGCATAAACTTGGTAAAATTGTTATGAAAACCGAAAGAAAATATGTCCTTTTCCTTACATTTTTAGAACAAATTCAAAAAAATCCTATTTATCAGCATACCAAAAAAGTGATTTTTCTCCCTTTTGGAAAATGCGGAAGGGTTTGGGAAACGAAGAGTTTCCCAAATGGAATCCGCAGTGGGAATTTACTTCCCACGAGGAAAAGCAGAAGGTTCAAGGCTTTTTTGCCCTTGGAACTTCTGCTTTATTCTTCTGTCTGCTCGTCAAAGCCTTGCATGAAATCAGGCTTTGACGAAGGGGGGGCGACTTTGTCGACACCCTCATTTTGTCATGTTATTTTTTATTTTTTCCTTTTCAGGGATATGTTCCTCTTTAAACCCATCAAGAGGTTATGGTATACTAGGAGCATATTACATTATATTTCATTCAGGTAAGGAGGTGCTTCTATGGCGGAATTAAAAGACCGCATCAAACAATTACGAAAAGAAAAGGGGCTTACCCAAATTGCATTATCCGATATGATACTTCATGGTAAAACAGCGGTATCCGTTTATGAATCCGGTACCAGAACGCCAATGATTGCTGACGCTATGCAGCTGGCTTCCATCTTTGATGTTTCTCTTGAGTATCTTACAGGAAGAAGCGATATTCGTGTTCCCTACAAACTGACAGAGGAAGATTTACAACAATGGGAAAAGCTGATGTCCTATCTCTCCGTTATGGACGAAAGAGATTTTCAACACGCTTCCGTATATGCAGAATGGCTGTTGGACAGGCAAAACAAAAATCAGCAATAAACATTCTCTTTTTTTCTGCAGGAAAAAGGGACTGCCGCTTTCTGTATATTGTACAAAAAACGGCAGTCTCTTTTTTATTGCTTTTTATATGGAATAAATTTTGATTGGCACAGGTGATTTGTCAAAAGTTTCTTTACAGAAACAGTTTTCCAAAAGATGTTTTCTTGATCACCGCTTCAGTCATTTCCTTCATTTTGGAAACATCTCCAATAAGAATAACGCCGCAAAGTGCATTATGACTAAAGTAGTATTTTTCCAATGTCATTTTATTATCATCACGGATTTCCATTGTCTTATAGACAACGTTTTCTCGTGTACCCACATCGCCAATGGCATACAGGGAAGTATTCATGGCTGATAAAGACATGCCCTGTATTTGTGGCAGATAAGGCAGGCTATCTCCGGCTGCATTTGCACCTGCAATACGACCCATTTCCATGGCTACAGGCCAGATTGCCATATTCACACCTTCATATTCTGCACAGTCACCACCTGCAAAAATATTGCTGTCTGTGGTCTGCATCTTATCGTTTACCATAACGGCACGGTTTGCAGCCAGTCCTGCATTTTCTGCCAGTTCCTTATTGGCACGAACACCTGTTGATATAATCACAATATCCGCAGGAATCTTTGTGCCGTCTTCCAATACCACATGTTCTGCTTTTTCGCCGCCTGTGATTTCTGCAATTTTTGCACCGGTCATCACATGAATACCATTCTTTTCTGCAATCTTTGCCAACAAATCTGCGGCAGATGTATCCAACTTGCCTTTCAAAAGATAAGGCAGTCCTTCCAAAACGGTAACTTCGATTTTTTCTTTTCTCAGTTCCCAAGCTGCTTCCAGACCCAAAACACCACCACCGATCACTACTGCGTGTTTTGCATGCAGAGCCATCTGGTTGATTTTTTCTACATCTGCAATGGTACGTACAGCGGTTACCCCTTCCAACTCTGCACCCTTGATGGGCGGAATAAAGCTGCGAGAACCAAGGGCATATACACACTTGTCATAAGGCAGTGCAGAACCGTCTTCCAAATAGATTTCCTTTTTGGTTGTATCCATAGATTTCACTTTGGTTTCCAGACGCAGGTCAATATTCTGTTCTCCATACCATATGCTGTCTTTACTTGCAATAGCACCGCCACTGATTGCACCGAACATATTCTTGGTTAACATAGGACGGTCGTAAGGCAGTTCTTTTTCATCGGAAAGCATGGTGATGGTTGCCGTACTATTTCTTTCTCTGATGGCTTTTGCTGCATTGAGTGCTGCCGTACCGCCACCCAAAATAACGAATTTTTCCAATGTATCCTGATGATATGTCACTTCATCAATTTCCACATCAACAAAGTTTTCTCTGCCTACACCGCAGACAGGACAGGTATCCAAGGAAGAATCAAAGATTTCTCCGCATACCAAGCATTTTACCAGACCGCTTCTTGCACCGGATTTCTTGCTTTCCTTCTGGTTCAGCTTATCTGCAAAACGGTAGCCATAGTCATATGCTTCCAATAAATCGTTTTCGGAGGGTTTCAGTCTTACACTGAAACCGTCTACCACACGCATCTGAATCTGTTTCAATCTTTGGATAATATGCGGAACACCTTCGCCGCTCCAGCCATAGCTGCCAAAAGCACTCCCCAGTTTATTGCCGTGGATAGGCGGGAACATTGTTATGGTCAAATCCCAAATGGGTTTCAATGCTTCACCAAGGATAGTGGGTGTACCAAAGAGAATACCGTCTGCGGAATTGATTTCTCCCTGCACTTCTGCAACATCTGCTGTCACCATATCATACAGTTTGACTTCGATATTATCGTGTTCCCCAATTCCTTTTGCAATTTCTTCTGCCAGTTGTGCGGTATAGCCATATGCACTGACATAAGGGATAACAACTTTCTTTTTGTCTTCCTTTGGCACACTGCACCATTCTTCATAAATATCATAAAGTTCTTCCAGATGGCTGTCCAATACAGGGCCATGTCCGGGGCAAATCATGTCAATGTCCATTTTTCGTACAGCTGCCAATGCGTTTGTCATATAAGGCTGTTTGAAGGGACCAAGGATATTATCAAAATAGTATTTTGTTGCACGAAGATACCCTTCTGTATCGGTTACTGTGCTGCGAAGAATACCCTCATGGGCATAGTGAGAGCCAAAAGAATCACAAGTCACAAGCACCTTATCTTCTTCGATATACGTATACATGGTGTCAGGCCAATGGAGATTTGGGAATACATGGAAATGCAATGTCTTGTTTCCAATTTTCAGTTCATCTCCATCTTTTACTGCAATGCTATAAAAATCGCCGTTTACAATCTGCTTCAAAAAGCCGATTGCCGTTGCCGTTGCCACAACCTTGGCTCTGGGACAGATGTCCAGAATGCCTTTGATACTGCCCACATGGTCAGGTTCTGTATGGCTGACTACAATATAGTCAATGGTTGCTACATCTACAATCTGGGACAGTGTTTCCAGATAATCGTCAAAGAATTTTGCTTTTGCTGTTTCAAACAAAACAGTCTTGTTCCCGCACTTCAAAACATAAGAGTTATAGGTTGTACCAAACTCTGTCATCATAATAATATCAAAAACTTTCAAGTCTTTATCCAATACACCTGTCCAATAAAAATCGGGTTTTAACTGCAATGCCTTCATCTTTTTTCCTCCTTTATCCTTTTTGGCTTCCCCTGCCATCACCTAAAAAAAGCTGCCTGCAATGCTCCTTTTTGCATTGCAGACAGCAGCAATTACGTTTATCGTCGAATCGTTCTGATTACGTTCTGATTATTTTATGGGTTTTCTTACAGTTCTGCTTTCCAAAGGCCATGGAGATTACAGTATTCGTAAGCTGCCACGGCTTTTTCGCCGTCAGCCAGAGCAAAAACTGCTTCAGGTTCTCCTGTATGGGGCAGATATTTAATCTGACCACCCTCTGTGGTTTCCAGATAAATCCAGGAAATGTGGTGTTCGTCCTGCATAGGATGTGTTACTTCACCAACTTTTACCACTACTTTGCTGCCTTCCACTGAAACTACAGGCACATGTTTTTCCCCTGCTCCATCTGTTGTATTGGGTACAAGTTCCTTCATGTCTTCCCCACAACAAACAGTGGATACGCCTTTATCCTCTATCATGGTGATGATATTTTTGCAATGTTCACAAGTAAAAAATCTTATTTTGTTCATACTAAATCCTCCTTCATACAATCAAATTTTTCCATATAAAATATGCTTATTAAACACTTTGGTTCATTCTATTTTGTTTCATCTGTTTTTGTTTTATACTTCTTTACTTTTATTTATCTCTATGCTACCATAAGAACAGAAAATATGATGTTGCATTTGCAACAGAAAGAAGGTTTTTTTATGAATCTTTTGGAAAACCCTCTATTTACGGGTGTTTCCGGTGAGGAACTGACGGAAATGGTGCATTGTTTTGAAATGGAGCAGAAACAATTTACAGAAAAAGAAGAAATTCCTTCCAAAGACAAAATCGGTATTCTGCTTTCCGGCTGTGTATCGCTAAACCGTCTGAATATTGATGGCAGTCTGGATATGCTGGAATATATGGAGGACGGCGGTATATTCGGTACATACTTTTCCATGGCAGTGGGCATAGACGATATGCTTATCCAGTGTGAAAAGGATTGCACAGTCATTTTTATCCATACCTGCCACATTACAAAGCGGTGCAGCCGTGCCTGTCATCATCACAGTATCGTGGTAGAAAATCTCTTAAACCTGATGACGGAAAAGGTACAACAGCTGAGTGAAAAAGTGGAAATTTTAAGCCATCGTTCCATACGGAACAAACTGCTCTGTTATCTGTATCTTCAACAGAAAAAGGAACATTGCAATCCTTTTGTGCTGCCTTTTTCCCAAAGTTCCCTTGCCAACTATCTTTGCGTTGACCGCAGTGCCATGTCAAGGGAGATAAAGAAAATGCGAAACGAAGGGATTCTTTCTGTAAACGGGCGGAATATCACCCTTCTAACGGATTTTGCCAAAACGACCTGATGGAAACACCGGCTTTCTTTAAGGCACAGTACAGTGCAGAAAGGGGCAGTCCCACAACCGCATTGTAATCCCCTTCCACACGCTCCACAAGAAATGCACCTTTTCCCTGTATGCCATATGCCCCTGCTTTATCCATAGGCTCGCCTGTGGCAATATAGGCATGGATTTCTTCTTCCGTCAGTGTGCGGAAAAACACGTCTGTTGCCACAGCTTCCACATGACGAAAAAGCGTCCCTTCTTTTTCTTCCAAAAGGGCAAATCCTGTATATACCGTATGTTTTTTACCGGAAAGACTTAGGAGCATGGAAAAGGCTTCCCCCTCGTCCTTTGGCTTATGGAAAATGCGGTTTTCCTGTGCCACCACCGTATCTGCACCAAGTACAAAGATATGTGGCTCTTTTTGCTTCTGCAAAACCGCCTTTGCCTTTGCCTCTGCCAAAAGACATACGGTTTCTTTGGGCGATGATACGTCATGGGCAATACGTCTTTCCTCTACTTCTGCCGTTTCCACTGTAAAGGTAATCCCCAACTGGGAAAGCAATTCTTTTCTCCTTGGGGATGCAGATGCCAATATAATTTTTTGCATAATACACCTCTTTTTTTCCGAACTTCATTTAACCATACACCAAAAGGCACCCTTTCGGATGCCTGATGGTGCCGACAAAGTCGCCCCCCTTTGGTCAAAGCCTCATTGCATTCAAGGCTTTGACCAGAAGACAGAGGGATAAAAACGATTTTGCCTACAGTTTTTTCGTATCTTTTTTGTATCTTAGTAATTCTGTGCCAGAAGCTGGAAGTACGCCTGAGGATGTGCACATACGGGACATACGCCGGGAGCCTGTTTGCCAACGTGGATATGACCACAGTTTGCACACTGCCAAATCATGTCGCCATCTCTGGAGAATACCAAACCGCCTTCTACATTTTCCAAAAGCTTGCGGTATCTTTCTTCATGTTCTTTTTCGATTTTGCCTACTGCTTCAAACAGATATGCAATTCTGTCGAAACCTTCTTCTCTTGCTTCTTTTGCGAATGTTGCATACATATCTGTCCATTCGTAGTTTTCACCGTTTGCCGCATCTAACAGGTTTTCTGTTGTTGTGGGAATATCCCCATCGTGCAAAAGTTTGAACCAAATCTTTGCGTGTTCTTTTTCGTTGTTTGCAGTTTCGGTAAAGAGGGCTGCAATCTGTTCATAGCCTTCCTTCTTTGCCTTACTTGCATAGTAAGTATACTTGTTTCTTGCTTGGGATTCCCCTGCAAATGCTGTCTGTAAATTTTGTTCTGTTCTTGATCCTTTTAATTCCATAATCAAAACCTCCCATATAAATTATTCCAATCAAAGATTTAATATATTGTTATTATCAAATGATAATAATTCTTATTTATGAGTTTATTATAACAAAAAGTTGGAAAATGTCAAGCCTTTTTTTCTCTCTTTTTTCAAAACAGGAAAATTTCCTGCAAAATGCCGTGACACTGCCTTTTTCCCTATGGTATACTTTCATCAAAAGAAACCACAGGCAGCAAAGGAGGAAAGCTATGGAGCACATAAAAGAACAGCTTTTGCACACCGTCACCGAAATCGTCAATGCCATTGCCCATGACACCTACGAAAAATTGGAAACATTGGCAGAACTTTCCGAAAATTGGCAGGGAGAGAACGGGGATACAGCCATAAAGGATTTACGGCAATTTATCACCACCAATTACAACGGCTGGGCAGAAGACGAGGGAAAGCCCTATATCATCGACACATTTACAGAAGAAAACTGTTCGGAAGACTGGGAAACCGTTGCCGAAGAGCTGCAAAACACAGGCACAGGCAGCATGACTTACGATTTAATGACAACAGACAGGGATTTGGATTATTTTTGGCTGGAGTTTGACTTTACCTTGACCAATGACAACCGCATCACCACCATATTGGACATCAATTTTTAAAAAAAGGAGTGTATTTCGATATACACTCCTCAGCCTGTAGAAAAAGTAGTTTCTACCCTTTTTCAAAAATGCGGAAGGGTTTGGGAAACGAAGGGTTTCCCAAATGGAATCCGCAATGGGAATTCACT
>JAHHTX010000020.1 GCA_020024255.1 Anaerotignum sp.
CTGTTATACACAAGATATATTCTTATCAATTTACATCGGTTTTTAGACATTATTTGACAAAAATATCATAACAGATTTATTTACAAGATTCAAGCAAAAACAAATACAGAAAAGGATCTGTCCCAATCATCTCAGAACAGATCCCCTTTCCAATTTTATTTCCAAAATTCAAATTCCGCATCATAAATCTGGACAGTATCGCCTTCTTCAATACCTTTTTCTTCCAAAGCTTCGATAATACCTTTTTCTTTCAAATAGCGTTGGAAGAATGCAAAACCTTTTTCTGTGTCAATATTGGTATAGCCAATCATCTTTTCTACACCTACACCACGAACCACATAAATGCCGTCCTCCACATCAATGGTAAACGGTTCACGATCTACCGCAACCTCATCATATTCTTCATATTCCTCTGCAAAGACAATATCTTCAGGATAATCCCTTAAAATCTCCCCAACCTTTGTCAACAGCTCATCCAGACCTTTATTCGTAGCTGCAGAAATGGGATATACAATGAATCCTTCTTTTTCATAGGTTTCTTTCAACCTTTTCACATTTTCTTCTGCACCGGGAATATCTGTTTTATTCGCTGCAATAACCTGTGGCCGCTTCATCAAATCAGGATTATATTCTTCCAATTCCCGATTGATTTTTCGTACATTTTCCACAGGGTCATCGCCTTCTACACCAGCAGCATCTACTACATGAATAAATACTTTTGTACGTTCTACATGACGCAAAAATTCATGTCCCAGACCAATGCCTTCACTGGCACCTTCCACAAGCCCTGGAATATCCGCCAAAACAAAGCTATCACCAAATCTGCCCTCTACAACACCCAAATTGGGAGATAGTGTAGTAAAGTGATAATTTGCAATTTTAGGATTAGCATTTGTTACCATAGAAAGCAATGTGGATTTGCCTACATTAGGAAAACCAATAAGCCCTACATCAGCAATGAGTTTCAATTCCAGAATAACATCATATTCCTTTGCCGTTCTGCCTTGCTCTGCATAACGGGGGGCTTGTCTGGTAGGTGTTGCAAAATGCTGATTTCCCTTTCCGCCTTTACCACCATGAATGAGAATTTTTTCTTCACCATTTTGGGTAATGTCTGCCATAATCTTACCGCTTTCCGCTTCACGGATAACCGTCCCTACAGGCACTTTAATAACAATACTTTCTCCGTCTTTGCCAAAACAATTCCGCTTGCCGCCATCTTGACCATTGCCTGCTTTAAACATTCTTTTATAACGGAAATCCATCAGGGTTCCCATGCTTTCATCTCCTACAAATACCACGTCACCGCCTCTGCCGCCGTCACCGCCGTCAGGGCCGCCATGGGTAATATACTTAGCACGGAAGAAAGAAACCATTCCATTACCGCCGTTACCACCTTTTATATGGATTTTTACTCTATCTACAAACATATTCCCACTATCCTTTCTTTCCTTATTTTGGAAGCCTTTTTCGTCAAAAGCAGAGAATCTTTGTTTTTCACGAAAAAGGCTTCAAATGATAACATTTGAAGCCTTTGATCTTTTTATTCAGCGATTTCAACAGGGTATACAGAAACCTGTTTTTTATCTCTGCCTTTTCTTTCATATTTTACACGACCGTCAACCAGAGCAAACAATGTATCGTTTCCACCTCTGCCTACGTTTACGCCGGGATGAATTTTTGTACCGTGCTGTGTGTATAAAATATTACCTGCCAATACGAACTGACCATCTGCACGTTTTGCACCAAGTCTTTTTGCATTGGAGTCACGACCGTTCTTTGTAGAACCGCCACCTTTATGGTGCGCAAAGAACTGAAGGTTCAATCTGAACATATCTACACCTCCTCATTTATCAAAGTAAGATATTTTTTATATTCCGTTTGTATATCGGACAAGCCCAGTGCCAAAGTCTCCAAAAGAAGCTGCACCTTTTCGTCCGCCATTCCCTCAACAGGGAATACAACCTTGAGATAACCGCCTTTTTCTTCATCAGCTTCTGCCTGAAAAGGAACATCTGTAAATCGTTCTATGGCATTAACTGTATTGAAAGACAGGATAGTCACTGCCGCACAGACAATATCTTCTCCTGCTTGTGCAAATCCTGCATGACCGGAAATCTCAAAAGCACATATTTTCTTTTTTTTGCGATAAATCCTTGCTTGAATCATAATTAGATGGATTTAATCTGCAGTTTTGTAAAGGGCTGTCTGTGACCATTTTTCTTATGGAAGCCTTTTTTGGGTTTGTATTTGTAAACAATAACCTTTTTCGCTTTGCCATCGCCGATTACAGATGCTGTAACAGCTGCGCCTTCTACATAAGGTGCGCCAACTTTTACATCGCCATCTTTTGCCAGTACCAGAACTTTGTCGAATTTGTATTCCTGACCTGCTTCTACACCCAGTTTTTCTACTGTGATGATATCGCCTTCTGCTACTTTGTACTGCTTACCACCGGTTTCAATAATTGCGTACATATGAACACCTCCTCGCAATTTACTCGCTGGATATGGTAATCGAAACCTCTTTTCGATTTTACAAAACCTCTCCATGCGGCTGACATACTCCGTTATGATACCATAGAAAAACATGCCTGTCAACAGATTTATTCCATTTTTCCGCCTTCTTTTACGGCAAAAAAATATTTTATATGGCCGTTCTCCCGTAAAAGCTGTAAAAGCACCCGCAGTCCTTCTTTTGTCAGGCATGGTTCACCCTGTATTGTTTTCTCATAGGCAAAACCAAGGGCAGAAATTGCTTTGCTGGCATTTCCGTTTTTGGCATACAGTCTGCCTGTTTTATCGCAAAGTTTTCCGTATTCCACAGTATCTGTTCCGTTCCTTTTTCCCCGTAACAGCACCTTGTCCAAAAGTTTTTCCGCTTCCTCTGTATCCTTCTGCGCAATATGATTTTCAGCCGCTTTCAATAAAAAGCTGAGATATTCTTTTGTTTCTCCGCCTATTGCCTTCTCACACATGGCAAGCTCTTTATAGCAAACTGCGGCTTCCTGATGTTCTCCCCTACGAGCCAATGCCCCTGCAATACATTTCATTCTTGCTGCATATTCATTGTCCATAGGTAACTCCAACTCCCGAAACAAGTGTAAATATGGCTGATAAAACATGAGGGCCTTGTCCTTGTCCCCTATACGATAAAAGCAGTCTCCCATACAACCAATGATTTGGCAGTATAGTTCTGTATGTACATCTTCATATTCTTCCATATAGCTTTTTGCATGATGAAACTGCCGCAATGCTCTCTCTGCTTCTCCCTTTTGCAAATATACCTCACCGATTTTACGGCACACCGTCACATACTGTATGCCTTCTGCATACTTCTCAGCCTTTTCATACTGCAAAAGTGCTTCATTTGCTTTTCCCAAACATAAATATAAGTCACCTAAAGTGAAAATGATGCGTATAGTTTCCTTGTCCTGAAAATCCTGCTGTTCTCTCTTCGTTTCTAAAAGTTCGCAAAATATCTCCACAGCCTGCCACAACCGTTTTTTTCGTTCTGCCGAACTGTTTTTCTTCTCTTTCTTTGGCAATATTCCATCTCGCAGGCACAGATATTCCTGCTGCCTTTTCGCATAAATCCCATCTGCTTCCATACCACTATGGCAAAGTTTTTCCTCTGCCTCCTGATAATATGCTTCTGCCTTCTTCTCATTTTGTAAATACAAAAAGCAATTGGCTACTGCAAGGAGCGTTTCTGCTGCCTCTTTCAGCTCCTCCCTTGTTTGTTCCAAATTTGCATGATTTCTTTTTAAAAAATATTGAAGAGCCTTGTCATACATACCACCCTGCGTACAAATTCTTCCCAATTCCTCCAATGTCCGCAAATAGGTCGGATTGTCTGCACCAAGCATTTCCTGCTGTATTTTTGCTGCCTGTTCCAGTACGCTAACGGCATATTGATATCTTTTCCCCTCTGCCAATATGTGTCCTTGGCGAATCAGTCCCCAAGCATATCGTGGATGGTTCTCTCCTACGCAGTGCAACAGAATGCCTTCTGCTTTCTTGCATAAAAATGCTGCTGTCACATTCTCGCCACTTTTCTGCTTCTGCTCTGCCAGTGTATATAAACTTTCTAAATATCTTTTGTCTTCTCCTTCTTTTGTCCCTGCATAAATCTGTAAACCTGCCTGTTCATAGTCTGATGCGGCTTCATATGCACCATACTCGCACAAAATTTCCCCAATGGCACAAAGGGCATTGGCATGCAAAATCTTTCTTGCGTCACCTTTTTCGTCTTCCTTGTGATATGTAAGAATGGTTAGATACTGCTGCAATGCCTCATCTATTTTGCCTGCATTTTTACAGGTAATGCCAAAAGAAAACTGGGAAACTGCATAAGCAACCGATTTCACCCCAAATATTTTTTCTTTTTTCTTCATACCCTCCAAAATATATTGTGATGCCTTTTCATATTGTTCCATGGCATGATACCGCATACCTATACTGTTCAGTACCTCTGCATAAAAGAAATGACTTTCCCCAAATTTCTTCTGTATGTATGGGAGCATTTTTTCATAGACTTCTATTGCTTTTGTATGTGCTTCCGCACCTATATACATGGCTGCCAAACGACTCAAACTCCCAAGATAGTCCATCTTTTCGGTTTCCTGCATATCTTCCCGCATTGCTAAAGATTCTTCTGCACATACAGCTGCCAAAGAAAACCAGCCGCCCTGACTGTAAAGCCTAACCAAAGTATCTTTCTGCTGCAGCCAGTAGGAAGAAACTGCTTTTTCTGTTTTCTTCATCAGCTGCAAAGCAAATTCATAAGAGGAAATTGCTTTTTTATAATTTCCCTGCTTATCCGCAATATCGCCAAGAGAAAAGAAAATATCTGCCAAATCCTGAACAGGAAAGTTCTCCAATGCCATGGCTTTTTCCAAGGCTTTTTGATGCATTTCACAAGCCTTGTCAAACCGTTCTAAATCTGCATAGGTATTTCCCAAGTTATAGAGGCTGTAAATATAATCCGCATGATTTCTGCCCACCTTCTGATCCCGTATCTGCAATGCCTGCTGATGGAATTTCAGTGCCTTTTGAAAATCATGTTTGTTACTGTATGCAATAGCAAGGTTGTTTAATGTATTGGCAAGAGAAAGACTGTTTCCTTCATAGTCCCTTTTCAAAACAGCCGCCTCTTTGTAATACTGCAAAGCCTTATCGTTCAGTCCCAGCGTATCAAAAAGAATAGCCATATTATGTACATCTGCTGCATATTCTACCGTGTTTGACTTTCCGTATTCCATATACATCTGCATCAGTTTTCCGCTACTGGTCACGGCTCTTCTGTAATCTCCTGCACGATAAGCACTTGCAATTTCACGACGAAGTTCCCGCATTTCTGCTATATGTTGTCCCATATCTATTCTTCCTCTCTTTCTCTGCATAGCCGAAAAGCGTCTTCAATCGTTCCCCAGCAATAGCCTTTTCGCTGCAAAAAGCCATAGAGTTTCTTTTTTTCTTTTTCGTCCAAATCATACTGCCCTTTGGTTCGTTTTTCAATCCATCTTGCCGCATCTTCCACTTCATCTATATCTGTATCCTGCAATACTTCCTGTATAATGTCTTCAGAAACACCTTTTTGTTTCAATTCCATTCGCAAAACATATGTGCCTTTTGGATTCATTCGCAGCCGTTCTTTTATGAATATCTTTGCATACTCTTTGTCATCACAATACCCATACTTACGGAGAAAAACCATAACCTTTTCCACAATTTCTTCGGGAAAGGCTTTTTCCTCCAATTTATGGCGAACTTCCCTTTCTGTCCGCATTTTATAACCAATATAGTGCAATGCTGTATCCTGTGCCTTGATATACAGCAAATTTTCTTTGATATACGCATAGGTACTCTCGGAAATTTCTTCGCCTTCCTTCAGCTTAAAATAACGCACGTCCTGCATAATCAGAGAAAAAGCAAATTCTCCATCAATAAAAATATTCTGTTTTTCAGGATCATGTCGTTGCTGCGTGATAGCGGTAATGATCATAAAACTCCCCCTATGCCGAAAAATTAGTGTCGTATCTGAATTAAGCACTAAATATTATAATACAACCAGTAGAAAAATGCACGCTTTCTCTCCACATTTCTGCGAATCATCAGACCTTTACAAAAAAAAGAAAATCCCGTTTTTCAGAGATTTTCTTTTTTTATTATCCTTTTTATAATACTTTAGCCAAAAAAGTCTGCAAACGCTCGCTTTTTGGATGTTCAAAAATATCCTGCGGCTTACCTTCTTCAATGAGCTTTCCGTCTGCCATAAATAACACTCGGCTGCCCACTTCCCTTGCAAAGCCCATTTCATGGGTCACAACAACCATAGTCATGTCTTCTGCTGCCAACTGCTTCATAACTTCCAAAACCTCTCCAACCATTTCCGGGTCAAGGGCAGAGGTAGGTTCATCAAAAAGCATAACGTTTGGTTGCATACACAGTGCACGAACAATGGCAATACGCTGTTTCTGACCGCCTGATAACTGGGAAGGATATGCATCAGCACGATCTTCCAAGCCGACCCGTTTCAAAAGTCCCAATGCCATTTCTGTTGCTTCCTCTTCGCTTTTTCCTTGCAGCTTCATGGGGGCAATAATCATATTTTTCAAAATAGTCATATGCGGAAACAGATTAAAATGCTGGAACACCATACCCATTTTCTGTCTATGGATATTGATATTTGTTTCTGCATCTGTAATATCAACACCTTCAAAGAAAATACGACCATCTGTAGGCACTTCTAAAAGATTCAGACAACGGAGGAATGTGGATTTTCCTGAGCCGGAAGGCCCAATGATTACGACCACCTCCCCTTTCTTAATCTCTGTGCTGATGCCGTCCAACGCTTTTATTTTTCCACCACGAAAATATTTCTGTACATTTTCCACACGAATTAAAGTTTTATTATCGCTCACTGTTTCTCAGCCTCCTTTCCAGTTTGTTCACAAGGAAGGTAAAAAACATTACCATCACCAAATAAATCAACGCAACTGCCAATAGTGGCATAAACGGGCTGAATGTTGCCCCACGAATAATATCGCCGGCTTTTGTCAAATCCTGCATAGCAATATAACCTGCAACAGATGTTTCTTTCAAAAGCACAATAAATTCATTTGCCAATGCAGGTAATACGCTTTTCAATGCCTGCGGAATAATAATATATCGCATAGTCTGAATATAGTTAAAGCCAAGACTTCTGCCTGCTTCAAACTGACCATCATCTACAGACATAATGCCGCTTCGCACAATTTCTGCCACATAAGCCCCGGAGTTAAACCCAAAAGCAATCATACCCACAATGAGCTTGTTCTTGCAAGATGCCAAAATAACGAAATACACAATCAACAGCTGTACCACAACAGGTGTTCCACGAATTACCGTCAAATAAACTTTGGCAAGGAAATTCAAAAATTTCAATATAAACCGACCTATACCAGAACGCATTTCCGCAATATTTTTATCATGTGTGGAACGGATCATCGCAATTATAACACCAATGACAATACCAATCAGTACTGCACAAAAAGTCAGCTGCAATGTTACTTTCAGCCCATCTAAAAGAAAATGCCATCTATCCTTTTCAATAAAGTTTGTATAAAACTGGCTCTGGAGATTTTCCATAAAATTTTGCAAATCAAATCCTCCTCTCTTTTTGCATTGTTTTTAACTTGTATTATACAGAAGTAAAACAAGGGACGGTTTCCCGTCCCCGCTTCCTTTTTTTCTCTAAATTATTCAGCTGTAATATATTTGTCTACAATAGACTGAATGGTTCCATCTTCTTTCAGTTCTTTCAAAGCAGTGTTTACTTTTTCTGTCAGTTCACTGCCTTTTGCAAGACCGATTGCATAATCTTCATTGGTATAGTCTGTATCCAAAACCTTCAGCCCTTCTGTTGTATTAACGAAAGATTTTGCAGGTTCTTTATCCATGATAATGCAATCTACTTTGTCTGCCAAAAGTGCATTTACAGCATCGCCGTATTTTGTGTAACGCTCTACTGTACCAAGTCCTGCTTCTTCAATATCACCTGTTGCCAATACATCACCAACGGAAGCTGTCTGTACACCTACTGTATGATTTGCACCTTCTTTTGTCAAAGCCGCAACATCTGTCAGCTTTGCACCTTCTTTTGTCAAAACAACCTGTACGCCTGTTGCATAACTGTCTGTAAAGTCTACACTCTTTTTCCGTTCTTCGTTTACCGTAAGACCTGCCATGGCAATATCTGCTTTTCCAGATGCCACAGAAGGAATGATGGAATCAAAAGACATATCTTCAATTTCCAACTCATATCCCAGTTTATCTGCGATTGCCTGTGCAACTTCTGCATCTATGCCCACAATATCCTGACCATCGTAAAATTCATAAGGAGGGAAATCTGCACTGGTTGCCATAATCAGTGTATCCTTTTCTCCGCTTTCTTCTGTTGCTGCTGCATCTTCTTTGTTTTGTTCTTCTGCCGGTGCACCACCGCATCCTGCCAATGCCGCTGCCATAGTCAATACCATTGCACCTGCAAAAATGCTTTTCAACTGTTTTTTCATCATAAATCTCCTCCCATGCACAAAATCAAAATCCTTATTCAAATTCTTATCCGTCAAAATTCATTTGTATTTCTATTTGGAATTATACTTTGTGTCTGCATAAAATGCAATGCCAATCTTTCACTATAAATCGGATTTTTTTCACTGTATTTTTATTCGGATTGCACACACTGTTTATACAACCTCTCCATACACACCCATATATATCGCCATTGCATTTTTTTACACTGTCCTCTCTGTATTGGCTTAGCTTCAATTTTCCGGTATAGCCTTTATACAATTATACATATCGGTATATTTATTCAGATACAATGTATTTGTCAATAATAGACTGGATAGTACCGTCCTCCAAAAGTTCCTGCAATGCACCATTTACTTTTTCTGTCAGTTCACTATCTTTTGCAAGACCAATGGCATAATCTTCTTTTGCATACTCTGTATCCAAAACATACAGACCTTCATTCTTTTCTGCATACGCTTTTGCTGCTGCACCATCCATAACGATGCAATCTATTTTATTTGCAAGAAGTGCATTGATCGCATCACCATATTTAGTATACCGTTCTACTGTACCTAAACCTTTTGCTTCAATATCTGCTGTGGTAAAAATGTCTCCTGTTGTTGCTGTCTGTACACCAACAATAGTATTTGCTCCTTCTTCAAAAAGCTGTTTTACATCTGTCACTTTGGAACCTTCCTTTACCAACACAACCTGTACACCTGTTGCATAAGTATCTGTGAAATCCACACTCTTTTTTCTTTCTTCATTGACAGTCATGCCTGCCATGGCAATATCTGCTTTTCCGGATACCACAGAAGGGATAATAGACTCAAAGGACATATCTTCAATTTCCAATTCATATCCCAGTTTATCTGCGATTGCCGCTGCAATTTCTGCATCGATACCCACAATCGTCTGCCCTTCCCAGTATTCATACGGAGGGAAAGCCGCACTCGTTGCCATAACCAATGTTTCCTTTTTTTCGCCTTCCTTTGCTGCCGCATCTTCCTGACCTGTGCCTTCTGTCTGTGTACCGCCACAGCCTGCCAATGCTGCTGCCATCGTTAATGCCATTGCACCTGCCAAAATGTTTTTAAAATATTTCTTCATGACAAATTCCTCCCATCTGGTATTTCATTTTCTGCATTTCATCTGCTGTACTTCATATTGGGATTATACTTTTTGTTTGCATAAAATGCAATATCAAAATTTCACTATGAATTTTTTATTTTATCCATTTTTTTATTTATTTTGCACAGTTATCGGCTTTTTTTCACATTTTTCATTATTTTTATGGGACTTGTTTTCCTATTTTACATTTGTCATTTTACATTTTTATTCATATATTCATCATAATATACATCAATGTACATTTCTGTTGATAAATTTCGGTTGTATTTTGGAATACATAATTTTCTGTTCCGTATACAAGCCATAATAGCCGGAAAGCATATAGCTAACCGCACAAATCAGTGCAAAATATCCTATTCCGTTCATCCCAAAAAGTTCCAAACAAAGGACAAGAGATGCCATGGGGCAGTTGCTTACACCACAAAATAATGCTGCCATACCTAGACCTGCGGAAAAAGAAGGCGGCAGTCCCAAAACAGTTCCCATAAAGCAACCAAAGGTTGACCCAACAAAAAGGGTAGGGACAATTTCTCCCCCTTTGAAACCTGCACCCAAAGTGAGTGCTGTCATGATGATTTTCAAAAGAAATGCCTCAGGCTTTACTTCTCCACCGATTGCACGTGTGATGACGTCCATGCCTGCACCATTATAATCCTTTGTCCCCAAAATCACAGTCAATATCACCACAATGCAGCCTCCGGCAAATACACGCAAATACGGATTCTTAAAATATCTTTTATAACAAAATCCAACTGTTTCCATGGTAAGGCAGAACAGCACACTCACAGCAGCACAAAGGGCACCCAAAATGCCCACTAACCAAGCTGTCCTCAGCTGCATTTCCGGTACGTCCATAAGTGTAAACGCAGTGGGTGCAATCCCAAACTTTCCTGCCAGCCCCGAAGCCACCAAAGATGATACAATGCAGGGAACCAATGCCGAATAATGCATCACCCCCACTGTAATGACTTCCATAGAAAAAATTACTGCCGCAACCGGTGTACCAAATAAAGCGGAAAAGCCTGCACTCATGCCGCACATCGTAATAATGCGCTCGTCTTTTTCGTTCATTTTCGCTTCTCGACCCATTGCTGAGGCAATGCTGCCGCCGATTTGTAAAGCCGCTCCTTCTCGCCCTGCCGAACCGCCGAACAGATGGGTTATCACCGTACTGATAAAAATCAAAGGGGTTGTCCGTAGTGTAATGGCTTCATTGGAACGAACTGCAGACAAAATAAAATTTGTGCCTTTATCTTTTTCCATATGTAACAAGTGATACAAAAGAATAATCAATAAACCGGCAATAGGCAGCACATAAATAACAACAGGATGTGCTGTACGAAATTTCGCTGCCCAATCCAATGTCATATGAAACACAATGCCCACTGTCCCGACAACCAGCCCGACCACTGTTCCAATAAATGTCCAGACAAAAAAGACAAAAAGACCCTTTCCTCCGCTCTCTATACTTTTCTGCCATTCCTGCAATTTTTCACCCAACATATATTTCCCCTCCTATATTTTTCTTCGGTTTGCTCTTTTGGAATCACAGAACCCTCTGCGATTATATACTATTCTGCCGAAAAACCGCAACCTGTTTTCCGGATTTACAGAAATCCTGTTCTGCCAAAACGATGACTTGCCCAGTGTATAAGGAATTATTTCATTATATCTTATATCTCTATTGCCTGTTGTTTCAAATGACAAAAAAGAGATTTTTTGAACGATATAAAAAATTAACGGCTTGGCATATTCCACCAAACCGTCAATTCTTTTTTGCTCTTCATTCATCGACTTCTTTTTATGATATCGTATGTTTCAATTCTGCTTCTTTTTTTCTGCGGTAGAAATATAGGATAACTGCCACCACAATCAAAACCGCTGACAATGCCTGTGAAACAGGAATACCGGCAATCAAAAGCTGGTCTGTTCGCAGTCCCTCAATCCAAACACGCCCTAAAGCATATCCAAAAAGATATGTGGCAAAAATCTGCCCGTCAAATTTTCTTCTGGACAGCAAAATCAAAAGTATAATCAATATC
This sequence comes from Anaerotignum sp., assembly GCA_020024255.1. GTDB lineage: Bacteria > Bacillota > Clostridia > Lachnospirales > Anaerotignaceae > Anaerotignum. The sequence continues at coordinate 11,732 of JAHHTX010000020.1, forward strand.
ACAAAATTCCATGCAGATTCATACAGAAACGTAGGATGCACCTGAATATACTTAATGCCGTCTACTGTCACCAAGTTATCCAATATTCCCTGTGTCAAATCTGCTGCCCGCACCTGTGAAAGCTGATAACGCATGGCAAAAAGTCCGTCTGTATAGCCACCAAAGGCTTCTCTGTTGAAAAAGTTTCCCCATCTGCCCAACATCTGCCCCAATATCAAACTCGGAGCCGCCGTATCTGCCAAAAGCCAGAAGTTTTTCTTTTTCACTTTACAATATACAATCGCTGTCAAAACACCTCCAATAATGGCACCATAAATGGCAAGACCACCTTCTCTCAGTGCGAATATCTTCTCTGGGTGCTGACTGTAAAAATCCCAAGAAAAAATAACATAATATAATCTTGCTCCAATAATAGAAAAAATCATCGCATAAATGACAAAATCCACATACATATCCGGATCTTGTCCTGTTCTCTTTGCTTCATATATTGCCAGAAGCACGCCCAGTATAACGCCTAAACCAATGACAATACCATACCAATAAATATCCTGACCTGCAATAGTAAATGCAGAACGGCTCAAATGTTCTATTTTTATCCCCAAGTTTGGAAACCAGATTTCAGGCATACTTTATCCCCTCTTCTTTTTAACGAATAACTGATAGAACCATTTTATCTCGAATAACCGTATTTTGCAACAATTTTTCAATATCATTTTTTCTGAGTGTCTTTGCCTTGTGGAATACCTCGCCCAAATCTGCACCGTAGGAGAGCCAGTCAATCTGCGACATACCAAGCCCCTGCACCGATTGAAAGATGCGCAGACATCTTCCTATCATCTTCTTTTGTATGCGGATAAAGTCCTTCTCTTTGATACCATTTTCCTGCAATTTCTTCCATGCAGATAAAAGCTCCTCTGCCAGTTTCTCCGGTTTTTCCGTACTTCCCAAAAAAGCACAAAAACAATATCCGTCCCCTCTGTCATAAGTTTGTAAAAGCGGCTCGTCCAGCCATCTCTTTGTAAAAGCAGTTTCCTGAAATGGGCTGCTCTCTCCTGCCCACAAATCCATCAGCACCTCCATGGCAAGACGTTCCTGCACAGTGCCTTTTCCCGTAGGCAGTTTCCACCCTATTTGACACAAAGGGCGGCTCAACTTCATCGAACGTACCCGATACCGCTCTCCTATGCCTTCAGCCTCCTTTTCCCAAACTGCCTCTCCTGTTTTGCTTTTTGCTTTTACCGATTTTGCTTGTTCCATGACTTTTCGTACATGCACACCGCCACTAACCACAAGGGAAAAATTTTGAGGTAAATAAAAGGTATCATAAGCTTTTTGCAAATCTTCCGTTGTAATTTTCTCAACGGTTTTCGCTGTCCCTGCAACAGGGTACTGAATGGGATGATTTTTATACATCATATCCAGCATTTGTGCATAGACCACCCATTCAGGCATATCATCATACATGGCAATTTCACTTTTGATAATCTCTTTTTCTCGCTGCACATCTTCCTTTTTAAAAACAGGATGCTGTACAAAATCAAGAAGAAGTGCCAAATTTTTTTCAAAATTTTCCTGACAGGTAAAATAATATACTGTTTTATTGGCATCTGTAAATGCGTTGGCAGATGCCCCCTGCTGTCCGAATCGCAAAAAGGCATCTCCCCATGCCTGCTGAAACAGCTTATGTTCGATAAAATGTGCAATACCAGCAGGAAACCGTTCTGTTTCACTTGCTCCTGTTTTTCGCAAACACAACGTATTTGCACCAAAGGGTACAACACAAGCAGCAAATTTTTCCTGATAGCCTTTTTTGGGATAACAGATACACTGCATTCCCTCTGCCGTTTTTTCATTAAAAATCAAATCTCCTGCTACTTTATTTAGCTGTTTCATCTGCTGTACTCTCCTCTCCTGTCAACACATAGCAAGTCTGTAAATGCAGTTTTTCTATGACTTGTAGGATGTCTTTTTCTCTCACCTTGGAAATTTCTTTCAAAAGTTCTGCAAGACTTCTGTTTCGTCCTGTCAAAGCTTCTTCTGCAGCAAAATCAAGCATACGTCCGGCATTCTCTGCAATTTTCTCGTATTCCCTTTGCAGACTTTGTACCGCTTGCCGAATATCCCTTTTTTGAATCCCATTTTCCATGGTTGTATTCCAAATCTTCATCATTTCTTTTGCTGCCTTTCTGACATCTTTTGCTGCAAGTCCCACTTCTATAAAAAGCATTTCCGTAAGAGGCGGTACAAAAGAGCGTATTTCATAACAAAGTCCCAGTTCCTCTCGAATTTTCCGAAATAACAGCGAATTTCCGCCAACACCCAATATCTCATTCCATACCCTAAGAGCGGCACGTTGTTGTTGACCATCTCCCGTAAAAACCAAAATAAGCCTTGCCTGTGTTGCCTTCGTCTTTTCCCTAATCCATACAGGCGGACGGGAAAGACTTGTGTTTTTTTCTTCTTTCCAAAATACCCCATCTTCCAAATCAAGGGATTTTTTCCACATCTGCAATGCCGTTCTTCCGTCTTTATCCCCACAAAAAAACAAATATACCCTGCTGTGTGTCAATAGTTCATCATAAAAATTTCTCAAATCCTCTGTTGTAATATCATCTATATCTTCGATATATCCATCTGCACAAATGCCAATTCCGTTCTCTGCGGTCAGTTCTGCTGCACGCTGTCTTGAAAAGGCAGCTTTGTCATCTGCCAAACTCTCCAACCGCCTTTTCAACACCTCCTTCTGCCGCTTCAGTTGTTCTTCTGAAAAACTGCCTGCCTGCAGCAAAGAATGTCGTATAAGTTCCTGTAAAAAATTGGCTGCCTGTTCATGATCAATGTGTTTTAATACTTCAAGTGTGAAGGAAAGCAGTGCGTCCTCTCCCTTTTTCACAATGGAAATATCCCAAAATGCACCATACATTTCTTCCGCTTTTTCCTCCAGCTTTCTGCGGGAAGGAAATTTTTTTGTCCCTGTCTTCAGCACCTCAGAAAGCAATGCCAACTTTGTTGCATTTTTTCTGGTTAAGGGAACTTGAAAAAAACAAAGCCATGTATTTGTTTTGTATTTTTCCCCATCTAAATAAAACATACGCTGTCTTGTTTCTCCTGCCATAATTTCACCTCATTTTCTATGCTTATGCTTTATTGTTGCCAAAATGGGCAAAAAAATCCCCGTCTTTCTTCTGCTTTATATCTTGTATTAAAGATAATCACGTCATCACCGTTATCGCTATTTATGGCAACCATGCAAATGTGCCATGAGCAGTCATCTTGGCAGAAAGATATATCGTGAGAATACGCACCGATTAGTCTGGCTGCTGTAATCCCTGTCCAGACCATAACCGTTGTACAGGGCAAAAAACAACAGAAGAGTAAATGGAACATAATCAAGGAAAAAGCCAGAAAAAATGCCATAATCCTTGAAAATCCCTATATCATTTTTTTGTAAAAGTTCCGTATGTATTGCGGAAAGAATTCTGCAATATACAAAAATAAGAGGTACTGTTATCTTTATCCCGATAAATTATCTCTATCGGAACCTCCACAATCGAGAATCTTTTACTTTACACAATAAAGTAATACCTTCGTTTCATGGAGGAAACTGTACCCCATCTCATTCATTATACGCTATTCTGTTTGTTTCTTCCTTTGCAGAATCTGGCTCAAATCATTCTGCCTTTTTCTAAGTTGGAAGTTTCACTTCGCTCTTTCATCATTTGCATTGCAAGAACCAATCCAAATCCAAGGATACATGAAATCACATGGAAGCTATTCATGTTCATCGCAGGCAATGCTCTTTCCAATGTTGTAGGCCCCATTATAATCGCATAAAATGACCCAATCATCATACCCAAAATCAAATACACCGTCTGCACCCGAAACTTTTCCAGACACAGCCTAATGATTCTCACTACTGTAAGTGCACCCACAAGAATGCCTCCTCCAAACATGACAAGTGATGGAATATAGGAAATATCCAAGTGCAGAAGTCCCTTGACTGCATTGATGATCGGCATATAAACGCCAAACACCAAAAGCAATGTTGAGCCGGAAATCCCCGGCAAAAACATGGCAGAAATTGCACACATCCCAATCACAAACAATTTTAAACCGAGTCCTATGGAAAAGTTGGATAGATGAACAGATGCATTGCCAATTCGCCCATTTATCCAAGTGATCCCGACAACAACGAAAACACCCAAAATCAGGAACAATACACCTTTCCCTATTTGGCAAAAATTCTCCTTCTCTTCTTTTATAATCAGTGGAATAGCTCCTGCAATAAAGCCAATAAACAGTGAACTGACCACATAAATATGACTTTCAAATAAAGAAGACAGAACCAATGCGGCAAGTGCCATTCCAATTACCCATCCTACACCAAGTTTGAGCAAATACCGTACGGATTCTTTCTTCTTTTCTGCCTTTCCGAAAACAATATTATGGATTGAGCCAATAAAACGGTCATAAAATCCCATAATAAATGCCACAGTTCCTCCTGATACGCCAGGCACACTGTCAGCCAGTGCCATACAAAATCCTTCTAATCCTTCTTTTCCCATAAAAAAACCTCCTGTCTGATTTTGATAGATATCTTAACAACCTACCTTAAACAAACAAGAGGTAAATTTCTAAACAATTCTTAAACAAATTACTAAAAGGAATTGTCACAAAAGAAAGCAGAACGATTCCGATTGCAGCTTTTTTGCTTGTCTTTCACGGAAAACAATCCATAAAAGCGTAATGGTAATAACTCAGTTCATCAATCCGCATCACAACGCTTTCCCCTTATTTATTCAAGCGGTATCCTGCTCCCCATACTGTTTCCAGTATTTTGGGTTTCTTGCTGTCGTCCTCAATTTTTTCTCGAATCCGATTGATATGCACCATAACAGTTGCACTATCCCCAATATAATCATAGCCCCATATCTTTTCAAATAACTGCTCTTTTGAAAAAACGATATTGGGATTCATTGCAAGAAATTTCAGAAGTGCAAATTCTCTGTTGGGGAACCGAATTTCTTTCTCTCCTTTGTAAACCTTCCAACTTTCCGGAAGAATGCGTAAATCTCCAATAACAATTTCATCTGGATTTTTTCCTGATTCCTTGACTGCTTTGGAGCGACTGCGCTCATATTGGCGGAGATTGGCATTCACCCTTGCCACAAGTTCTGCCGGATCAAAAGGCTTGGAAATGTAATCGTCTGCACCCACTCCGAATCCACGCAGCTTATCCACAGATTCTGTCCTTGCTGTCACCATAAGGATAGGAATATCCAACTTATCCCGAATTTCTTTACAAATCTCGTAACCACTTTTACCGGGTAGCATTAAATCAAGCAGAATCAGGTCAAAGGTTTCTTTTTGCAATATAGGAATAACCTGAGCTCCCTCAGACACAATTTTCGTTTTCAGACCAGCTGCATTCAGATATGCTTCTTCTACCATACTGATATCTGCATCATCTTCCACAATTAAAATTCGTTTCTCACTCATGTTCATTCTCCTCTGTCAGTGGAAAAATGATGTGAACAGCCAATCCACCCCTATTTTCTGCATAAACGCTTCCACCCATAGTTTCCACCAGATAATTCACAATATAAAGCCCCAGTCCATTTCCTTCTTTTCGGTTTCTGGATTCATCACACCGATAGAATTCTTTAAAAATATGGGGAAGTTTTTCCTTGGGAACACCTTGCCCATTATCCGAAAAAACCAAATGTGCTGTCTGTTCTTTTTTCCTCAATTCCACCCTAATTCTCCGTTCATCTGCCTCGACGTATTTCAAACTGTTTTCCAACAGATTATCCAGAACCCTCTGCATCTGTTCCAGATCAACTGTTACCCAAATATCTTTTTCGACATCTGCCGAAATAGAATATTCTGTTTTTTTCGAATCCTCCTGTTTTTCTCTGACATAGCGATGCACAAATGCCGTTAGGCTCACCTTTTCCAAATGCAACGGCATATTTCCTGTTTCCATCTTGGAAAAATAAAAAAGCCTTTGCAAAAGCACGTCCATATCGCCAGTTCTTCGATATGCCGTTTCCAAAAAACGTTTCTGCTGCTCCGGTGTAGAAGCGATTCCATCAATCAATCCCTTAATGGTTCCCCGAACGGCAGTAAGCGGTGTACGAAGGTCATGGGAAATGCCTGCCACCATATCAATTCTAGCCTTTTCATATTTTCGGTTTTTCTCCTGCTCTGCAAGTATATGGGACTGCATATCATTAAATGTATGACAGACATTTTCAAACTCCAATTCTCCCCCATATACAATGGGAACAATCAAATCCCCATTTTTCACACGGTTAGCTCCTTCTGCCAACTCATTCAGTGGTTTCAGGATATGATTTGCTAAACTTCTGGTAAATAATTGGCTGACAATCAGCAAAACACCAATGCAAATCACGCCATCTAGCAGCAGTAGGAGAATGAATTCATTTTTATAAACAGTCAACTCCTGCAGAGCATCCTCCAAATCATCTTCGTCATCAATCCATGTAAAACTTTCCCTGAAATCCTGTTCAATTATTTCTGTATAAACTTTTGCGATTAAAAGATTTACTGCAAGAAAAATCAATAGTGTGACCAGCACCATCAACGTATTTGCATAAAAGATTCTCTTTTTTACCGTTCTCTTTTCTTTTCCCATAATCCTGATAACCACCTTTAAGGGAAGAGAACCCACCCGTTCCCTTCCCTGAAAATTCATTCTGCAAGATGCTCCTGCTGTAAAGGCACTCCACTGGAATTTATTATATCTCAAATTATACAGAAAGCAAAGAATGTTTTCTGGTATTGCTCATGACATTCCTTATTTCTGATCTTCCAGTTTTCTTCCACAGCTTCCACAATATTTATCTGTATTTCTGCACATCTGACCACAATCTGGACACACATGACTTATGGATGATCCGCACACTTTACAAAATGTGGATTCTTTTTGCCATTTTCCACAGGAGGGACATTTTACACGAAGAATACTGCGTACTACCAGAAACACAACCACAGTACCGAAATTCCCGCCTATTCCCAAGAGAAACCAGAGCAATCCATTCATATCTGCTTGTATTGCTTTTTGATAAAGCCATGCTGCAACCAGAATCCAATATGCGATTGCCAACAACATACCGAAAAGTCCCGTTATACCTAGGGATACCTTGGCAGCCAAAGGTGGTTTTGACAGTTGGACGAAATCCTCTATATCATCTATGTTATCATATTCACCCACATCATCATACTCAAACCATGGATTGAATTTCTCACCAAACTGTTCTCCCCTGTTTTCTTTATGCCGCTCCCATTTCTGTGCAGTGGCAACTACCTCACCGATTTGTGTCCGAAGCAGTACAGCAGATACTCCCCCTCCAATCAGTAAGACACAAAGCCCTGCAATTATGATTTGTTTTAAGCGTTTACCAATATTCATCCTCAGTATTCTTTCATGAATTTTACACATAATGAACAACTCCTCTCATTTTGATGAACCCAGTATAACAAACAAAACTAAACTGCAGTTCCATGAAAGTTAAACAAAATCTAAATTCTTTGGATTTTTCAGACTGTCAAAAAAGAAGTTTTTATCCCTCTGTCTGCTCATCAAATAGCATTTTTCAACTTCTGTTTTGCAAATTTCATGACAGTCGCAATTTTCAATCACCCTAATTGAAAATTTTATTGACAAATAAAAAATTCGACGTTATGATTATATTACGTTACTCGTAATATATGAATATCGTAATTTTAAATCGGAGGTGCTGCAATGAACGAAAATAGAATAATTCATAAACTATTGGAGATTTTCGAATATAAAAACCAATATCAACGCCAAACTTCAAATATTCCACCACAGGATATGTATGTACTGGAACGGATATACTGCAACAAAAAGTTGACTATTAAAGATATTTCAAAAAAATACAGTATTCCCCCCTCTACGCTTACCGGAATTATTGACAGGCTGGAAAATAAGAAATTGATTCAAAGATGCAGGAGAAATACCGATCGCAGAGCAGTAGAGCTTGTCGCAACAGCAGAAGGAAATGCGATTGTAGAAAAACACATAGAAGAAGATGAACTGTTTTCAAGCAATTTATTTAACAGCTTAGAAGAAACAAAAAAAGAAAAATTAAAAGAGCTTCTGGAAGAACTGTTGCAGAATATTGAAAAAGACAGTCTATTTTCACAGAACAGGGAATGATAAACGGAGGTGATTACATTGTCATTACTTGAATTGCAGAATGTATCTTTTGATAACGATGGTAAATCAATTTTAAAAGATATCTCACTAAGTATTGCATCCGGCGACTTTATATCTATTGTCGGTCCATCTGGCAGTGGCAAAAGTACATTTCTTAAACTGTGCAGTCATTTGATTAGCCCTACTTGTGGAAATATTTTTTTCAATGGCAAGAATTATGGGGACTATTCGCCTGTTGAACTGAGAAGAAACATCGTCTACTGTTCCCAGACACCATATCTCTTCGGTAACACAGTAATGCATAACATTGAATTCCCCTATTCTATCAGACATATGAAACCTGACTTTGCAAGAATAAATTCATTATTTTCCATGTTTCATATGTCCACGGATTATTTAAAAAGTGATGTGCAAAATCTTTCCGGTGGTGAAAAACAAAGGATAGCATTGATGAGAAGTATGCTATTTATGCCTAAAATTCTCCTTTTAGATGAAATTACTTCTGCACTGGATATCCATAATACATTGATTGTCGAAAAGGTCATCTCCTCGCTGCATCAAGAAGGAATAACTATTCTGTGGATAACACATAATCCAGAGCAAAGCACAAAATATGCAAATAAAGTATTAACGCTTGAATCGGGAAAAATCAATTCCTTTGAGGAGGTAGCAAAATGAATGCCATAAACAATATTAGTGTGATGTCCTTAGTTACTTCGTCATCACTTGTATTAATCGCACTTTTTTTCTCATATTGGCAGAAGCTTAAACTGGAAAAGGAAGTCATTATCGGTGTTGTCCGAGCCATTGTTCAGCTTGTCATTGTTGGATATATTTTGGAATATATTTTTGGTTATGAGAATCCACTATTTACAACATGTTTACTTTTTCTTATGATTTTTAATGCAGCACATAATTCAGCAAAAAGAGGAAAAGCGATCAAAAACGGTCTTGCAATATCCTTTTTGTCTATAGCCGTTGGTGCAACAGTAACGCTTCTGGTGCTTATATTATCAAAAACGATACAATACCAACCATATCAGATCATACCTGTTAGTGGTATGATTGTTGGCAATGCAATGGTTGCTTTGGGATTATGCTATAAGCAAATATCATCTGATTTCAAAAATAAGCGAGAGGAAGTGGAAACAAAGCTTTCACTAGGTGCTGATATCCTGCCGTCCTCTATTGAAATCATTCGTAACTCAATTAAAACCGGTATGCTTCCAACGATAGATTCCGCAAAAACATTAGGTATTGTATCATTGCCAGGAATGATGACCGGTTTGATTCTTGCAGGATCATCTCCAGTAGAGGCCATAAAATATCAGATAATGGTTACCTTTATGCTTCTATCCACAACATCAATATCTTCGTTTATTGCTTGTTATCTATCTTACAGGAGTTTCTTTAACAGAAGAAAACAATTAGTCTATATGAAATAATTTCTGAGAAAAATCGTTTCACCTCATATATCATATACTCCTACCGGCTACTGCCCTCCAAGTAACCATACTCACGCTTAGCGGCTCTCAAAACTTTGGCGATGCTCTCTTTGCAACTGAGGATTTCTCAGTCCACACCAATTTCATAGATCCTTTGCGGCTCACGCTTGTGCTTTCCTTTCGTCTAGCAGCCAAAGAAAACGAATATCTGTATTGCACAGCTTTCGGATTTGTTGCATAGGGCAACACCCAAACTCCATAAAGGCAAACAAGCACGAGCTTAAACAATGGATAAGTTACGGTGGTTTTATGTTTCATCATCAGTTACAGAATAACACCAAACGGCTGCAAAGGGAGTTCCCCATGCAGCCGTTTTCTTATATTATTTTGCCCCACTGCACTTTCATACAGTGGGGCTTTTTTGTTGGGGATTTTTGTACAGCCCCTTTTGCCGCAGTTCTATATACACTGCCCATTTTGATATTTACAATTTCTTGGAGAAATGTGCAAAAGGAGTACTGCACAATAAGGCAGTGTGGAATTTTTTAGAACTTTTCCCAGTATGCTTTGACACTGCCTTCTTCCAATGCGTCCATATAGGAATCCGCAATTTCAAAAATTTCTTCCTCGTCCCGAATCCGAAAGAAAAGGTTGTCCCCTTCTTTAAGAATATCTTTGCTTTTCCCCATATGACATTTTATCCATTCCCGAAATTCTTTGTCCCAATCTTCTGCTTTCTGCTCCATGCCTTCATAACAAAGCAGTTCATCTTTTACATTCATAATCATTTCTTCAATCTTTAATTTCATATACATCTCTCCCTTATGTTCATTCTGCTTCTGCCGGATAGGGTAATCCAAAATGGTGATACCCTCTCTCTGTTACCACACGTCCACGAGGAGTACGCTGTATATAGCCAAGCTGCAAAAGATACGGTTCATAAACGTCCTCGATGGTTTCCGATTCTTCATTGATTGATGCAGCAAGAGTATCCAATCCCACAGGCTTTCCCGAAAATTTTTCAATCATAGCCATAAGCATTTTGCGGTCAATGTAATCCAGTCCCATTTTATCCACTTCTAGCATATCCAAAGCCACCCTTGCCACTTCTTTGGTAATTCTTCCTTCATACTTGACCTGTGCAAAATCACGAACACGGCGAAGCAAACGGTTGGCAATACGAGGTGTCCCTCTGGAACGGCGAGCAATCTCTTCTGCGCCTTCTTCTTCCAAAAAAATCTGCAATACATCTGCTGAACGCTGTAATATCAATTTCAAATCTTTTACCACATATGGCTCAAGCCGCTGTACCACACCAAAACGGTCACGGAGAGGTGCTGTCAAAAGCCCGATTCTTGTGGTTGCACCAATAAGCGTAAAGGGCGGTAAATCTAGCCGTATCGACCTTGCACCAGGACCTTTTCCAATCATAATATCAAGGACAAAATCCTCCATAGCCGGATAGAGAATTTCCTCTACGGTACGTTGTAAACGGTGTATTTCATCAATAAAAAGAATATCCCCTTCATTAAGGCTGTTGAGGACTGCCGCCATATCGCCCGGTCGTTCAATGGCAGGGCCTGACGTGGTTTTCATTGCCACCCCCATTTCGTTGGCAATGATATTAGAAAGCGTAGTTTTCCCAAGTCCCGGCGGACCGTAAAGCAAAACATGGTCCAAGGCTTCCTTCCTCTGTTTTGCCGCTTCCATAAACACACGAAGGTTTTCCTTGATGCCATCCTGCCCGATATAACTTTCCAAACGGTCTGGACGGAGTTTCGGCTCTGTCTCCTTGTCCTCTGTTCGCATACCAGCTGTCAGGATTCGTCTGTTTTCCAATTTCTTATACCTCTTTTCCTCTATTTTTCTCTCGGTTTTCTTTTAAAATTTCCGCAGTGCCACTTTCAGTATTTCTTCCACTGTCATATTCCCCTTTGCCGTCTGATTTACAGCGGTTGCCGCTTCACTTCGGCTATATCCGAGAGAGGTCAGGGCTTCAATCGCTTCGGCTTTTGCATCTAAAGCTGTGCCACATTCTGCCAAATCCATTTCCTCTGCCACTGCATCTGCCGTTTGGAATTTATCCTTCAGTTCCAATATAACTCTCTGTGCCGTTTTCTTTCCTATGCCTGGTGCTTTGCATAATGTCTGTACATCTCCTGATAAAATTGCCATAATAATCTCGTGAGGGCGAAGCTGTGCCAAAAAGCCCAACGCCCCCTTTGGACCTACACCGGATACAGACAATAACCGATGAAAAAGTTCCTGTTCATCTACAGAGGAGAACCCGTACAGATAAATGCCGTCCTCCTTCACGCTCATGTGGATATGTATTTTGACATCATTTCCCGTTTCAGGCATTTGGGCAAGGGTGGCAGAAGAAACAAAAATCCGATACCCAATACCGCCGGTTTCCACCAATATACAACCTTCCCCAAAGCCTGTCAGTGTTCCTTTGATATATGAAATCATTTGCTGTTCCTTTCTTTATCTTGTTTCGTTATCTTTCTATTATAGATTAGGAAGAAAAAAAGGGCAAGTCCGTTTCAATATCTCACCAATACCCCTTTTCGTTACTTTTTTCGTCAGCCAAATGCCATGGGTTTCCATACCCTTTCCTACTTGCACAGTTGTTTCGTAATCTTTTGTCATGGTTATTTTTGCAGTATCTTCCTATCTACATCTGCTCAGCCAATATAATGTCAACAATCTCTAGCTTATGGCACAAAATCAAACTCAAATATTTACTTGTATCTATCAAATACATTTCCTTTTTCTCCTCTAATCCATTTCGATGCCCGAAGTGCTGAGGGACATCAAAAGAACCGTACCCAGAATCAAGACAAAACCCAATAAATCAATCCACTGAAAATCAGCACCCAAAAATACAAAAGAAACGAGAATGGCTGTTACCGGCTCAATAGTTCCCAACAGCGACCCCATAAAAGCCCCTACCATACTAACCCCTTTTAAATACAGACAGAATGCAACTGCCGTACCAATAACAACGACACCAACTAAGCAGAGAATGGTCTGAACATCCCACAATACTTGGAATCTCCAAGGCCGTACCAAAAAAGATAAAACTATACCACTAAAAAACATCCCAAAGCCCACTACGGGATATACACCATATTTTCTTAAAATATCAGATACCAAAAGATTGTACATTGCTGCGCCTACCGCCGCCATCAATCCTAAAAAAAGTCCCATTTTTGTCAACTGCATATGATGAATATTCCCATGCGTGCTGAGCAAAAATACACCAAATACTGCCGCAATTACCCCAAGCAGCTCATCTCTTCTCGGAAACCGTTTCTTTCTTATACAAACATATCCCAAAATTACAAAAGGTGCCAAAGACTGTAATACGGTTGCTGTTCCTGCATCACTGTGTTCTACAGCTGAAAAAAAGAAATACTGACAAAAGAGCATACCAAAAATAGCAAAGAGCATCATTTTTTTACAGTCCTCTTTTGCACGAAGAATATCGTTCATTTTTTTCCCTTGCACAATATATCCGATACCTAAAAGCAAAAGTCCTGCTGTCAACAAACGTATTGACACCAGCCATTCTGCATTTGCTTCTTTTTCCTGAAACAAATATTGCCCAAAACATCCGGAAATTCCCCAACAGACACCGCCTGCCAGTGTCAAAAGAACGCCTTTTTTGTCAACTCTATCTTCTCCCATTTTTCTTTCTCCTTTCTGCAAAAATGCCTTTTTTGCTGTACTTGCATAATGATACCGTTAAAGCAATATTTCTCCTTTCTTTCAACGTTTTAATCTACTGTTTCTTTGCCTATTCATTCCATACACGAAAAAGAGAGTGCCGATACATAGGCAATTATGCCCATTTTCAACACTCTCTCAAACTTACTTAATTATTTTTCGCTATCGAATTTTAACTGAATTAGATCAGACCCTGAGCCATCATAGCGGAAGCAACCTTCTTGAAGCCAGCGATGTTAGCACCAGCAACCAGGTTGTAACCCAGACCATATTCTTCTGCAGCGTCTGCAGAAATCTTATGGATGTTCTTCATCATGCTCTTCAGTTTAGCATCTACTTCTTCGCCTTCCCAGCTGTATCTCATGGAGTTCTGAGCCATTTCCAGAGCGGAAACACCAACACCACCAGCGTTAACTGCTTTGGAAGGAGCAACAATCATGCCGGATTCCATAGCACGAGCCAGACCAGCATTTGTTGTAGGCATATTTGCTACTTCGATGTAATATTTTGTACCATTTGCGATAATCTGTTCGATTTCAGGTACATCCAGTTCGTTCTGGTATGCAGCAGGCATACAAATATCTACTTTCTGTTCCCAAGGTTTTTTCTTAGGGAAGAATTCAACGCCGAATTTTTCAGCATAGTCCTGAGCACGGTTTCTGCCAGATGTTCTCATTTCTACCATGTAATCAAATTTTTCCTGAGTTGTGATACCTTCGGGATCGTAGCAGTAGCCGTCAGGACCGGACAGTGTAACAACTTTACCGCCCAGCTGAGCAACTTTCTGTGCAATACCCCAAGCAACGTTACCGAAACCGGACATAGCAACTGTCTTACCTTCGAATGTATCATGTTCATGTTCCAATACTTCATTTACATAGTATACAGCACCAAAACCTGTTGCTTCAGGTCTGAAGATGGAGCCGCCGTATTCAAGGTTCTTACCTGTCAGAACGCCGTTTTCCCAGCAGCCTTTGATTCTCTTGTACTGACCATACAGGAAACCGATTTCTCTACCTGCAACACCCATGTCACCAGCGGGAACGTCAACGTCGGGACCGATGTATCTGTAAAGTTCTGTCATGAATGCCTGGCAGAATCTCATGATTTCAGCATCGCTCTT
>JAHHTX010000021.1 GCA_020024255.1 Anaerotignum sp.
CCATTGCAGCGGAGTTAAAAGAAACCCTGTTGGGCGGCAGAATTGATAAAATACATCAACCTACTACTGACGAAATTCGCTTTACCGTACGGAGCATCGGAAAAAATTATAAAGTATTGGCTTCTGCCAATTCCGGCAACCCCCGTATGCACATTTCAGAAATTTCCAAGGACAACCCCATGACCGCCCCTTTGTTTTGCATGGTATTGCGAAAGCATATTGCAGGCGGAAAGATTGTGGATATTTGTCAGCCAAATTTCGAGCGTATCCTCATCTTAAAAATCGAATCCGCCAACGAAATGGGTGATTTAACCACAAAAAATCTCATTTTGGAAATTATGGGAAAACACAGCAATTTGATTTTGACCGATGAAAACAACAAAATATTGGATTCCATCAAACGGATCTCCCACGAAAAAAGTTCTGTTCGTGAGGTTCTGCCGGGGAAAACCTATGTATTTCCTCCTGCCAAGGACAAGAAAAACCCTCTGCTTTTGGACAAAGCGGAATTTTTCTCTTTGCTCCACAAACAAGAAGGACAGAAGATACAAAATTTCCTTTATCAGACCTATACAGGCATCAGTCCGATTATGGCAGCGGAACTTTGCCATAGGGCAGGTATAGATTCCTCAACCTACTGTGCACAAATGACCTCTGCTCTAACGGAAAACCTTTATACGGCTTTTGCCCATACTATGGAAGAAGTGAAAAACAGCCATTTCTCCCCTGTCATTTACTATGAAAAAGAAAGTGGACGTATAGTCGACTTTTCCGTTGTGGAAATGGAGCAGTTTGCAGGACTTGCCAAAAAGCCTTTTTCTTCTGTTTCTTCCCTTCTGGAATCTTTTTACACAGAACGGGACAACGCTGCCCACATTCGCCAGAAAGCCCATGATATGCGACGGCTTGTGCAGACAAATATCGAACGTTGTATAAAAAAGAAGGAAATTCAAATCAAAACCTTAAAAAGCGTGGAGAAAAAAGATGTATGGAAGAAAAAAGGCGAACTGCTCACGGCAAATATCTATGCTGTGCAGCCAAATACAACCGTATTTAAAACCATTGACTTCTACGACCCTGAGATGAAAGAAATCGAAATTGCCCTTGACCCCACCAAAACCCCTTCAGAAAATGCCCAGAAATATTTCCAAAAATATAATAAGGCAAAGCGTACCCTTGCAGCCATGGAAATACAGCAAAAGCAGAATGATGGGGAGCTTGCCTATCTGGAAAGTGTACTCAATGCCTTAGAAAATGCCGACGAGGAGGCAGACCTTGCGGAAATTCGCACAGAACTTGCGGAAAGCGGTTTCATGCGGAAACAGACAAAGAAAAAAGGGCAAAACAAGCCAAAAAAGGCAAAACCCCTGCATTTCCGTTCTTCAGACGGTTTTGATATTTATGTGGGAAAAAGCAATCTGCAAAATGATGAACTGACCCTGCGGACTGCCGAGCCAACAGATATTTGGATGCACACCAAAAATATCCCCGGCTCTCATGTCATTATCCGTACCAACGGTACAGGTGAAGCACCTGTTTCCACATTGGAGGAAGGGGCAACTCTTGCCGCATATTACAGCAAAGCAAAAGATGGTTCTATGGTTCCTGTTGACTATACCCTGCGTAAAAACGTCAAGAAACCTAATGGGGCAAAACCGGGTATGGTCATTTATCTGACCAACAAGACCATGTATATTACCCCTACAGAGGAAAACATCAACAAGCTGAAAGAAACAGAATAAACCATATTTTTCCAAATCAAAAAGACCTAGGCGTATAGCCAAGGTCTTTTTATTTTCGTATACTACCACATTACAGGCTACCATACAGACATTTATGAAAATATAAATTTTTTGAGAGAATCTGCAATTTGGATAACCTGCTCCTGTGAAAACAGCCCTTTGTTCTCATATTCTTTTTGCAGCTTTAATATATCTTGTTTTGTCGGCTCTTTTAACCCATAGACTAAACGCAGATCTTCTTGGAGTAATGAAAAAATTTCAGCAAAAGTGTGTGAACCATAAACCTCCGCATCATGACGTTGTAACTCACTATATGTATATCCACCTGATTCCCTTTGAAATACCGGTTCCAATCCACAGTCACTGATATAATTGCCAATGCTGCAAAAAAGCTGATTATCTGGCAGTTCATACCAAGTAATCTCTCCAGATACAATCTGTTCAAGAATATAATCCGGAGCTGCTGCATCAGTAAGAAAAAATCTGCAATATACCGAATCCCACTCATCTGCATATTTCTCCCATGCTTCTTCATCCAAAAATTCATCGTCACCTGTGAAAAGACAGGTAAATACAGATTCCGTTGCTTTATGGAAACCTTCTAATTGTGCTGTATCCATATCACCTGATAAATAAAGCCAAACATATGTCATTACCTCTTGATACAATAAAGGAACAGATAAAGAAAGCCTTTCAAAAATCTGTTCATAAAAATGATAGCTACGTGCTACAAAAAGTGTCTGCACAAGAATTTTTTGATTAAAGGAAAATGCTGTTGTACTTTCTGCTAAAGACTGATCCAACGTATAAATAAGTTCTCGTTTTTCTTCTGCACTGAAAGACGAAAAATCCAAAGTCATGATATCCATATGTAACTTCCTCCACCTTTCTTTTTCCCCTATCTTCCCACTATTTTTCCGCAAAAAAAAGGGAGCGATTTCTCTCCCCCTTTTCAGTATCATGCTCTGACACTTTTATCTTTCATTTTTTATTTTGCATATTCCACAGCTCTGGTTTCACGAATGAGGTTAACTTTAATCTGTCCCGGATATTCCAATTCTTCCTCAATACGTTTTGCAATATCCCTTGCCAAAAGTGTCATATCTTCATCATTGACATCTTCAGGCAAAACAACAATCCGCAGCTCACGCCCTGCCTGAATCGCAAAAGATTTTTCAACGCCCTTAAATCCGTCCGCAATCTCTTCCAGCTTTTGCAGACGTTTGATATAAGATTCCAATGTTTCTCTTCTTGCACCAGGTCTTGCCGCAGAAATAGCATCTGCCGCCTGTACAAGTACTGCAATAATGCTCTGTGGTTCTACGTCCCCATGATGAGCCTCAACTGCATTGATGACAAGCTGAGATTCCTTGTAGCGTTTTAAAAGACCTACGCCAATGCTGACATGAGAGCCTTCCATTTCATGGTCAACGCTTTTACCGATATCATGGAGCAGACCGGCTCTTTTTGCCATATTCACATCGACGCCCAGTTCCGCCGCCATAAGTCCTGCCAAATGTGCCACTTCAATGGAATGCTTGAGCACATTCTGACCATAACTTGTTCTATATTTGAGTTTTCCCAGAAGTCTGATCAGTTCAGGATGCAGATTGTTGACCCCTGTATCAAAAGTTGCCGCTTCCCCTTCATCTCTAATGATAACTTCCACTTCTTTTTTGGCTTTTTCCACCATTTCCTCAATACGAGAAGGATGTACACGCCCGTCCACAATCAGTTTTTCCAGTGCAATTCTGGCAATTTCTCTGCGGATAGGGTCAAAGCCGGAAAGAATAACCGCTTCCGGTGTATCGTCAATAATAAGATCAATACCAGTCAACGTTTCCAAAGCACGAATGTTTCGTCCTTCTCTGCCGATAATGCGTCCCTTCATTTCGTCATTGGGTAACTGCACCACAGAAACCGTTGTTTCTGCCACATGGTCTACGGCACATCTTTGAATTGCGTTTGCCACAATTTCTTTGGAACGTTTATTTGCTTCCATTTTTGCTTTACTTTCTGTTTCTTTGATCAGCAGTGTGGCTTCATGTTTCACATCTGCTTCTACCATGGAAAGAATATATTTTTTTGCTTCTTCCGTGGTCAAACCGGAAACCCGTTCCAGTTCCTTTAACTGCTTGTCGTGAAGTTCCTTTGCCGCTTCTTTCTGTTTTTCCAGTTCTTCCATTTTTTTGGACATCAGTTCCTCTTTGCGTTCCAAAGACTCTGTCTTTCTGTCCAATGCTTCTTCTTTTTGGAATAAACGCCTTTCGTTTCTCTGCAGTTCGCTGCGTCTGTCACGAACTTCTTTTTCCAATTCATTTTTTGTTCTAATGCTGTCTTCTTTGGCTTCCAGGAGAATTTCCTTCTTTTTCGCCTCTGCGTCCTTTACTGCATCGTCCACTATTTTATGGGCACGTTCTTCTGCTACGCCAAGTTTGCCCTCGGCAACGTGTTTTCTGTAAAAAATGCCTGCGATTGCTCCCAGAAGAAGTCCTGCCACAGCACAGATAATACTTATCGGTTCTATGAAAAACACCTCCTCTATGCAATTTTCAATGTTTATTTTTCTTTCACATAGCCATAAGTAGTATAAAATATACCTGTTTTATTTTATAGCTTTTTTATATACCTGTCAAGAAACATTTCTCGTGTCAGCCGTATACATTTTATGCAAAAAGCCAAAAAAAGACACACCGAAGAGGTATTTCCTGATAAAAACATCTATAGTTTTTCTATTTTATACGGAAATCTGTTCAATGTTATTGCATTTTTTCTATTTCGTACCACAAAAAGGGCATATCTGCCTGTTCCTCCACAGTAATTTTGCCATCAAAACGCTCTGCCATCTCCCTTGCAAAAAAGCCCTTCTCGCCCAGATATGCACCAAGAAGTCTTTTGTCTGCCCTAACCGTAATCTGACGGTAAATGGTATTGGCAAAGAGATTTTCCGTTTCCCTTCTCATTTTTGACACTGTCCAGTCTATGGAAAAAACTCGTCCTCGCCCTTCACAGCTGCGGCATTTTGTTGTTACCTGCCGCAAAAGAGAGGGTCTTGTTTTTTTTCTGGTTATCTGCATAAGCCCCAGTTCCGTCATTCCCACCACCACTGTCTTCATACGGTCTTTTGCCACAGCCTTTTCTAAGGTCTTTGTCACAAGGTTTCTGTCTGCCTCATGTACCATATCTACAAAGTCCACAATAATAATGCCTGATAAATTCCGCAAACGAAGCTGCTTTGCCACTTCCTCTGCCGCCTCCAGATTCGTCTTTTTTATGGTTTTTTCCAAATCTCCTTTGCCGTTCATTTTGCCCGTATTCACATCTATAACCACACAAGCTTCTGTTTCCTCTATCACAAGAAAACCGCCGCTTTTCAGCCAAACCTTCTGCTCCAATGCCTTTTCCAGTTTGCTTTCCACATAAAAAGCAGAAAAAAGTGGCGTCTTTTCCTGATACCATTCCAAAACCGGCTGTTCTTCTCCATTAAAATCTCCCGTAGCCAAAAGCATTTCGTAAGCAGCTTTGTCATTGACCACAAAGGAATCCACATCTTTGCTGTAAAAATCCCTTGCCGCCTGCAAAACCGGGGTATTTTCCTGCCAGATAAGGGCAGGCGGTTTTTGGTAGGATGCCTTTTGCACCTTGTCCCACTTTTCCAAAAGGCTTTGTAGTTCCTTTTCATAGGCTTGTCTTCCCTGACCTTCTCCATTGGTACGCACAATGACACCGCAGAAGGAAGGCAGCATTTCTGCAATTATCCTGTAAATCCGCTCCCTTTCCTCATCTTGTGTAATTTTGCGGGAAATGCGGATTTCCCCTGCTTCCTCCGGCAACAGCACCAGAAATTTTCCTGCAAAAGAAATGTTTTCAGTCAAAACCGCACCCTTTGTACCGGCAGCATCCTTTTCCACTTGTACCAGAACCGTACTGCCACCCTTTGGCTTTTTCTTTTCTTCATCAGAAACAGCTCTCTCTTTGCCGTAGTATAAATAGGCATTCTTTCCTGTTCCGATGTCCACAAACGCTGCCTGCAATGTGGGAATAACGTTTTCAATCCGCCCTGCATACACGTTTCCCACAAGACTTTCCTCTCTTTTCCCTGCATAATATATTTCAAGAGGTTCGCCGTTTTCCACCAAAGCAATACGACTGAAATCCTCCCATACGTCCATAAGCACACGCTTCATGTTCATTTCCTCCGTTTCTTCCCTATCTGTTCTTTATGATACAGGAAAAAACCATTTTTTGCACGCATATCTTTTTTACGTTTCTTCTCCTTTTTCTCTTGCCGCATATTCCGCATCTACTTCTTTTGTTTTCTCCAAATCCACAAAAGGCATTGGATCTAAGAGAACACCATCTTTTTTTACCGTATAATGTAAATGTGGGCCTGTTGAGCGTCCTGTATTACCAACTTTTGCCACCACCTGCCCCTGTTTAATTTTCTCTCCTTTTTCCACTAACACTTTTTGCAGATGGGCATAACGGATAAAAAATCCGTCTTTCGTTTCATATTCTAATATAAGTCCCAAAGTATCGGATTGCCTTATATTGGTCACAACGCCGCTTTTCACTGCTGTTGCATCTGTTCCTTCTGACGCCGCTATATCCAATCCATCATGAAATTCCTCTTTTTGCAGTATGGGATTCTGCCGCTTTCCGCAGGAAGAAGTAATGACCCCATCAATCGGGTTTTGCCATGGTTCTGTTTTCGGTGTCCAGCTCACTGCCAGCAGAGGGGCAGATACCATTCCCGACCCCTCTGGCACAAATTCTTTTTTTCTCTTTTCCTGCTTTTCCAAAAACGCAGGCACAGGCAAATTCTTTTTCTGCAAAAATGCCTCAATATCTTCCCTTGCCTCCACAATATGCTCCATAGGTATTTGATAAGATACTGCTTGTTTCATATAATGTATGACCCGTTCCGAAGTCGGTGTATGAAAAAAGGAAAGCAAAATCACTGCACCACAAAGCACTGCCGTCACATAGAGCCGAAACAAAAATAACCCCTTTTTGCCGTCCTCTCCCTGTTTCTTTGAAGTTCTGCCTTCAATGCGTTTTTGCAGTGCCTGCCTACGCTTTCGCCGTTCCCGTTCCGTCATATCCATTCCTCCTGTTTGCAAACAACCCTTCTGTTTCCAAATATATGGTACAAAGCTCCTATCTATGCCAAATGCAGGCAAAAAAACAATGCCCTTGCACGTTGTAAGGGCATTTCCGTTTATTCTCTATTTGGTTTTTTTCTTTTTTGGCACACTAATCCCCTTTGCAATGGCAAGACTACAAAAGGATACATAACGGCTTTCTCTTTGTTATTTCTCCTCTTTCACAGAATAACCGACTCCCCGAATGGTATAAATAAATTTTTTCTGAAAAATCTCATCTATTTTAGCACGAAGATAACGAATATAAACATCTACCACATTGGTTTCCCCAATATAGCTGTAGCCCCACACCTTATGCAAAATCTGCTCTCTGGAAAGGACAATATTTTTATTCTGCACCAAATAAATCAAAAGTTCGTATTCCTTTTTTGTCAAATCTACTACTGTATTGTCAACTGTAACCAAACGCTTTTCTGTATCTATGCAAAGTGCATTGACCTGCAATACGTTTTCTTTGGTTCCTCCTGTCTGGTTATGCTTAAATGCCACACGCATTCTTGCCAAAAGTTCCTCAATGGCAAAAGGTTTCGTCAAGTAATCGTCCGCACCGCTGTCCAAACCTGCCACCTTATCCATGGTATCTGCCTTTGCTGTCAGGATAATAATGGGAATATCCGATATTTTCCGCACTCTACGGCAAATTTCAATACCCGAAAGATTCGGCAGCATCAAGTCCAGTAAAATCATGTCAAAAAACTGCCCCAATGCCGTTTCCAATCCCATTCGCCCGTCATGGCAGATGGTCACTTCATAACCTTCATAACGCAGTTCCAGTTCCAGAAATCTTGCCAGCTTTTCGTCATCTTCAATAAGCAATACACTTTTTCCCATATTTTTCCTCCATCTTTTTAACCTCCAACAAATTTCCTTTGATTTCTTACCATACAAAACAGGAAAACAAAGGCGACTTTTAAAGATTAAAACAAATGCAAATACAAAAAAGGCATAACAACCGTTATGCCTTTCCATGAGCCACTCGGGACTCGAACCCGAGACACCTGGATTAAAAGTCCAGTGCTCTACCAACTGAGCTAGTGGCCCACAACGGAAATTATCATACCAAAACCTTGTCCATTTGTCAATAGTTTTTTTCAGAAAACTTCCGTTTTTTTTGTGTTTTTAACAGTATTGTTGTTTTTTCTTGCTACTTTACAGGATAAATTCCCTTTTTCTGTAAAAACTCCTCTATTTTGGAAATGCAAATTTGCAGTTCTTCCATGCTGTAAGCATAAGAAATCCGCACATGACCTTCTCCGCTTTCTCCAAAAGCATCTCCCGGAATCACCGCAACGCCTCCTTCTTCTAAAAGAGTCTTGCAAAATTCCTGAGATGTAAGTCCTGTAGATGAAATAGAAGGAAATACATAAAATGCACCTTCCGGCTCAAAACAGGAAAATCCAAGCCGCCGCAGTTCTCCCACCAAATACCGCCGTCTTTCGTCATATGCCTGCCGCATTTTATCTACATCTGTATCACAAAGTGTATCCTCTCTGAGGGCTTCCAACGCACCATACTGGCTTATTGTTGGTGCACACATAATGACATAAGCGTGTAATTTATTGATGGCTTTCATCAAGTCCTTTGGCCCTGCCACATACCCAAGCCGCCAACCTGTCATGGAAAACGCTTTTGCAAAGCCGTTCAGTACCACTGTTCGCTCACTCATTCCTGCAATAGAGGCAATAGAAACATGATTTTTTCCACCATAGGTCAGTTCCGCATAAATTTCATCGGAAATGACCAAGATATCATGCTGACAAAGAACAGGTGCAATCCGCTCCAAATCCTCTTTTTCCATAATCGCCCCTGTAGGATTATTGGGATATGGCAAAATCAAAGCTTTTGTTTTCGGCGTAATCGCCTTCTCCAACTCTTCTGGCATAAGTTTGAAACTGTTTTCTGCCTTTGTTGTCACGACAACAGGCACACCGTGCTGCATCCAAATTGCAGGCTTATATGCCACATATGACGGCTCTACCACAAGCACCTCATCTCCTGGCTCCAATATGGTACGGAGCGTAATGTCAATGGCTTCCGATGCCCCAACGGTGCAAAGTATCTGGTCCGTATCATAATGCAAATCAAAACGTCTTTCCAGATAATGTGCAATTTCTTCCCGTAAGGAAAGCATTCCCCAGTTTACGGTATACCTTGTTTTCCCCTGTGCCAAAGAATCCATAGCCGCCCTGCGAATCCTCTCCGGCGTTTGAAAATCTGGTTCTCCTACTCCCAGAGAAACTACGTTCTCCAAAGATGCCGCCGCATCAAAAAATTTTCGGATACCCGAAGGTGGAATATCTGCAATATGCTTTGCAATAAAATCTCTCATTTTATTTCTCCTTCTTTTTTTATCATCGGTACATTTGCCCGATACAGTTCATCACTTTTTGGCTGCTCCAAAACTTCCCTTTTGCCTTTTCTGCAAATCACTTTATCCTGTTCGGTTATTTTCCCAATCACTTCCGCTTCTATGCCTTTTTCCTGTAACTTCTTTACCAGTTCTTCTCCTGCAAATGCAGAGATAATCATGGTGCCACTGGAAATTAAACGGAGTGGGTCAATACCTGCCGCCCGGCAAATAACTTCCGTTGCCTTTTTTATGGGAATTTTGTCTGCAAATACGGTAACACCTTTTTGCGAACATTCTGCCAGTTCCCAAACTGCACCCAAAACGCCGCCTTCCGTAGCATCGTGCATAGCTGTTACACCATGTGCCATAGCAATACGGGATTCTTCCCCTACAGAAAGAAAATTTCCCATATCCTTGGCTTCCTCCAAAAGATCCTGTGGCATATATGCAGAAAGGGCTTCTTCATATTCTTTGGCAATAATGCTCGTCCCCTCCAAGCCTGCCCATTTTGTCATGACTACATCTTGCCCAAGCTCTGCCCCGCCTGTTCGCACCATACGGCGATTTACCGTCTTTCCTACAACAGTAGCAGAAATCAAAGGTTTCGTAACCGCATCTGTCACTTCCGTATGACCACCGAGAACCTCAATTCCCAGTTCTCCTGTTCCCCGAAGAACCCCCTGCACCAGTTCTTCCAATATGCTTTCATCACTGTGCTGTGGAAGAAGTACCGTCAAAAGAATCCCTACCGGTTCTGCTCCTGCAGAAAATACATCATTGCAGTTAATATGTACTGCCAAATAACCTGTATCTTTAGATGCACCCGTAATGGGGTCTGTAGAAAACACGCAAAGCTCCCCCATTGGATCTATAGCTGAACAGTCCTCCCCTGTGGAAGGACGCAATATAATATCCTGCCGCTGTACTTTGCTGTGGGTAATGGGATGCAACACCATCTGCTCCAAAATTTGTGGCGGTATCTTTCCTATTTCAAACATTTATCTCCCTCCTGTCTTTCTATTTTCTATTTTCTCATAAAACCCACAAAATGAAAAGGGCAGAATACAAAAAGAGCAGGAGGTATTTTTCTTTTCCATCCTGCTCTCATTCTTTATTCCTGTGTTTCTGTCTGTGGCTCTTTTTCCGGCTGTGCTCCTTTTTCTTCCTGATTTTGTTCCGCTTTTGCTTCCGGTTTTTTCGTCCCCACGCTGACTTCGTCTGCGGTTGCACGATAAGAGGAGCTGTTGAACAAATCACGTCCCACCCGCTGCCCGTTCTGGGTTACCACTTTATATACGCTGACCTTGCTACCTGTCTTACCAACATGGGTCACCTTCCGTTCTCCTTCCGGCAAGTTAGGGTCTTTGGTTACCACTTCAGCCGGTTTCGGCACAGTAGATTCATATACTGTTTCATAGCTGACTTTTCTACCTGGGGCATGTACTTCGTGCCCATAAATATTCATCACCAGATTGCCGTTTGCTGCGTAGGCTTCAATATAAATGGGATATTCCGTATTATTCTTGAATTTTAAATCCTTATAAGTACCTGCCACTGCCGCATCTCTGCCCAAAGGCACATAGCCTACGGTCATTGAATGGGGATGCCGCTCCACAATATCAAGTTCTGCCTGTATTGCAGCATTATACAACGTTGTTGTTACCTGACATACACCGCCTGCAATACCCTGTTCTACTTTACCATTATTATAAATTGCCGCCTCCCTATAGCCACCTGCCACAGTTTGAGAACCCAAACTCTCATTAGCGGAAAATACACCGCCGGGCGGAATAACTGTACCATTGATATTGCGGCAACCCACAACCAAATTGGTATTTCTGTTTTGGTCATTATTCTTATATGTGGTTTGAAAACTGCCAATCAAATCTGTTACATGGCTGTTATCCTCTGCGGTAATTGCCGCATTCTCCACTTCTGCCTCAATTTGCACTTTTCCGCTTTTTCTGCTGTCCAGTACGGAAGCAATACCTTTTTGGGTTTCCTCCCGATTCATTTTACGACCGTTTACCTCAGGTTCTATAATAAATTTACCGCCAGTACGGGTCAGTGTACTGTTTTTTGCATCACGGTTAAATTCTTTCACCAATTCGTCCAGTCTTGCCCCCATCATTTCTTTGTCATACCCATAATCAACTTCAATGTCTACACCATCTTTTAACAGAACCTTCCCCATTTGGAAATCCTCTTTTTCTTCACCACTTCTGCCAATATGGTATGCTTTGTCTACAGCTTCTGCTAACTGATAGCCTGCACCAAGTTCTGGGAAGGCATATTCCCATTCTTCATCTTCTCCAAAATACAGGGTTACGGCTTCATCCTCTACTGCCACTTTATATTTATTTTGCAGCAAGTCCACCGCTTCCTCTACACTTAAACCCGAAACATCTTCTCCTTCAATGGTAACACCACGATGAATCCCCGGTTCTGCCAAAAGCTCTTTTACCAAATGTCTTTGATACAGCATATATCCAAGAACTGCAATGCCTGAAACAAGAACTACCGAAAGAACTCCAATCCATATTTTTTTGTTTTTTGGGCTGGACTTCTGTTGCTGTACTCTTCGTTCTGTTCTATTTTCTGTTTTGTTCTCTGCCATAGTATTCCCCCGCCTGTTATTTCCTGACTTATTGTATGAAGAGCCTTAAAAAAAAGACCTCATTATGATAAACTGATCTTTCTTGTATCGACAAAAATCATCATTACTCTATCATAACGAAGCCTTTTAAAAAAAACAATATCTAATTTGATAAATTTCGTTACATTTTTGTTACATCTTTCTTTTTTTCTTTGCCTCTGCCAATTTATTTATGGTATTTCCTGCTTTTTCTGCTGTATTCTCCTTAGGCACAGTGTTATCTGTTTTCTTTTGCTTTTCCTGTTGCAATTCTGCCTTACTTTTCTCTTTTGGCATATGCATCTTTTCTTTATCTGCTTTTCTTAACTGTTTTTCATCTTTGGTGATGCGTTTCTGCCTTTGTTTTTCCCATTGATTTTCCAACCAAAGGGTCACGCCGGTGAAACGTCGCAAGGCAATATCTCCCAAAAACAGCAAAAGAAATGTGTGCAATCTTTTTTCTGCCACCGCCTTCGGCATTTCTTCAGAAAAAACATCTCTGCCTGCCGTCAACAGCCTGCCGTCGGATATTTCGGCAATCTGGGTCAAAATTTCTTTGCCGTTTTTCTGCATAGTGATATCATATTCCTTGGGATATCCAATATGAAATCCTGTATAAGAACGTTCTATATGCCCATCTACTTTTTCTATGGAGATACCTGCCGTATATGCCCCTTCCTCTGCCGTATCCAATATGCCTTCATAAACACCGGGGGATACAGCGAAAAAAGTAACCTGATGTATTTTGTTATCTGCTGTCACTACATCTGCCATCACCTTTTTGATTTCCTCGGAAAAAGGCATTTCCAGACGTAGGGTACTTTCTTTCTCTCCCGCCTCTGCAGTCAGGCGTAAGTCGGAAACTGCCTGTCCCCGCAACGTCCAAGCCACTGTATTCCGTAGGATTTCCACACCCTCTTCGGAAGCAAGCCAGTCCTTCGTCCAATTCCCCAAAACATCTGATGTAAAGACTGCTGTTCTGCCCAGTCCATACTGCCATGATGCCAATATGGGTTCTTCCTTGTCACTTTCCAATACAATGTTGCCACGGCTCTTTGCTGTTGTACCAACGTAGCCGTAAAGCTGTGGCACACCATCTATATTCTGCAAAATTGCCGAAGGGTCTTTTGCTTGGGGGTAGAAGGTACGATTCTGCAAATATTCCTTTCCCGCAAGTACGGTTTCTTTCGCAAAGATTTCAGGCAGGTCGGTAAACTCATCAGTAAAATAATATCTGCCGCCGCCACTTCTTGCCAGACGCTCCAAAAGTCTGGTATCTGCATCTCCTCCAACAGCAACAGCGGAAAGGGTAATGCCCTCATCCTGCATTTTTTGCAAAAGTCCTTCATAACCTGCCTGTTCCGCCTGTCCGTCTGTCAAAAGCAAAATATGCCTTTGCTTTGTATTTTCCTTACGGATGGCTTCATAAGCCATTTGCAAAGCAGGCAGAATTGAAGTTCCCCCTGCTGGCTGTATCTTACCGATTTTTTCTGTCAGCTCATCTTCATTCCCTTTGACTACCTGCATTTCAGCTGCCCATTCACCGATATCATCAAAGACAATCACACCAACACGGTCACCTTCCTGAAAATGTTCCAAACTGCGGATTGCCGCTTCTTTTGCCATATCCACACGGGTAACACCATAACGTCCGTCCGACATACTGCCAGAGTGGTCAATAACCATAATCATGGAAAGGTCAGCTTCCTGTCCTTCGGTATTCAAGTCCATATTCACAGGAAGAATTTCCTCCAAAACCGTTCCTTTGTATCCACCGGGTGCAAAGGCGTGTTCTCCGCCACTGACCAAAAGACCGCCTCCCACAGTGCGAACATAGGACTCCACAGCAGCAAGAAATCCTTTTGGCAAATGTGCCGTATCCACATCTGCCAGTATGATTCCATCATAAGCTGCAAGTCCTTCCGCTGTCACAGGCAGGCTTTCTGCCGGCATACGCACCACAGCCGCCTGCCCTTTTTGCAGAAGTTTTTCCCATTCCGCTCCGCTGCCGTCCTGCTCTGCCACCAAAATATGCGGTACATCTGTAATATATGTATAGGCATAGACATGGTTATTTTTCTTTTCCGTATCCGTTTTGGGGACAATCTCTCCTTTATAGGTCAGGCTGCCACCCTCTTTTGTCCGGTCAGAAAATACCACACGGTTTTTTCCTTGATGTACCTGCATTTCTTCCTCTGCAATAAGGGTATTTCCTTTGTACAGCCGTACCACTGCATTTGTTTCTGTATTGGAATCTATTTCCATGGAAATCTCATACTGCACGTCCCGATGAATATTTTTTGCCAAAGTCATTTTTGTCAGCTGTACCTCCGGCAGTTTTTCTCCCTGCAAAGGAAATACATCTACCTGTATCCCCTGCTCTGCCAGACGCTTTGCCTGTTCTTTGGCATCACCTTCCGTTTCATTGCCATCAGAAAGAAGCACGATGCGTTTTGTACCATTTTTCGGAAAAAGTCCTGCCGCTGTCTGCAAGGCAGAGCCAATCTCACTGCCGCTGTCTTTTGTCTTGGACACAAAATCTGCCGTCAAGTGATTCCCCAAAGCAGGAGACTGCTCTATTGCCGTGCCCTTACCAAAGGTGAGCAACGCTGTTTTTTCTTTTTCTGCCCCACTTTCTTCCACCTCTTGCAAAAAGGCTTTCATTTCTTCTTCACTGCCCTTTACGCTGGCAGAACGGTCTATGGCAAAAATTGTTGTACCATTTTTCGTCTGCCATGCCAAAGAAGGGGCAGCCAGAGCCAGTATCAAAACCGTACAAACAATCGTCCGCAGTATGCTCTGCATTTTCCCCGCAAAGTTCTGCAAAAGACCGCTTTTTTTCGCTGTCTGCCAAATACCAAACCAAACCAATGGCAACAACAATAACCATAAAGGTGTATTCCAATCAATGTTCACGGCAATTCACCCGCCATTCTATCCATAATACTGCCAGAAGGAGCAACAAAAGCAAAGAAGTAATGTTTCGGCTGCCTTGCACAACGTGCTGTTTTTTTTCTGTTCCCTTCTGTGGTTCTCCCTGCAAAGAAAGGTCAGATTCTCCTTCTGTCTTTGCATTGACACCGAAAAAGGTTTCTGCCTGTTTTCCCTGTCGCTCCTCCTGCAAAGTATATATGCCTATTTCTTCCCCTTCCGCAAAAGTTTTGGCAGGGAAAGGAGGTGCAAGCGGAATCTCCTTGCCGGAAGGTGTCTTTACCACTACTTTCTCTGATGCAGGCTGCAAAGGAAAATCCACTGTCATACCTGCCTGCACTTGGGAAATTCCTCCACCACTTTCAGGGAAATACCATTCCATAAGATGGTACAACAAAATAGGAAATTCCGTCTTTAAGGGCAAGTCACTGTCATGAAGGTCGAAACCAAATGCCGCAATTTTTTGTCCTTCTGTCTGTCCATAAATACCAAGGGACATTTCCTCTCCCCGCAAAAATGTTCTGCCCCAAGGAGCGGAAAGATTTACGCCCTTCTGCAATGCAAAAGAAACGTTGGAAATATCCGGAATATCTGCTGTTTCTACACCTTCAATATCTGCGGACAGTTCTTTTGTTTCTCCTGTGGCAATACCATCTATATTCACAGGCTGAAACAACATACAGTGCCCGTCTTTCGGTAGATTTTTCGGCATACTGCCGTCAAATATGTATAAATCGTATCCCGAAAATTCTGTCTGCTTTTCATCAGCACGGTAGCACTCTGCCTGCTCCATAAGAGAAAAAACTTTTTCCAAAAAAATATTTCCTTTACTGACAAGAAGGACTTTCTTCTTCTCCCCCTTGCCATTTCCTGTAAACATGGCATCATCTGCTCCAAGGATATCGGAAGGTGTCAAACGGACTTCCAATGTTTGTACCCCTTTCGGCACATCCCGAAAAATCACATCCTTTTGCTCCCCTCCTGCAAGAGAAAGGGGTTGGGTATCATATGCCGTACCGTCTGCGTAAAGGGTAATTTCTTTTTTTACAGGTTCTTTGCCATAATGATGGACACGGGACAATACATAAAGTCCTGTTTCCTGTTCCTTTTGAGAAAGGAGGGTAACGGCAGTATTTTCTCCACCATTTCCATAAATATGTTCATTCACTTCCAAATCCTGCAAAGTCCCATAGCCATCGGTATAAAGAGAAATTTCTCCCTGACTGCCCTTCTGCTCCCCTTGTAAGAGGGTTTTTGCCTGTTGCCAGTCTATGCCGCCCATTTGTGGCTTGATATCCTGCAATATCCGCAAAATCCGCTGCTTTTCTGTTGTATGACTTACGGCAACAGAGGGCGTATCAGTCAAAAGCACCAGAGAAAAATCCGAGTGAGGTGGTGCGTTTTCCACTGTTTTTATCATATCCTTCTTTGCGGCTGCAAAACGGCTTCCTTCCACATCTTCTGCCTGCATACTGAGAGAGCAGTCCAGTGCCAAAATATGGGACTGTGCCGTCATGCTCCCTGTGATATGGGGCTGTGCCAAACTAAAAGCAAGGAGGACTGCCGCCCCAAGCTGCAAAAACAACAGCAGCTTTTTCCGTAATTTCTGCCAAGGTTCCTGCGATTTTGTTTCTGCCAGAACCTTTTCCCAAAGATAAAGGCTTGGTACATCTTTTTCCTGATATTTTCTTTTCAAAAGATACATAAGAAGTATCAAAGGCACTGCCAAAAGAGCCAACAGACCCAAAGGCTGAAACAAACCCATAAAATACCTCCTTTCCGCCGATTATGCCTGTTTATTGTTCTAACACGGAGAAATAATCCGACACCAATTCTTTCATTCCATAGGGAATTTCTTGATTTTCTATGGCAGTCATGGCTTCGTTTTTATACTGCCCATATACTTCACCAAAAGGAAGAACTTCTCCATTTCCCCCTGTAATACGCTGTTCTGTAGTGGTATAACTACCATTTTCCGTATCGGTTCCTTGCAGCTGCACATCTGTTCCGCTTTTTCCCTGTGCACTTCTGGTGAAGACCTTCTCGTGTTCTCCATGACCAAAGCCTCTGCCACGGCCACCTGCGCCTGCTCCATTACCGCCTTGTCTCTGACCGCTTTGCCCCTGACCGCTTTGTCCTTGACCGCTTTGTCCTTGACCACTTTGCCCTTGGTCACTTTTTCCCTGACCGCTGTTTTGGGATTCCATCGGCACCGGTTCCGCACCTTTCTGTGCCAAAGCTGTATTTGCTTTTTGCAGCCCCACACGCATGGCATTTCCCTTTGATGCCGCTTTCTGTGCTGCTTTTCCCACCTTATCTAAGGCTTTTTCCAAATCCCCGTTATTTTTCAGCAGTTCTTCCAGTTCCTCCAATGCCTTTTGGAGTTCTTCATCTGACATGGCTTCAACTGCCTCTCCCAGTTTTTCTGCCAAAGCAGCCTTCTCTTCTGCTGTCATGGAAGAAAGTAAAGAGGCAAGCTGTTCCCATTTTTTGGCAATCTCCTCTGCCTTTCCGTTTTCCATGGCTTTTGCCATATCTTTATCATAGGGAGAAAGCGTTTCTGCCAACTTACGCAAATCAGGCGAAATGCTTTTCTTTTCCAGACGCTTCATTTCCTTTTGGGTTTCCTGTACTACTTCTTTTGCCCGTTCTGTCGTTTTTGCCTTCTTCAGCCCTTTCTCCAAATTGTGGAGAACTTCGGTAAAGGCTTTCTTTTCTTCCTTTGTCATATCTTCCTGCTGTGTTTCTTCCTTTACCTGTTCAATGCGTTCCAACTTTGCTTTGGCATAAGTAGAGGTTTCCTTTTCCCGTACCACAGGAAGAAAGCTGCAAGCCCCTGCCAGAACCAGAAGAACCAATGCACAAATACCTGCTTTTTTTGGTAAATGTAATTTATATTGCTTAGAAAAATCTGTTTCCTCTGCCTTCTGCATACCATCAGCAACTGCCAGACGTTCTACAGGATTCCAGTCTTCTTTTTCCAGAAGTTCCAATGTGGTAATCATGCGTTCCGCACCACCCAAAGCATCGGCTTTTTCCGCTGTTTCTTTCATATGAACAGGATGCACCAAAAAGGTGCAGCAAAGGCTCGCCAAAAGACTCAAAATAAGGAATACAACACATACCAGCCAAAGCATGGGGACTTCCACCCATTTGGAGAAAAGCACAGCCAAAAGACAGCCTGCCCCGCCACCTATGCCGAAATAAAACAACCAAGCAAGAAACCGTTCCAAAACAATTTTCCGTCCCAAAGGGCGCAAGAGTTCCTGAAATTTCTTCATGCTTTTTCCCCTCTTTTTTTCTTTTCCCTATGCTTTCGCACCGGATTGATAAAATGTGCGGAGAGGCATACAAAGATTATGGTCACCACAACATCAAATACCATATGTAAAACCCAAATATGTGTACCCATCCACTGCAATACATGATTACTATGATTCAAAAGTCGCAGCACACTGTCTGTGACAATATCTGTCCCAAGTTGCCCATCTATAACAGAGAAAAATGCCACACCAGGATTGGGAATCAAAATCAGGATACTGCCAAGAACAGGAAAGTTCTGTTGGTCAAATCCCTTCATACTATAATACATTATGTAAAAACCAAGAATAAGCAATGTACCGAAGCACAGCAAACCAATAACCAGATACATCAATACAATGGCAGAAATGGTCTTTTTCATGAAGCAGGAGAAAAAGATGGAAACTGCCCCCACCATGCAGGCTGTCAAAAAGACCAGTCCCAGAAGTCCAAAGATGTATTTTAAGGAAATACCACCAAAATAAAAGGTGATACCGAAAATCGGCAAAGTTGCCACAATCAAAAATGCGACATAGACCAAAGAGGACATAAGTTTTCCAAGTACAATGGAAAAAGGACTCATTTTTGTCACCAAAAGCAAATCTAAAGTCTGTCGCTCCCGTTCTCCACTGATACTGCCTGCGGCAATAGCCGGCACAGCCAAAAGCACCAAGCCCATCTGCACTGCCGCCATCACAACATACAACCAGAGGGTGTCCTCTAGACGAAAACCATAAATATAGTTTACCTGCAAATTCATATAAACGAAAAAGCCTGCACCCAATGCTGTCACTGTCAAAAACAGTACCAATACCGCATATGTTTTCCATGTCCGCATAGTTGTAACAGCTTCCCGCCTTAAAATTGGATTTATCATACCCCTTCACCTCCTGTAACCTGCATAAAGATTTCTTCCAGATTGCCTTCTCTTTCTTTAAAGGCAACAACAGGAATACCAGCCATAATCAAATCCCGCAAAATATCTGCCAAATCCTTTTCCGTTCCGGTAAAGGAAAAGGCAATGTCTGCTGTATTTTCCGCAACACTTTCTACAACAGGGTGTTCCCTCAGCAAAGTAGCCGCCTGCTCTAAGCCAGACATCGCACGGACATAAATGACACGTTTTTGCGTTAGTTTCATTGTAATTTCCTGCACCGTACCTTGTGCCGCTAGCTTTCCATGGTCAATAATGCCGACTTCCGTACACATTTCTGCCAGTTCGGGCAAAATGTGAGAACTGATTACCACGGTTTTCCCCATAGTTTGCAATAGTTTCAAGGTTTCCTTCATTTCTACTCTGGCACGGGGGTCAAGTCCTGATGCCGGTTCATCCAGTATCAACAGTTCCGGGTCATGGACAAGGCTTCGTGCAAGGCATAGCCTTTGCTTCATCCCTCTGGAAAGGGAATCCACATAGGCATCTTTTTTGTGGGTCAAATCCACAATCTCCAGCAAATTGTCTATAATTGCCCCACGTTCCTTGTAGGGAATTTCGTAAGTACCTGCATAAAAATCCATATATTCCGATACCTTCAAATTGTCATATACCCCGAAAAAGTCAGGCATATAGCCAATTTTACTACGCAGCAGACGGGGATTTTTTGTCATATCCACGTCCCCCAAAAGGATACTGCCGGATGTTGCCGAAAGAAGCCCTGCCATAATCCGCATAGTGGTTGTTTTTCCTGCTCCGTTCGGGCCTACAAAGCCAAATACACTGCCTGTAGGAATTTGCAGGCTTAAACCATCCACAGCCGTAAAATTACCATACTTTTTTACCAGTTCCTTCATTTCAAGCATATCTGCCACCTCCTTTAATGCTCATTCTAGGCATAACGACTGTTTCACTGGGTGGAAGGGTTACACGAACCTGAATTTGATTTTGTTCATTGAAATAAGCAGAGGCATTTTCATAAGATTCCTGCATTTTCTCCCAATTACCTGTGTCCTGATTATAAATTTTTGCGTCCATATCCTTTATTTTGAGATTATCGCCAAATTTTTCCAAAAAATGGAAGGCATCTACACGCAAAGCCTTATCAACCGCATATACCGTTTCCACTTCTACCTTCTGTTCTGTCTGGTTATACAAATCGCAGTATCCTTTTGGAGTATTGCTGTAATTGGCATAAAATGCTCCCATTGGCGTCACTGCCGTCACTACCTCTGCACCAAATACATACTGCGTTTCAAAGGATTTTTGATAAGCCAAATCCTCCCAGAAATTGATAAAGTACATATTTTGGTTCATTTCTTTTGCAGGTTTACCATTGATATATTTTTCCTGTGGAAACAAAGCTTCTTCACTAAAACCATAGAAGGTACAAATCAGCTGTCTTCTTCCGCCTTTTTCTATTTCACCGGAAGGACGTTCCTGATATTCATACATGTTTGACTGCATCATATCCTGCTGCTGTTCCAAAGAAAAGGCTTTTCTTCTTGTTCCTTTTCCTTTTTTTAAAAAATCCTGTGCACTTTCCTCTCCCTGCCATACAGCACGTCCAATATATCCATAAGCATCTGCGTTTTCTGCTTCATTATAGGATTCTTTTATCGTAACACTTTCCCCTGCCGGCAAAGTTCCCAGGGCAATAAACAGACCATTTACATTCACATAAGCATCTGTAAAATCAACTGTTGTATTGTTGGTCACTGTGCCTTGCAGTGTTTTGTCCACAATGTGTACATCACTTTCCACTGTTCCGCCAAACTGTATCAATGTATCTGTTTGCAGTTTATTGATTTCCCAGATACCGTTGTCATAAAATGTTACGTTAGCAGAATCTCCCACGTCCATTTTATAAAGACAACGTTCCCTGTTCTGTCCAGAAACCATACCAACCCAAGTATGTTGTGGATCAGGAACATAAAAATCTGTCATACCCTCTGCAGAAAAAGTTACATCGCCTTTTTTCGGAGACATGAGATTGATACCGACTTTTGCCATTCCACTGTCTGCTCCCTGTTTGATTTCTGTAACAGAAGCAATCTGTACAATAGGTTCATGATAGCCCCCTATACGGGACAAAACAAATATTATTCCTGTGCAGACCAATGCACTGATGGGAATAATCCCCCATCCCATAGTTTGTTTATCTTTCTTCTTTAAGATAAAGTACACACCCGGACCAACCAAAAGGATATAAAGGATTACCACACCAAATATCAACAAAATGGTTTTATTCTCCATAGGTGGCAGCACACGGGAAAAATAATCTGCAATAGGTCGTCCTCCTGTAGAGTGTTCTATATCTTCGCCATTCTTCCAATGGCTTTTTCCCTGTTCTTGATAAAAAGCATTTAACACTGCCCCCGCCTGTGACAAACTGCTGAACGGTGCAAGTCCCAAGGCAAAACGATGAAGCAGTACCTCTCCACTGCCAACTTGTATTTTATCTGTCAAAACAGTTTCGCCACTTTTCCAAACAGGCTCTGCCTGCTCTCTATGTATTTCTGTTACTGTCAAGGGAGAGGATAGGGGAATTCGTTCTCCTGCTGTTGTCTGCAAAACAGACACTTCTTTGTCTGCCCCAATAGAAAAATCTCCCAGAAAATCCAAACCACTGAGCACACGGCTGCTGTGTGTGCCTGTACCCAAAACCAAAAGACCGCCACCCTGTACCCAGTTGGAAAGGGCATTTTTCTGATTCTGCTGCAAATCAGATGTATCCACATTATCCAATATAACCGCAGAAAAATTTTCCATCACTTCTGTGGAAGCCGGGAGTGTCTGTTCTTCCAAAAACAATACTTTTATCTTATCAGAACTTGTATTTTCTTCTAACTGTGAAAGATAGCGCAGCTGTTCCGGCTCCGATGAAACGACTGCAATAACAGAGGTATCCGGAGATAAGGCTTTTACTGGAACATTTTTTCGAAATACCGTTTCCCCAGCATCAGTAATCACGGAAACTTCCAAAAATTTGGCTACCGTTCCCATAACGACTTCCATATCCACCTCTGCTCTTGCCCCTTCTGCAAGGTCGAGTTTTTTGCTGTATAAAATATATTCTTTATAATTGTTTTCTTTATCCAAAAACGTATATGCCTTAACTTGCAGTTCTCCTTTAATGGCTTTTCCTTTGTTGGTTATTTCTCCGAAAACAGGAACGGAATGTCCTACAAGGTACATTCCGTCAAACCCTGCGGATAAATCCGCATCAAAATATGCACCGCCCAATTCTTTTGCAGCAACATCCAAACCATCTACCTGCTTTTCATGATTTTCCAAAGTTACAGCTGTTGTTTGCTCTGCCGCAAACACAGGCAAAATCAATCCCAAAACCATAATAATGGCAATCATCATGGCAATAATAGCGGCAATTCTCTTTTTCACTTCCTGCTTTTTCTTATACTTCATGGTGTCCCTCCATTCTTTTTTTCTTTGATCATACAGAGCAGATATATCCTTCCTGTTTTTATTATACTAAAAGATGCCAAAAAATGTTTTAACTCTTTCTTACAATTTTCGGTTCCTTTTTTTCCAAATGAAGTCCCATTTCTGCCAAAAAACGGGAAGGTTTCATTTCCCTGTCATACCGTTTTTTTGCATAGGAAAGATAGAGTCGTTGCTTTGCTCTGGTCAGTCCCACATAAAATAAGCGTCTTTCTTCTTCAATAGATTTGTCATCTTTTCTTTTTTCGTAGGGAATCATGCCTTCTGCCAAAGACGGCAGAAATACTGCTTCAAACTCTAAGCCCTTTGCCGAATGGAATGTGGTCAGTGTTACGGTTTCTCCCTTATGTTTTCGCTGTCCTGCCTGCTCGTGCATTTGCAGGCTCATTTCTTCCAAACGTCTGCCAAACTCACGAAAATCCTCTGTACCCTTTGCCGTTTCTGTAATCTCATCTGCAATTTCCATAAGATGAGGCAAATTGGCTTTACGGTAGGCAGCATAATCCATAAGATAATCGTTGTATCCCGTCACATTACGGATATAACGAAGCGCTTCATCAGGTTTTCGTTTTCTTATCTGTGCCAAGTCAATCGCTAACCGCTGCAAAGGCTCTGCCTGCCATTTCTGTAAAGATGGGCAGACAAAAAGGCTGCGCAAAAGACTGTACGGCATTCTTTCCGCTTCTGCCAGAAGGTCTTTACTGATGTATCGTTTTGGCTTATTCAAAATACGGAGCAACGCTGTGTCACTGTCCTGATTTTCTGCCAAAAATAAATATGCCTGCAAATCCTTTGCAATCCAGTGTTCATAAATATTGCTGCCCCCGTCCCGCAGCCAATAAGGAATACCCTTGCGGTACAAGGCTCTTGCAAAAGCACCGCCCTGTACATTGGTACGATAAATGACCGCAATCTCGCTATAAGGAATCCCATACTCTACCAATCGACAGATACGAGAGGCTGTTTTTTCCGCCTCCTCCGCACTGTCCTCTGCCACAAACACACTGATTTTTTCTCCCTGTTCTCCGATACCCTGCATTCCCTTTGCAAAACGGCTTACATTCCCTGCAATCACCTGTTCCGACAGGCGGATAATCCTGCCCGTAGAGCGATAATTGGTATTCAACGTCACTTGCTTTGCATCTGGATATGCATTGGGAAATTGCAGCATAAAATCAGGTCTTGCACCACGAAAACCATAAATACTCTGGTCGTCATCTCCAACGACAAACAAATTATTTTTTGGTGCAGCAAGCAACTTTAAAGAAGCATACTGTGCCTCATTGACATCTTGAAACTCATCTACAAGAATATAGGAAAAATGATTTTGCCAGTAAGTCCGCTCTCTTTCGTTATCCCGCAAAAGTGCATAACATTCCGTTAGCATATCATCAAAATCCAGTTTGTCCGTCCTCTTTTTATAAGAATCATATGCCTTTGCCAGATAGATAAATTCCTCTTTTACAAACTCCACCGGCTCAAATTTCTCCAGTGTTTGCAATTCATTTTTCATGAGGGAAAGCTGAGAAAAAAACTGCCCCATATATTCCTCTTCATCAGATACAAAAAAGCCGGCATCTCCGATTATTTTTCGCAATACATTTTTCTTTTCGTCCTCTTGTATGACTTGTTCCAGCGTATAGCCATAGGCTTTTCTCAAAATACGAAAGAAAATGCTATGAAATGTGCCAAACAAAACGCCTTGCTTTTGTGACAGACGACTGTATCGCACTTTCATTTCCTCTGCTGCCGCCTTCGTAAAGGTAATAACAAGAATTCGGCGAGGGTCTACACCCAAATCCTCTGTCAGTCGTTTAACACGATGGACAATGACTGTTGTTTTTCCGCTGCCTGGGCCTGCCAGCACCAACATAGAGCCTTCTTCATGGAGAATCGCTTTTTTTTGATTGGTATTAAATACTTGCTTCATTTTCTTCTCCTATCCTTTGTCAAAACAAACTGCACGCTTTCTGTCCCTATAATAATATTATAGGGATTTGCTTTCTTCTGCAATACCCTTCTGCCTTTCTCCTCCCATTTCCTACTTTTTTTCAAATTTATACTTGACAAAAGGCTCTTTATCTTGTAATATATTTATTGCATGAATTGCCGTGTGAGT
>JAHHTX010000022.1 GCA_020024255.1 Anaerotignum sp.
ATATTGTAATTTTTGTCATTTCAGTGTACAATCAAAAAGAATACGCAGCAAATCGTAAATTGCTGTGTTGTAGAAGAAATTTGCGGAAAAATTTTGTAGGAGAAAGAAGGTTTTGGTATGAGAAAATATGAATTGACAAAAGAATTGGAAAGCGGCAATATCATCATTGACAATGAGCATAGAGAACTATTTCGGGCAGTAAACCAGCTTATGGATGCCTGTGGACAGGGGAAGGGCCGTGCAGCCATTGAAGGTACAGTAAAATTTCTCTTGGACTATGTAGATAAACATTTTGCACATGAAGAACAGCTTCAGAAAACAAGTGGATATCCCGGTTTTGCGGCACACCATATATTCCACGAAAACTATAAGCAGAAACTTCGCCAGATTGCCAATGGTATTATGACACACAAAACAACCATTGCGGATTTGTCTACATTGAATGCCCATGTAGCGGTATTGGTATCCCATATCAAATTGGAAGACAAAAAACTGGGTACATATTTGCAGA
Organism: Anaerotignum sp.; assembly: GCA_020024255.1. Classification (GTDB taxonomy): domain Bacteria; phylum Bacillota; class Clostridia; order Lachnospirales; family Anaerotignaceae; genus Anaerotignum. The sequence continues at coordinate 512 of JAHHTX010000022.1, forward strand.
AGAAATAATGAAATAATGAAAAAATCTGGTAAAGAATCATTCTTGCGAAAAAAGTCGGTATACGCCGGCTTTTTTTATTTAGCATAACTTTTTTCACTTTATGTCTGATGAAGGAAAATGGTTTCCATATGCTCGAAATCAGTCACGAAACAATATGGAATACTTGACTTACTGTTTCGATTTATTGTAATATAATAAAAAAGTCACAATAAGTGATAAGAAGGGAAAAGGGAGGATTTTTATGAGAAAAAAACTAATTTCATTATTTCTGGTGTTACTTTGTTTGTTTACCCCAACAGGAGCATGGGCAATATCCTTACAGGTGGACAATGTGCCGTTGAATACGGATACAGAGCCTATTCTCATTGAGGACAGAGCCTTTGTGCCTATGCGTGCCGTGCTGGAGGCATTGGAAGCAGACATTCAGTGGAATGGGGAACAAAGACAGGTCAAGGCAATAAAGGATAACCATACTCTAACGTTTACACTGAATCAGAAAACAGCTTATGTTGATGGTAAACCCTATACATTGCCTGTTTCGCCGGTGTCGGTCAATGGGCGTGTATTACTCCCTGCCCGCTTTGTTTCGGAGCATTTGGGGTGTAGTGTATTTTGGGACAAGCAGGCAGACTGTGTTTTTGTATTTACCAATGATGCACTTGCCAAAGCATATCAGGAAAGGAAAACAGCACCTTCTGTTCCGGTATGGCAGCAGAAAAAGCAGACGCCTGCACCTCAGCGTATACAGCCCGAAGCACCCAAGTCCCGCACAATCTATATTACCAGAACAGGCAAACGCTATCATTATGACAACCATTGCAACGGCGGTACTTATTTCCCGTCCACATTGGAGCAGGCAAGGGCAAAAGGTCTGACTCCCTGTAAAAAGTGTGTGGGATAACAAACTACGTATAAAATAGGCAAAAAACAGACAAATTTAGGGGATTTTCGCATAATATACAATAAAAAATTGATTATGGAGTGAAAATTTTTTTGTTTTTTACAACAATAACTTTACATTTTTACAACTTTGTACTATACTGTATCCAGAAATGCTTAAAAGGTTATGAGCATTGAAAAAAAGGAGGAAATAAAAATGAAAAAGAGATTATTTGCACTGGCACTGGCAGCTATGACAGCACTGTCCTTCGCAGGCTGCGGTGGCGACAAAACCACTGAAGATGCACAGGATCAGCAGAATGTAGAAGCTACAACAGATGAAGCTGCAACAGACGAAGCTGCAACAGACGAAGCTGCTACAGACGAAGCTGCAACAGATGAAGTTGCAACAGACGAAGCTGCTACAGACGAAGCTGCAACAGATGAAGCTGCAACAGATGAAGCTGCTACAGAGGAAGCTGCTGAATAATCAAGAGCTTTTCATGGGTCGTTGTAAAACGATACATAAGAAGAAAGTGCCGATTTTATCGGCACTTTTTTTGTTTTGTCATTGGAATAGGCAAAAGGACTGTTTTCTTTTTTGAGGAAACAGTCCTTTTGTGATATAAAAAATAATTGTATAGGGGCTGTTAGAAAATGTTTTTGGGTATGGTAAACCGTACAATACCCATAGAACCGGGGGCGATTTCGTATTCGTTGAATACAATGACCAAATCACCGTTTGCAGTGGGGTAGAAACTTTCTGTGCCTGTCAGAGCAGTGAAGCCACCTTCCTCACCTTCGGGGAAGTAACTTACCCCTTCATCGGCTTTCATTTGTTCTTTCATCTGTTCTTTGATATTGGCTGTAACGGCAGCCAGTTTTTCGGAACTGCCAAGGTAATCTGCAAGGGATATTGCTTTCTCCGTTTTTTTGTCTATGGTAAATACTTTTACGGATTCTGCACCGCTTGCACCAGTTATCGTTGCATGAATGGCAAGGCTTACATACGCTTCATTGTCAAATACCACTTCATAGTTGGATTCCACGGAGAAATGTGCGTTGCCTGCTGTTTCTGCCAGTTCCTTTTCATAGATGGCAATGAAGGTTTCTGCATAATCTTCAATATCTTTGTTGACTATGGCGTCACTGCCTATTTTTGGCACATTGATGTCTGCCTCCATATTACCCGTTTGGTCTTTGTAATTGCGGAAGGTGACCACCCTTGCAATACTGCCAATAACAGGTATGCCATCCATGGCATTGGCAATGGCAGGGCTAATGTTCACAGCTGCACCGAATGTTACCACAACGGCGGCGGCAGTCAGACCTGCTTTTCTCCATTGAAAGGAAAATGCTGTTTTTTTCTGTGTTTCTTTTCCTTTGCGGATACCCTGTGCTATGCGTTCCTTTGCCGCCTTTGGTACAGGGATATTTTCATATTCTTTTTTCCATAGGTTAATGCAATCTTTGCCTGTTTGTTCTGTTTTTCTCATCAATCCTCATTCCTTTCTGCTTTCTTTTGGGGAAAGATTTGTTTTCAATTTTTTCAGTGTGCGGTAAAGTCTTGCTTTTATGGTATTCAAGTTTTCACCCAAAGCCTGTGCAATATCCTCTAAACGCATATCTTCTATATACCGCAGAATAATCAGTGTCCGTTCTTTTGGTGGCAGACTTTGTAAGATATCCGAAAGCTCCCATTTACTGTGCAGGGCTTGAATATCCTCGGAAAATTCCTGCACATCGGAAAGGGTTTCTATATTTTCTACGGTATCCACTCGTTTTTGTTTTCGCAAAAGCTCTAGCGCCGTGTTGATGACAATGCGGTAAAGCCATGTTTCCAGATAGTTGTCGTTTTTCACATGGTGACAGTCACGAATGGCACGAAAGGCACTTTCCTGTACAACATCTAGTGCATCTGCTTCGTTTTGTACATAGCTGTATGCCAGACGGTAGTATTTTTCATATTGGCTTAGGAGGATATGTTCAATGGTTGTTTCCCGTTTCTTTTGCATAAGCTGCCTCCTTTTTTGTTTTCTGTTTATTAGATGCACAAAAAGGGAAAAAAGTTGCAGAAATTTTAAATTTTTTTTTGAAAGCAGGAAAAAAAGAGGAAAAAGGGGAGAGATTGTGCCAAAACAAAGGAAAAGCCTGCCTTTACCCAAAGGGGTGAATATGGTATACTTTGGGACAGAATAGAGAAAAGCGGGGGAGAGAGAATGAAAGGTCGAAGTCAAAATATATGGGTGCTGTTGCTGCTGCTTTTGGCAGGCATTGTATTGGGTGGATTTGTAGGAGAACTTTTGGGCAGCTTTCCTGCTTTAAAATGGTTGGCATATGGAAAGACATTTGGTACTACTGCACCAATCGTATTGGATCTTGGTGTTTTGACTCTACAGCTGGGGCTTCAGATACAGTTTACCATTGCAGGCATATTCGGTATTGTTCTGGCTTTTCTGGTTTATCGGAAGATGTAGGCACAAAAGTATTGTGAAGGGAGAAATCATATGTTTTATGTAGGATGTCATCTGTCATCAGCAAAGGGTTATCTTGCCATGGGAAAAGAGGCAGTGAAACTGGGGGCAAACACCTTCCAGTTTTTTACGAGAAATCCAAGAGGCGGAAGTGTAAAGCCACTGGATTTGGAGGATATAGAGGCATATCGTGATTTTGCAAAGGAAAACGGTATAGGGAAAATTCTTGCCCATGCCCCTTATACCATGAATGCCTGTGCCGCAGACGAAAACCTTATCCATTTTGCGGAAAAGGTGATGACAGAGGACTTGGAGCGGCTTTCCTTTTTGCCAGAAGCTATGTATAATTTCCATCCCGGCAGTCATGTGAAACAGGGTGCGGAAATGGGAATGCAAAAGATTGCCGATATGCTGAACCGTGTGCTTTCGCCAGACACCAATACCCTCGTGCTTTTGGAAACCATGGCAGGCAAAGGCACTGAAGTTGGACGAAATTTTGCAGAATTGCAAGGGATATTGGAAAAGGTGGAACTGCGGGAAAAAATGGGCATCTGCTTGGATACCTGTCATATCTTTGATGGGGGATATGATATTGTTCATGATTTGGAAGGGGTGCTGTCTGAATTTGACCATATCATTGGTTTGGAGCATCTTCATGCTGTTCATCTGAACGACAGCAAAAATCCTTTGGGCAGCCATAAAGACCGCCATGCCTGTCTAGATGAAGGGGAAATTGGCATAAATGCCCTTTCTGCCATCATCAACCACCCTGCTTTTGCAGATATTCCTTTTCTTTTGGAAACGCCTAATGATGCAAAAGGATACCAAAAAGAAATTGCATGGCTGAAAAGCCTGTACCAAGGAAAATAAAAGAAAAACCCCCTTGTATTGTGAGCGAAGATACAAGGGGGTTGTTGTCTTTGGGTTATACTGCCCGTTGTAAATGGGGGATGAGGCTCACCATCAGGCGAATGCCCAAAAATTCAATGATGCCGTTGACAACACAGCGGAAAATCCGTGTAGGCAATAAAGCCAAATACGGTGTATGGTATAACTGACTGAGCCAAATGGTATTGAGAATCAGGGAGCCGATGATTTCTGTCAAAAGGACAACCAGTAAAATCCGCATAGTGGTATGATTTTTATGCAGGAGTCCATAGAGAATGCCTACAATACAGGCAGTCAGGGTGAATCCCGGAAGAAACTGGTCGGAAGGAAACAGTGTTGCACCAATGATATCAGATATGACAGAAACAATTCCGGATTGGATAGGCCCAAATAAAATCCCTGCCAAGGCAATAGGCAGAAAAGAAAACCCGATTTTCATATTCCAAGCGGATATGGAGAGAAAACGGGAGAGAATAATTTGCAGGGCAATGAGCATTGCCATGATGACCATTTGTTTTGTTGTGATTTTTTTCGTATTTTCAAGCATAGAAAAAAAGCCCTCCTTGTTTTTTGTTTTCGTTTTGCAAATACCCCTTTTTGGGCTTGCTGTGGATAACAAAGAGCGCTCACTTCTTCTTTATTATGGACAGCGGGATGCGGACTTTGCATCGCAAGGAAGAATCCTTTTCGTTCCTGTGACAACTCCCCGTCCACAAGACACTTGACGCACAAAATCCTACTCTGTATTTGCCGCAGAAAAACCTTTCTCTGCACGTTTATTGTATCATTCTTTTTTTTGGCTGTAAAGAGAAAGACCTTATTTTTTGGCAAAAGCCATCATACAGGACGCAATAAATAGAAGGGCAGGTGGAGATATTTGTCCTCTGTTTGGGAAACCTGAAAGATTGCCTTGTTTCTTGGTATTTTTTTGATATATGGTGTATGATTTCCCCAGTCTATGGCAGAGGCAATGCGGGAAAGACGGATGTAGTCTACGACTTTTTCTCCTTTGCAGAATATCAGTATATTTTCTTCGTACATACCGCAGTAATAAGGGTCAAGCCATCTGACGTTGACATGGGTTGCCTTTTTTACGTCTTTTTTGGAAGTATATGCACCCACAAGGAGAACAGAATCCCAGTTTCCGATGATTTCCTCATCTAGATTGACCACACTCTCTGTGTGAATCTTCTGCTGCAGAAGATATGTTTTTTCCTTGTTTGGTGTGATTCTCCGAAAATCGTGGTAGGCAGAAATACAGGTGCAGGCAATGAGCAGAATACAGATTCGTTGAAGCCATTTATGCAGATTGTTCATGGGCATCACTCCTTATTGTGCGGCAAAGACAGTCAGAAATTTTCGTTTTGAGGAAAAAGAACCGGCAAGGGTCAGGTGTTCCGGAGAAAGGGCAAGGTCTTTGGTAAACATGGTAAAGAGCCTGTCTGTTTCCAAAAAGCCGCCGTTTCCAAAATAAAAGCAAATGGCAGGTGCGTCCTTTGGAATTTCCTTGAATAAGTCCTCGCCATAGCTGCGAATGGATTTTCCCGTACCAACGCCGAGGTTTTCTTTCAGGAAGGCAAATTCGATGTCCAGATGCAGAAATTCCTGCGACGCATAGTAGACGGCTGCGATGAAGTCAGAGAGAGCTGTTTCATCGGCAAAACAGAGAGCCTGAGAAGAAAAAGAGGCATCTCCTTGCAAAGTACAGACAAACCAAGGTGCAGAAAGTGCGGCAAAAGAAATGTTGTGGGGACGTTTTTGGATAATTTCCCTGTCATCTATGGCAAAAACCAGTGTGTTTCCCGTCAGTGCAGAAGCAAGAGGGACTTTTCTTTTTTTCAGTTGTTGTTTTAAGGTATCAGATGCGCCATACAGACGAACCCCGTCAGAATGAAAGCCAAGCATATGAGACTCCTCCTAGAATTAAGAAATAAACCTTCCATTTTTGACTATTGTAATACAGAAAAAGGAAAAAGAAAAGCAGTCAATTTCATTTTCTTATGGAGAAAACAGCTTTTTGTTTGCAGAACGTCTTTTGCGGTTAGGGGAAACAAGGGAAAATACAAAATTTCCTAGGTGCCAAAAGGTATTTTTTAAAAAGCTAGTTTTTCGATAGATTTTGCAAGGATATGGGAGGAAAGTCATTGACATTTTCTTGTAAGAATTGGTATAATCTATGACAGATTATAAGATTATAAAAGAGCGGTATGCAATACATTTGAAAAATAAACGTAGGTTGACCGACTGTGTTCGGTCGTTTTATATGGGTAAAGATACAAGTGCGCAAACCAAAACAAAAGCTCTTTGCAATATGGGAGGATAAAAATATGTTGGAACTAAAGGGTGTTTCTTATGTCGCTGATGATGGCAAAGAAATATTGAAAAATATCAACTTGGTTATTGAAGATGCAAAATTCGTTGTCATCACAGGGCCAAACGGTGGCGGTAAGTCTACACTTGCCAAAGTCATTGCGGGTATTATTAAACCAACAAAAGGTCAGATTATATTGGACGGTCAGGATATTACAGATTGGGGCATTACGGAACGTGCAAAGGCAGGCATCAGCTTTGCTTTTCAGCAGCCTGTCCGCTTTAAGGGCGTAACGGTAAAAGACCTTATCATGCTGGCAAGCGGAAAAGACCTTTCCACAGCGGCAGCTTGTGAATATCTGTCCGCAGTAGGGCTTTGTGCCAAGGATTATATTGACAGAGAAGTCAATGACAGCCTTTCTGGCGGTGAACTGAAACGTATTGAGATTGCAACAGTCATGGCAAGAAAAACAAAGCTGACGCTGTTTGATGAACCGGAAGCAGGCATCGACCTGTGGAGTTTTAAAAACTTAATTGATGTGTTTGAAAAAATGCACAGAGAAATTCAGGCATCTATACTCATCATTTCTCATCAGGAGCGTATTCTGAATATTGCAGATCAGGTTGTGGTGATTTCCAATGGCGAAATTGTGGAGATGGGCACAAAGGAAAAAGTTTTGCCGGATTTGTTTGGTGTAGAAACAGGCTGCAGATATTTTCAGGGAGGGGATAAATAATGTTAGACGGAATTGTAAAAAAACTCCTTGCCGAAGTGGCAGATATGGTAGATATTCCTTTAAATGGTGCATTTAATATCCGTGCAAACGGAGAGAGTCAGGGCAGAAATTCCACAGAAAATATTCAGATTGTGCCAAAGGAAAATGGCTCTGGCATTGATATTTATATTAAGCCTTTTACAAAAGACGAAAATGTGCATATTCCTGCTCTGATTACAGAAGAAGGTGTGCATGATGTGGTATACAATGATTTCCATATTGGTGAAGGTGCAGACGTTACCATTGTAGCAGGATGCGGGATTCACAACTGTGGCAACGCAGAATCTCTCCATGAAGGGATTCACAGCTTTTTTGTAGGCAAAAATGCCAAGGTAAAATATGTGGAAAAGCACGTTGGGGAAGGCGATGGCAATGGTAAGCGTATCATTAACCCCCAGACACATATTGTGGCAGAAGAAAACAGCTATTTGGAAATGGATACTGTACAGTTAAAGGGCGTGGACTCCACCAACCGGATTTCCAGTGCAAAATTGGCAGAAGGGGCAACGGTTGTCATTAAAGAAAAAATTATGACCCATGGAGAGCAGTATGCAGAAACTTCTTTTGACGTAGAACTGGAAGGCGCAGGCAGCAGTGCAAAGCTCATTTCCCGTTCCGTTGCAAGAGATCGTTCCCGCCAGCTTTTCCGTTCCAAAATTATCGGAAATACCGAGTGTTATGGTCATTCCGAATGTGATGCCATTATTATGGATGAAGGCGTTGTAGCAGCAGAACCTGAGATTGTAGCAAATGATGTGGACGCAACGCTCATTCATGAAGCCGCAATAGGCAAAATCGCAGGGGAACAACTGGTAAAACTCATGACACTGGGTTTGACGGAAAAAGAAGCGGAAGCACAGATTATTAACGGGTTCCTGAAATAACAGGAAGACAAAGAAGAATCTTCTTGAAGGAGCTGGATAGAAATTGAAAAAAGATAAAAAATATAAAGTCATACAAGGTGAACAACAGATAAAAAGCGACAAAAAGGAAAAGCGGTCTTTTGGAAAAGAAGTGGTCAGCTGGGTAAAAACCATTGTCATTGCCCTTGTCCTTGCCCTGTTTGTAGACTCGGTACTTATTGTCAATGCTACTGTTCCCACAGGTTCTATGGAAAATACCATCATGACCGGCGACAGGCTTTTGGCACTCAGAACCGCTTATTGGTTTCGGGAGCCGGAGGCGGGGGATATTGTCATATTCAAGTTTCCTGACGACCCTACAGGAAAAACCCTCTATGTGAAACGGATCATCGGTACAGAAGGTGATACCATAGAAATCAATAATGGCGAAGTGAAAGTAAACGGTATGGTTTTAGATGAACCCTATATCAAAGAAAAAACCGAGGGGAAATACGGCCCCGTAACTGTGCCGGAAGGCTGTTACTTTATGATGGGTGATAACCGCAACCGCTCGGTGGATTCCCGTTTCTGGGACAATACATTTGTTCGGGAAGACCAGATTTTGGGTAAGGCTGTCCTTAAATATTATAAAGGTGTGGAACTGATTTCCTAAAGGAAAACAAAGAAACAGTAAAAAGGAGATGGCAGACATGAAATGTCCGTTTTGCGGTAGAGAGATGGCAGAGGGATTCTTGAAGTCCGGTCGGTACATCCAGTTTCAAGAAACAGAAAATGGGAAAAAGATTGAGGAATATTTGGTGGCAAAAAGCTACATGGGCGGTGCAAAGATGGAGGGCTGCCTTTGTCCTTCCTGCCGAAAGATTATTGTCGATATTCCTTTGGTGGAGGAAAGTCCAAGAAGATAAGGAATTGTGTGGAGATAGAACATAAAAATAGCAGCGGGACTCTTTTTTGGGCTTCCGCTGTTCTTGTTTCTTGTTTCGGTTTTTGATGAGAGTGGAGGAAAATATGAGTAAGGCAGATGAGATTTTTAAAAAGAATTGCAGGGAAATATTGGAAAATGGCTTTTCCACAGAACATGAGCAGGTTCGTCCCCATTGGGAAGATGGTACACCGGCTTATACCATAAAGACATTTGGTGTAGTCAATCGGTATAATTTGGAAGAAGAATTTCCCCTTTTGACACTTCGGGCAACAAACTGGAAGGCAGCTCTTGATGAAATTTTGTGGATATGGCAGAAAAAATCCAACAATATCCATGACCTAAAGAGCCATATCTGGGATTCTTGGGCAGATGAAACAGGCTCTATTGGGAAGGCATATGGCTATCAGCTGGGTGTGAAATATAAATTTCCACATGGAGAAATGGATCAGGTGGACAATGTGCTGTGGCAGTTAAAAAACACACCGTATTCCAGACGTATCATGACCAATATCTATAACTTTGCAGACCTTTCGGAGATGGGTTTGGAGCCTTGTGCTTATAGTATGACATTTAATGTTGTGGGGGACAGGCTCAATGCCATTTTGAATCAGCGTTCTCAGGATACGTTGGCGGCAAACAACTGGAATGTGGTGCAGTATGCTGCACTTTTGCTGATGTTTGCACAGGTTAGTGGACTGCGTGCAGGAGAATTGGTTCATGTCATTAGTGATATGCACATTTATGATCGCCATGTTCCTCTGATTAAAACGTTGATGGAGAGAGAGAGTTTTCCTGCACCAAAGGTGCGTCTGAATCCGCACATAAAGAACTTCTATGACTTTACTGTGGAGGATTTTCTGGTAGAGGACTATGAACATGGCAAACCCATTGGAAAAGTACCCATTGCCATTTGAGAAACAGGAGGTTATCACATGGATTGTATTGTTGCAGTAGATGAAAAATGGGGGATTGGCAGAGAGAATGATATGCTTTGCCCTATTTCTACAGATTTGAAACGGTTTCGTGCCATTACCTCAGGGCATATTTTGGTATTGGGACGGAAAACATTGGAGTCTTTTCCCAATCAAAAACCTTTGCCTAACCGTATCCATATTGTGTTGACGCAAAATCGGGATTATCAGGCGGAGGGCGTTACCTTGTGCCATAGCATAGCGGACTTACCCACTGTGTTGAAGCAGTATGAGGGGGAGAAGGTTTTCGTGGTAGGTGGTGGCAGTGTATATCGGCAGATGCTCCCTTTTTGCCAAAAAGCCTATGTGACAAAAATATATGACACTTTTCCTGCGGATACCTATTTTCCCAATCTGGACGAGGAGGAAGGCTGGGTTTTGGTGGAAAAAGGTCAGATGCAAGAGGAAAAAGGTGTTCGGTTCTCCTTTGACTTGTATGAGAGGGTGTAAGACCATGAGGATTTGCCCCACACCCCTAAAGAGAGTTCAGCCCTTTTGCTTATTGCCAAAACCATGATGGGGCAAAGTTTTAATGCTTATGTTTTTCAACTTCTGTACGGATATTTTCTGTACAGGAGTTTTTTTGTTGCAAAAAAAAGTATTGACAATTTCTTCTACATGTTGTAGTATAACTATTATACTACAGATTGTAGAAGAAATGAGGTGAAAAATATGCAGAAAATGGCAAATGCAGAGGCAGAAGTCATGGAAATTCTTTGGAAACAGAAAAGTGCTTTAACAGCAAAAGAAATTCTTGCACAGCTTTCCAATAAGGACTGGAAGATTACCACAGTGTTGACATTTCTTTCTCGTCTTGTGGAAAAAGGGTTCCTCGTGGTGGAAAAAGATGGCAGAACCAATGTTTATACGCCTGTGATGACGGAGCAGGAATATATCAAAGAATGTGCAAAAGGCTTTTTGGATACTTTTTATCAAGGTTCCATCAAAAATTTTTGTGCCACTTTTTATGAAGATGGAGAACTGAGTGATCAGGATATGGCAGAACTTCTTGCTTTTCTCAAAGAAAAAGGAGGGGATAAGTAAGTGACTTATCTGTGGCAAATGACTTTACTTGGGGGAATTTGCACCTTGCTATTACTGGCAGCAAAGCCTTTGGTTTTAAAAAAAGGCGGTGGGAAATGGTACTGTGGATTGTGGATTTTGGTACTTCTTGCTTATTTGCTTCCCTATAAGCTGGTATTTTTTATCCACCTTGTACCAGTGGAAAATACGACCATTTCCACCATTGCTGTTTCTGATTTACCAACAGTGCAGACAGATATGGAAGGTGCGGTTTTCCCTGTGGAAACCAATATTTCTGTGGGAGGAATCTCTTTTGCGGAAATACGGACAGCCATATACGGCATTGGTCTTTTGGTCTTTTTGCTGTATTATCTGGTATCCTATATTTTCTTGAGGAGGCGTATTCACCGTCAGGCAGATGAGATGGACTGCCATATTTTGCATGAGGTGCAGAGGGAATTGGGCATCAGAAGAAAAATTGCCCTAAAAGTAGATCAGTGCATACAGACACCGCTATTTTGGGGAATGTTGAAGCCTACCATATTACTTCCCCAAAAATCTTATGACAAAGAGGAATTATATTTCCTTTTGTGCCATGAACTTACCCATTACAAAAGCTGCCATATGTATTTGCGTTTTTTGGCGTTATTGGTCCATGTGATACATTGGTTTAATCCTTTGTCTTATGTGGCACTGAGGCAGATACAGGAAGCATGTGAGTATGCCTGTGATGAAGGGGTAACAGAGAAGATGAGCCGAGAAAAACGTCTGGCGTATGGGTATTTACTGGTGCGTGGGGTGTGTTCTGGCAAGACTTCGGTATTTTCTCTTGGCTTTGGTGGAAATCGGGGAAAAGATGTTTTGAAAAGGAGGCTGGAAGTGATTATGGAAGAGCAGAAGAAGAAAAAAGTGCAGAAGGTTGGTATTGCGGTTTTGGCAGTAGGAACTTTAACGGTATGTGGCAGCTTTTTTGATTTGAAACCGATTTATGCAGGGGCGAGTACACAAGTGGAATATACACTTGCAGAAAAACCACAGGTTTTTTTGTGGACAGACCATGTGCAAACAGAAGATGAGGCAATCTCTCTTGCAAAAGAGTATGTGGAAAAGGTATTTTCTGGAGAAGTAAAAAGCTTGTCTGTAACGGCAGAATACCATGACGCTAAGGAACAACAGCCGGAAGGATGGCTTATTCGCTTTGTTTCTCCTAAAAAGACAGAAGAAACGAAAGAGTTTTCCGTTTGGTTGACAAAAAAGGAAAATACTATGGTGGTACGGCGTAGCACTTTTGCAAAGCAAACAAAAGAAGTGCTGTCAGAAGAAGAATGGAAAAAATTGTTGGAAGATGCGTTCTGGGTGACAGAAGGGAAAAAGTTTGCGGAAAACAGTCCTTGGCAAAAGGAAGAAGTCACAGATATAAACGTGACAGCCAAAGAAGGACAGAGAAAGCAGGAAGAAGTGTGTGTATCTGTGGATACAGCCAGTGGTGCAAAATATATGCTCTACTTCCACCCATGGAAAGAATTGGGGGAAGTGCAGTATTGCCCGCCTGCATTGGTAGAATATCGTCCATCTGCACAGGCAAATGGCATTCTTTGGACAGACAAAGTAAACACAAAAGAAGATGCCGTTTTATTTGCCAAGGAATATGTGGAAAAGGTACTGCATGAAAATACAGAAAAGCGTATTGCAACCGTAGAATATCATGATGGAAAGGATAACAGCGTACATCCGGAAGGCTGGTTTGTGCAGCTATCCCCTGGCGAACAAAAGGAAAATGAAAGAGAATATGCCATTTGGCTGGAGAAAGCAGGAAATCAGATTGCTGTACGGCAAAGGAGTTTGAAAAACAAATCTCCAAAGATGGCAGGGGGAACAGGGGAAAATGCCCATAAACAGGCGGAAGAAGGAAAAGATGCTTTGTTGCAGGATAAGTTCTGGACAGCAGAGGCAAAGAAAATCGTGAAAGACAGTAATTTACAGAAAGAAAAAATTACAGATGCCATTGTTGTGCCGTATCAGAAAGATTATGTATCGGTAGAAGTGGATACAGAAAGTGGTGCAAAGTATCTGGTATCTTTCCATCCTTGGAAGGAATTAAGTTCTGTGAAATACTGCCCGCCTACAAAACAGGACATTCACCAGCAACATATGGAAAATCAAGTGGCAGAAAAAATTGACAAGATGCCAAATGTGACACGGGTAGAAACGGAAAATATTCCAAGTGGATTTCCTGTACAAGGGAAAGTGTCCAAAGCGTTTGATGGAAAAAAACATTTGGGCATAGATATTGATACCCATAAAAGGGCATTGCCCATTTTGGCAACAGCAGATGGAACGGTAGCAGAAGCGAAGTTTGATCAAAGGCTTGGCCATTACGTTGTCATTGACCATGGAAACGGTTTTGTGACAAAGTATGCACATAATGCCAAGAATCTGGTCAAAGCAGGGGATACAGTGGAGAAAGGCAAAGAAATTGCCCTCACAGGAAAGACCGGAATGGCAACAGGTGTTCATTGTCATTATGAAGTGTGGAAGAATGGAGTTTCCCAAAATCCAAATGATTTTCGTTGAGAAAAAAGAAAGCCCTCCTGAAAGGATTACTCCTTTTGGGAGGTGCTTTTTTTCTTAATAGGTTTGTACGAAACAGAATGATCACTGATTCTGTGCAAAACAGGAAATCAACCATGAAAAAGGAGAACCAAGGGACATCATCTCCTTACGGGAGATGGAGTTGCAATATGTTTTAATGTTTTTTTGCCCGTACCAGCTCCATAAGATAGGCTTCTGTGTTGTGGGAAGGATTTTCCAGTACATCAGCCAAAAGAAGGCTCAATATCTGCCCCACTTCCTTTCCTTTTGGTATGCCTGCATCCATGAGCATTTGCCCATTGACGGCAAGGGATTTGAGGTTTAGACAATCTCCGTCAGAGAGTATTTTTTCCAAAAGACTGCGGAGAAAAGAAACATCATGCCCCAATATTTCCCAAAGTAAAAAGAGATGATTTGTCATTTCAATACCCAGTTCTCCTGCCAGTTTTCGTACATCATAGGGTGTTTTGGGCAGTTCTTTTGCCAGATACCGCAGAAGAGTTTGTATGTTGCGGGCAGAAGTATTGTCAAATTTCAGTTTTTTACAGAACTCCTTTGCTTCCTTTTCGGTGTAGTCTTGGAGAACCAATGTCCAGCGGAGGAGAGAAAGGGGTGGTGTAGCCTTTAAAAGAGGAATAAGCCTCTCTCCTTTTTCTGCCATTCTCTTGGCAAAAAGAGAGTCTATATGGGGCAGAAGTCCGCTTTCCAAAAGTAAGGGGAGTTTTTCCGAAAAGGGAGCTTTCCACAGCTTGTCCAGTTCCTCATGAATACGCTCTACACTGATTTTTTCAATGAGGGAGGCATTTTCCTGCAATGCCTTGTATGTATCAGGCTCTACAGAAAAACCAAGCTGTGCCGCAAAACGTACACAGCGGAGCATACGCAGGGCATCTTCCTGAAACCGCTTTGCAGGCGCACCTACACCACGGATACAGGAAGCGGCGATATCCTCTTGCCCATGAAACGGGTCTTGAAAGCCTTTTTCAGGGTGGTAGGCAATGGCATTCATGGTAAAGTCACGCCGCAGCAAATCCTCCTCCAGATTGGGGGTAAAGGCAACGCTGTCGGGGTGTCTGCCGTCCCTGTAGTCCCCATCAATGCGGTATGTGGTGATTTCGTAGTTGGTTTTGTGGCAGACAACGGTAATGGTGCCATGCTGTATGCCTGTATCAAATGTGTGGGGAAACAGTGCTTTTGTCTGCTCCGGCAGAGCAGATGTGGTAATGTCCCAGTCCTGTGGTGTGCGCCCCAGTATGGAATCCCTGACACATCCGCCTACAATATATGCTTCGTAACCGCCCTTTTGCAGGGTGTCTAGTAGATAGACAACGTCCTTGGGCAGTGTGATGGTTTTGTTCATGGATAGACTCCTTTCCCTGATAAATGTCTTTAGTATATCATATGGAAGGAGAGAATACAGCTTTTTTTCGTGTGCTTATGCTGTTTAGCATACGTTGTGTTCTTTTTTCTATACGATAAAGACAATTATCCACATACTGCTGATAGGCATTTTTCCTTTCTTCATCATTTAATGTTTTACCAAGCTGATGACCGGGAAGATAGCAGTTATTTTCTAGGTTGACATTGCCGCATTCCTTTATTTTACCATCTTCTTCTGCTATGGTTACAATTTTTTTATCAGAAAGAGATAGGGAGATGACTTCGTACTTTGGAGTCATAAAATCCTGAAAGAAAAAGAAGTCAATAAAGTTTTTAAAATTTTCAAATGTTTGGAAGAATTCTTGTTCAATACAGATTTCCTGATATAAGCCATCGGAGTGTTTTGCATTGGCATTGCCACACGCAAACTGCTTGTCATAAGCATTTTTAATTTCATCCAGTGTTAAATCAATTCTGTCATAGATACCTTTGCCGCCTTTCCTTTGGTTGATGGAGCCTGTTTTCCGTATCCAAAAGGTATGACCGCCTAAGGTACGGGCTTGTTTTAGAATAGCACCACATTTATTATCTGCAAATTGCAATTTGTTGTATGCCCAATTAATGGAAGGCCCGATATAGTCAGAACCAAATTGGGTATAATCTGCGTTCTCTTCAAATTTTCCTTGAAGTACATATTCTTTGTTGTTTTCGCTGAAACATAGAAATGTTTTTCCAGTGTCCCCGATTTTTCTGCCGGAGAATACTGCTGCCAAATCTTCATATAGTTTGGGACTATACATATCTGGGTCTAATGAGGTATCATTTTTAAAGTCGTACTTTTCGGGATCAAACTTTTCTTCTTTTCCCTTTTTTTGCGATAAAACATCATCAATATAACAATAATTTTTATCCATGATACGCAACCTTCCTTTCATATAAATTCATATTTTAGTTGGATAGATACTAGTATACCATCTTATTTTGTGATAGTCGAGAGCAGGAGGGTATTTTTGTACAAAATTTCATACAAAAATACCCTGTCAGCAAAAAGCCGACAGGGCAGATGTTTTACACTTATTTTAGTACAATTTTGCACCTGCGGGGATATGGTCATCTACCATAAGGCAATGGAGTTTTTCCACGCCTTCTTCGTGGTGGACTGCGGAAATAATCATACCGCAGGAGTCAATGCCCATCATGGGGCGGGGAGGAAGGTTGGTGATGGCAATGAGTGTTTTGCCTATCAATTCTTCCGGTTCATAGGTATCATGGATACCACTTAAAATGACTCTGTCTGTGCCTGTGCCATCGTCCAGTACAAATTTCAGGAGCTTTTTGCTCTTTGGTACAGCAGTACATTCTTTTACTTTTACTGCTCTAAAGTCGGATTTTGCAAATGTATCAAAATCAACCATATCTGCAAACAAAGGTTCGATTTCTACTTTGGAGAAATCAATTTTTTCGGGTGCTTTTACTGTGGGTACAGCAGGTGCAGCAGACTTGGAAGATTCTGCCAAGCCAAGGGGTTTCATTGTGGGGAACAGAATAACGTCTCTGATGGAAACGGATTCTGTCAGGAGCATAACGAAACGGTCAATGCCTACACCCAGACCACCTGTAGGAGGCATGCCATATTCCAAAGCGGTGAGGAAGTCCTCATCTATCATATTTGCCTCATCGTCGCCTGCTTCACGGAGATATTCCTGATACTCAAAACGATGACGTTGGTCAATGGGGTCATTCAGTTCTGTGTAAGCATTTCCATATTCTCTGCCGACGATAAACAGCTCGAAACGTTCTGTAAATTCGGGTTTATCGGGTTTTCTCTTGGTAAGAGGAGAGATTTCCACAGGGTAGTCCATAATGAAAGTAGGATCTACAATATTTTTTTCTACAAATTCTTCAAAGAACAGATTCAGGATATCCCCTTTTACATGGCGTTCTTCAAATTCAACATGATGTTCTTTTGCTATTTTCTTTGCTTCTTCTGTATCCGCAATTTGGTCGAAGTCTACACCGGAAAATTCTTTTACGGCTTCTGTCATGGTCTTTCTTGCGAAAGGCTTGCCAAGGTCCAGGTCGTGACCGCCATAGCTGATTTTTGTAGTACCCAGTACGTTCTGTGCAACGGTTCGGAACATTTCTTCCGTAATATCCATCATGCCGTTGTAATCGGTATATGCCTGATACAGTTCCATGAGGGTAAATTCGGGGTTATGACGAACGGAAATCCCTTCGTTACGGAATACACGTCCGATTTCATAAACACGTTCAAAACCACCTACAATAAGACGTTTCAGAGGCAGTTCCAAAGCGATACGGCAATACATATCAATATCCAAAGTGTTATGGTGTGTAATGAATGGTCTTGCAGAAGCACCGCCGGGAATAGTCTGCAAAACAGGTGTTTCTACTTCCAAGAAGCCTTTGCTGTCCAAGAATCTTCTGATTTCGGTGATGATTTTGGAACGTTTGATAAATGTATCCCGTACTTCGGGATTTACAATCAAGTCCATATATCTTTGACGATAACGGAGTTCTTGGTCTTTCAGACCGTGGAATTTTTCGGGCAGCACCTGCAAACTCTTGGAAAGGAGGACAACTTCCTTTGCGTGTACAGAAACTTCTCCGGTTTTTGTTTTGAATACAAAACCTTTGATGCTCACCAAATCACCAATGTCAAATTTTTTGAAGGCAGCATAGGCATCGTCGCCAATGTCGTTACGGCTCACATAGGACTGAATGGTACCATCTCTATCCTGAATGTTGCAGAAGGAAGCCTTACCCATGATACGTTTGCTCATCAGACGTCCTGCAATGGCAACATCTGTATTTTCCAATGCGTCAAAGTCTTTTTTTATGTCCTCGCTATGGTGTGTTACATCGCATTTTGTCACAGCAAAGGGGTCTTTGCCTTCTGCTTGCAGCTGTGCCAGTTTTTCTCGTCTGATTTTAATTTGTTCGCTTAATTCCTGTTGTGTCAGTTCTTTTTCCTGTAGATGATTTTGTTCTGCCACGTTGTTTCCTCCTTTTCTTTTGTGTGTCCTTTGTGGGTGTTTACTTGTTGTGAATGCTTAAGATTTTATAGGCTACTTCACCGTCTGGAGTTTCTACCATAACCTGTGCGCCCTGTTTCTGTCCCAGAAGAGCAATGCCCAAGGGGGATTCGTTGGAAATTCTGCCATTCATGGGGTCTGCTTCTGTAGAACCAACAATGGTATATTCCATTTCTTCCTCAAATTCTACGTCCAGTACCGTAATGGTGGAGCCAAGATTGACAACGTCTGTTTTCAGTTGGTCTTCGTCAATAACTTCCGCATTGCGTAAGAGGTTTTCCAGCTGTACGATACGGCTTTCGATTTCGCCCTGTTCTTCTTTTGCTGCATCATATTCTGCATTTTCGGAAAGGTCACCCTGTCCTCTGGCTTCTTTGATTTTTTCTGCCACTTCTTTTCTGCGGACGGTTTTCAGTTCTTCCAGTTCAAGTTCCATTTTTTTCAGACCATCATAGGTCATGATGATTTTTTTATCTGCCATAAATATGATTCATCTCCTAATTTTATTTTTCAAAAAGCTCTTTCCTAGACAAGGAAAAGGGAGGGCTTGCTTTCTACCCTCCGAAATTTATTGATAAATTATATACTAAGGTAATGATATTGTCAATGTTTTCTGCGGATTCGGAAAGGAAAAACAGAGGAATTTTCGGGATTTTTGGACAAAAGCCAATCAGGATTTCCATATTTTCCTGCGATGCTCCTTTACGGAAAAACCGGAGGGAGCAAAGCCAAGGGCAAGGAGTGCTTCTTTTGCTTCTTTGGCACTGCCTTTTCCCTGAAAAAATGACCGAAAAGCTGGACATATGCAAAAGGCAAATGCTTCTGCTTCCATACAGGGATATTCCGTTTTTTCCTGACGAAAGAAAAATCCGTCTGCTGTGACTACGGTTTCTCTGTTGTCTGCAAAGCGGGACAGGAGTGCTGTATTTCCTGTAAGATCAAGGAAAAAAGCATTGTCTTTGACAGCATAGACGATACTTTTCTGCTTTTTTGTACAGGAAAGTATGGCGTCACTTTCATGAAATACAGCATTGCCGAAAGAAGAACAGATTTCCAGAGAAAGTCCTTGTTCTGCAAGGAACTTTTCTCTGTAGGGAATGTAACAGGCAGGGCGGTCTGTCACAATGGCAAGATGATTGACCCAAGGGGGAAGACAGTCTAAAAGGTCTGGGGCAAGGCTGCCGTCTGCAATGACATATCTTCCTTCTTCTTTTTCTTTTCCCATGCGGGAAAGGGCAAGCCCTGCACCTTCTCCGGCAAACAACAGGGCAAGCTTTCTGCCATTTGCTAGGGGAAGGATTCCCTTGGGCAAATCTGCAGAAAGCGAAGAAACCGCAATGATTGCCCCTCTGTCTTTTGCCTGCTCCATGGCTTTTTTCGTTTGTTCTCTCCATGCAGGGGAGAAATAACTCTCTTTATCTGTCTGCATACGAATTTCCATGCCATAATCCGTTTCCGTTTCCAGAAAGGGGCAACAACGAAGCGTATAGATTTCCTGCCATTTTTTGGGAATATGGAATGCCCATTTGGGAAGGGTTCTGTCTCCTTTGTGCCGTAAAAATGTAACAGCGATGATTTGTTTTTGCGGTGTTGCCTTATCCATTATTTTACCTCCTTATGGGGTTATTTTTTATCTATGAACAGAAAATACAGGACGGAATGTATGGAAATAAATACAATCCATAATTTTTTTCAAAAAAGAAGTGTTTTTTTAGGCAATTTATTGACATTGTATGCAAAATACACTATGATAAAAATATAAATTATAGCCAACAGTTACTTAAAATTATTTATATGAAAGGAGTTTTTTTCCATGAGTACAAAAGTTATGAAAACCATGGATGGTAACGAAGCTGCTGCATATATCTCATATGCTTTTACAGAAGTAGCTACAATCTATCCTATTACGCCTTCTTCACCTATGGCAGAACTTGTTGATTCTTGGTCTGCAAACGGTAAGAAAAACATTTTCGGTCAGACAGTACGTCTGGTGGAAATGGAATCCGAAGCAGGTGCGGCAGGTGCAATGCATGGTGCTTTGGAAGCAGGTACTTTGACTACTACATATACTGCTTCTCAGGGTCTGTTGCTGATGATTCCCGGTATCTATCGTATCGCAGGTCAGTTAAAACCCGGTGTATTCCACATCAGTTCCAGAACAGTTGGTACACACGCTTTCTCCATTTTTGGCGATCATTCCGACGTTATGGCTTGTCGTCAGATTGGTGCAGCTATGCTGTCTTCCGGTTCTGTACAGGAAGTTATGGACTTAGCCGGTGTTGCACATCTGGCTGCAATCAAAGGCAGTGTGCCTTTCATGCACTTCTTTGATGGTTTCCGTACTTCTCACGAACTGCAGAAAATCGAAGTTATGGACTATGAAGATCTGGCAAAACTTGTGGACCAAGATGCCCTTAGAAAATTCCGTAAGAACGCACTGAACCCCGAACATCCCGTTCAGCGTTCCACAGTACAGAACCCTGACGTTTTCTTCCAGAACAGAGAAGCTGCAACACCTTTCTATACACGTCTGCCTGAAATCGTAGAAGACTACATGAACGAAATCAACAAAATCACAGGCAGAAACTACAAACTGTTCAACTACTTCGGTGCACCCGATGCAGAACACGTTATTGTTGCAATGGGTTCCGTAACAGGTGTTGCACAGGAAGTTGTGGAATTCCTGACAGCAAAAGGCGAAAAGGTTGGTTTCTTGCAGGTTCATCTGTACCGTCCTTTCTCCATCAAACATCTCCTCAACGAACTGCCTGAAACAGCTAAGGTGATTACTGTTCTTGACAGAACAAAAGAACCAGGTGCTTTGGGCGAACCTCTGTACGAAGATGTTTGTGCTGCAATTATTGAATCCGGCAGAACACCTAAGATGCTTGCCGGCAGATATGGTCTGTCCTCCAAGGACGTAACACCTGCACAGATTGTTGCTGTATTCGACAACATGAAAAACGGTCAGAAAAACCACTTTACCGTTGGTATCAACGATGACGTTTCCATGTCTTCCATCGAAGTAAGCGAAGAACCCGAAGTAACAGATAAGAGCACAATTGCTTGTAAATTCTGGGGTCTTGGCTCTGACGGTACTGTTGGTGCAAACAAAAACTCCATCAAAATTATCGGTGACCACACAGATAAATATGCACAGGCATATTTTGAATATGATACAAAGAAATCCGGTGGTATTACAAAATCCCACCTGCGTTTCGGTGACGTGCCTATCCGTTCCAGCTATTTGGTATTTAAAGCGGATTTCGTAGCTTGTCACAATCAGTCTTACATTCAGAAGTATGATATCGTTTCCGAAATTAAACCCGGCGGTACATTCCTTTTGAACTGCGGCTGGAAGGGTGAAGAACTGGATAAACACCTTCCTGCTGATGTAAAACGCTATATCGCAAACAACAACATTCATTTCTACACCATCGATGCTGTAGAAATCTGCCGTGAAATCGGTCTGGGCAACAGAACAAACACTGTTTTGCAGTCTGCTTTCTTTAAACTGGCAAACATCATCCCTGTTGACGATGCAGTTGAATACATGAAGGCTGCTATTCAGAAATCTTACGGCTTGAAGGGCGAAAAGGTTGTAAACATGAACTATGCCGCTGTAGATGCAGGTCTGACAGGTTTGGTAAAAGTAGATATTCCTGACAGCTGGAAAGATGCAAAAGATGTAAATCAGGACGATGTGAAGAACATTCTGCCTGAATATGTAGAAAAACTCATGATTCCCATGAACAAGCTGAAAGGCGACAACCTGCCTGTTTCTGCTTTCTTGGGCTTGGAAGACGGTACTGCACCTCTTGGTACATCTCAGTACGAAAAACGTGGTGTTGCCATTGACGTACCTGAATGGGATCCTACAAAATGTATCCAGTGTAACCAGTGTTCTTATGTATGCCCTCACGCATCTATTCGTCCTTTCCTGTTGACAGACGAAGAAGTGGAAAATGCGCCTGAAGGTTACAGAGCAGTAGCGGCAAAGGGTGCAGGCGATATTGCAAAATACAAATTCTGTATTCAGGTAGACCCTCTGGATTGTCAGGGTTGCGGTGTCTGCGTAACAGCTTGCCCTGCAAAGGAAAAAGCACTTGTGATGAAACCTTTGGAAACACAGATGCACGAACAGCCTAACTGGGATTACTCCGTAAAACTGTCCTACAAGGAAAATCCTCTGGATAAATACAGCGTAAAAGGCAGCCAGTTTGAACAGCCTCTTCTGGAGTTCTCCGGCGCTTGTGCAGGTTGTGGGGAAACAGCTTATGCAAAACTCATGACACAGCTGTACGGTGACAGAATGTATTTGGCAAATGCAACAGGTTGTACACAGGCTTGGGGCGCAGCAGCACCTAGCGTACCTTATACAACAAACAAAGACGGTTGGGGCCCCGCTTGGAGCAACTCCCTCTTTGAAAATAATGCAGAATTCTCTTTGGGTATGGTTTTGGCTGTACAGCAGCAGAGAGAACGTGTGACAATGAAACTGAAAGACCTGTTGGCTTTGACTGATGATGCTGAATTTAAGGCAGCAGCACAGACATGGTTGGACAACTACGATGATGGTCACAGAAGCAAAGCAGATACAATGGCTCTTCTTGCAGCACTGGATAAACTGTCCGTTAGCGGTGAAGCAGCTGAACTGAAAGCATTTATTTTAGACAACAAAGAACATCTGACCAAGAAATCCATGTGGATGTATGGCGGTGACGGCTGGGCATACGATATCGGTTACGGCGGTCTTGACCACGTTCTGGCATCTGGTGCAGACGTAAACGTATTGGTTGTAGATACAGAACTTTACTCCAACACAGGTGGTCAGTCCTCCAAGGCTACACCTATCGGTGCTGTTGTACAGTTCGCAGCAGGTGGTAAACCTACAGTAAAGAAAGATTTGGGTATGCTGGCAATGAGCTACGGTTACATCTATGTAGCACAGGTATCCTTGGGTGCTAACCCTGCACAGCTTATCAAGGCACTGAAAGAAGCAGAAGCATATAAAGGACCTTCCCTGATTATCGCTTACGCTCCTTGTATCAACCATGGTATCTCCAAGGGTATGGCAAATGCAGAACAGGAAGCAAAAATGGCAGTAGATGCCGGTTACTGGTTCCTGTATCGTTACAACCCTGATCTGAAGAAGGAAGGCAAGAACCCCTTCATTCTGGATTCCAAAGAACCTACTTTGGACTACAATGAATTCATCATGGGTGAAGTACGTTACTCCTCTTTGGTTCGTACATTCCCTGAAACAGCAGAGGTACTGTTGAAAGAAGCAGCAGACCATGCGAAAGAAAAATACGAATCTTACAAGAAGATGGCTGAACAGAAATAAGCTGACTGTAACAAAATAGATTGATTTATCGTGCTCAAGAAATAAGAATGGGTTTTCCGTGAAAACGGAAAGCCCATTCTTTTTTAGAGAAAAGAGGATTACCGTAATCTGAAAGTCATATAATGCAGTATAGAAAGTTCTTTTTTTAACAGTTTACCTGACAATCCCCAAAAAAGTTGTTAAAAAATAAATAAAATTATTTACAAATTGCGGAATGTATTATACAATATAGAAAAAGCGTTGGATATAGTTTGTTATATATGAC
>JAHHTX010000023.1 GCA_020024255.1 Anaerotignum sp.
GCATTCCTATCATTTAGTGATTCTTTTATCTGCAATCTTGCACCAACAGTTTCTTTTTTGTATAATAGATGCAGAACAATACAACATTTTATTAAGGAGGTTTTAAATCATGAATATTGCAGAACGGATTGCCCAACTTCGTGCTCTTATGGCAGAGAAAAATATTTTTGCTTATATTGTACCCACTGCGGATTTCCACCAAAGCGAATATGTTGGAGAACATTTTAAAGCAAGAGAATATATTACAGGCTTTAGCGGTTCTTATGGAACAGCTGTTATATGCCAGGAAGATGCCTGCCTTTGGACAGATGGACGTTATTTCTTCCAAGCAGAAAAAGAACTGGAAGGAACTGGTGTACGCCTGATGAAAATGTTTGTTGGTGATACCCCTTCCATTACAGAATACCTTGTTGATGTGGTTCCGTCCGGAAGTACAGTTGCCTTTGATGGACGAGTTTTGTCTATGGGAGAAGGTCAGGAATATGAAAATATTCTTAGTGCAAAAGGAATTACAATTAGTTATTCAGAAGATCTCATTGATGCTATCTGGCAGGACAGACCATCACTGTCGGAAAGTCCCGCCTTCTTTCTTGAGGAGAAATATTCCGGAGAAAGTATTATATCTAAATTGAATCGTGTACATAAAGTTATGGAAGAAAACGGAGCAACCATTCATGCAATCGCATCACTTGATGACATATGCTGGCTTCTCAATGTTCGTGGCGATGATGTGGATTTCTTCCCATTGCTCCTTTCTTATGCCATTGTAAAAATGGATAAAGTTGAACTTTATGTAGATGAGAAAAAGATGAACAACCAGATTCTTGACGAATTTAAAAAGGCAAATGTCGTACTTCACCCTTACAATGATATTTACCAGGATATACAAAAACTTGATGCTTCCGAAACAATACTAATCGATCCAATGAAGATGAACTATGCACTGTATAAAAATATCCCTTGTAAAATTGTTGAGGCAGCAAATCCAACAATCCTTATGAAAGCAATGAAAAATGATATTGAGCTTGATAATATCAAATCCGCTCACATTAAAGATGGTGTTGCCATCACCAAATTTATGTATTGGGTTAAGAATCGTTACGATAAAGAAGTAATTACAGAATTAAGTTCCATAGAAAAGCTCACTTCTTTGCGTGCAGCACAAGAGGGATATATCCGTGATAGTTTTGAGCCACTTTGTGCCTATAAAGACCATGCCGCTATGATGCATTATTCCCCATCAAAGAAATCTGATGTACAGTTAAAAGGAGGCGCCTTTTTCTTAAATGATACAGGTGGTGGTTATTATGAAGGCTCTACAGATATTACGAGAACTTTCGTCCTTGGTTCTGTTGACCAACAAATGAAAAAATATTTTACTGCAGTTGTGCGTGGTATGATGAATTTGGCACGTGCCAAGTTCTTGTATGGATGCTATGGATACAACCTTGATGTTCTTGCAAGACAGCCAATTTGGAGTTTAGACCTTGATTATCAGTGTGGTACAGGACATGGTGTGGGCTATCTTGCTAATGTACACGAACCACCGACAGGTTTCCGTTGGTATGTTGTACCAAGCAAGAATGAACACCACAAATTAGAGGAAGGTATGGTCATTACTGATGAACCCGGTATCTATGAAGATGGTCAGTTCGGCATCCGCATAGAAAACGAATTTATCGTAAGAAAAGGTGTTAAAAATAAATACGGTCAATTCATGTACTTTGAAACCATTACCTTTGCACCCATTGATTTAGATGGCATTGATCCGGAAGAAATGAGTCGATCTGAGAGGGAATGGCTCAATAACTACCACAAAGAAGTTTATGAAAAGATAGGTCCTCATCTTACAGAAGAAGAAAGAACATGGCTGAAGGAATATACAAGACCCATCTAAGACCATGTTAGTTGATAACGACGAGATAAATCTTACATAACGCAATATCCAAAGAAAAAAAGTTCGATACAGGCGTTTGCCGAACCTGTATCGGACTTTTCTAGTGTGTCAAACTTTTTCTGTAAATGATACCACTTTTCTTCTATCATTTGTACTCTGTGCACAGGTTTCTTTTCTCTTGCCATCATAAAACCATCTGCAAAAAATGAATCTTGTATTTCACATTTACAGGGATAACTCTACAGCATAGATACCAGTGCAGAAACACTATCTGCCGTTACATCTGCACCAGAACGAAGCAGATGTTCCTTTGTACGAAATCCCCATGTCACACTGATACAATCCATATGTACCGCCTTTGCTGTGGCAATATCTACTTCTGTATCCCCGATATAAACACATTCTGCCAAAGGAATGCCTAAAACTTCTGCGGCTTTTTTCGGCATATCCGGTGCAGGCTTTGGACGAAGTCCATTCCCTTCTCCGAGGGCAATATCAAAAAGTCCTGCAAAATATTTTTCGCATAATCCTTTCACTGCTTGATCAAATTTATTGGAAACAACTGCTGTTTTATATCCTTGTTTTTGTAAGAAAAGCAGTAATTCTTTTATGCCTTCATAAGGTTTCGTTTTGCATTCCATATGATTATGATAGTATGTTTTATATTCCGCCAGATATGCTGCAAACTCTGCTTCTGGCAATTCTCTTTTTAAAGACTGTCGCAAAAAAGCCTCACTGCCGTTTCCAAGAAAAGCCGCTGCCTCTTCCGGTGAAATAGATGGAAATGTATATTTTTCCAATATCGCATTCATACTTTCCCTTAAATCACCCAAGGTATCCAGCAAAGTTCCGTCTAAGTCAAAAATAATGCCTTTATACTGTTTCATTTACTCACACTCCTTTTGCCAATTATACCTCTTTTGCCATATTTCTACAAATGTATACTGTACTTTTCTCAAATTACACTTGAATTTTAGTAAAAAAACAATTATAATGTACTTAAATAAATACATATATATTCACATAAAATAACACACAATGTATTATTGTGGAAAAGGAGGAGATTATCATGGTTAATATTGCTTCTTCTGTTGGTTGTGGAATATACAGAGAATAATAAGAAATGACATCCCTTTAGGCTTTGCAGGTTCCGAGTGATTAGGTGAATATTATTTGCCCCAATAAAAAGCAGGTGACATTATCCCTACTGCAATTCTTGGCTTTATAGAAAAAAGAGATTCTAAAAAGCCATAACTTCGTTTTGGCAGCTAATCGGTTTAGCTGATTCATCACCAGCGGACATTTCCTCGAATACCTGAGATTGACACTCGGATTAATAAAAATCGTACAATTCTTTTTACTGCCAATAAACCAATTGCCGCATATGTCAGAGTCTTAGATGCTCCCCACAGCCAACATATCAAAAAAAGGCTTGTCCCATCGTTGTATTGGCAGACGACAATATGTCGCAACGAAATCAAGCACCAGTTAAAGACGGCGATTCGGTTATTTCTCCTGCATAGCTTGGTAACTTTGCTTATGGTTACTGTATTTACAAAATGCAAAGGGCAAAAATAAAATCTATAGCAGATTTGATTGTTGCATAGATATAAATTGAAAAATTCAAAAAAACTAGTATATAAAACTCCCTTTCAATATGAAAGGGAGTTTTTGGTATACAGAAATCATATGGTACAAAACAATGTATATTTCCTTCTGCAATTTGAATGATAAACTTCCTGTCTGTATTCATTACAGTATACTTAATTGTTCATTTGCACCATCAGTTCTCTAAACTCTGTGCAACCACGCATAAACGCAAATTCGTCATTACTCTCTAGTTCCGCACAAAAAGAATTTGCCACTTTGCTTGAAAAAGATGTTGCATCTGTTCCTTTTACCTTTTGGTACAATTTACAATCCTGTGGATTCCATTCTTTCCTCATGGCGGGCAGCATTTTTGAGAGAATTGATAAACTTTTATCTTTGTCTTTCCTTTCGATTGCAAGTTGCAAATGTGCATTATAGCGCATCCATTCTGGGAAAGAAAACCGGCTAATAATCGCTTCATACATATCCGCAAAAAAATCTGCATCTGTATCACGGTTTTCATACAAAGCCATTGTAAGCATATTCATTAAAGCCGTTTGTATATCTGTAACACCTTTCATGATTCTGTGTTCCCATATTATTTCTGCGTCTGTGTACTTTTTCTGCTGCTGGTAAAGGATAGCAAGCTGTTCTTCTCTATCTATTGTGGAGAATGGCAGTGTACGGATTAGTTCTTCCGCTTTTGCATACTCTCCCCTGTTTCTTGCATAGGAAATCAACATACTAATTGCGATATCTCTAATTTCAGGAATTTCATTTACAGACAACCGCTGATAAAATGTTTCAAAAATTTCTCGATATTGTTCCTGTTCTGGTACGCTATAAAGAAATAGTGCGCCATCTAAATAAAGAATAGCAGAATACGCCAGTTTATCACAAGTGGGATATTCATGTATTTTGTCTATTGCCATCTGAAAAGCCGTTTTATAATTCTGTTCTTGAACGACTTTATCAATTTCATTCACAAAATTTTCAATCTCAATATCTGTCAAGTCTTCATGAAACGACATAAGCGTATTCATATCAATTCTTAATAGACGGGCAAGAGCCGGTAAAAGGGTGATATCTGGATATGTGCTGCCTTTCTCCCACTTGTTTACAGCCGGGGTGGATACGCCCAAAAGTTCTGCAATCTGTTCTTGCGTCAAAGATAATTCTTTCCTCTTTTCTCGGATAATCTGATTGATTTTCATCATAACCTCTCCTTTATGCCTATACCTTTGTATCTTTGCTTTTATGATAACAGAATGGGTTTTAAGGGACAATAGAGCCGTTATTAAATTATAGATGTAAAATCTTAACCATAAGTTAAATATGTACTGGTAGCAACTTTTGGTTTTTCACATTTTTCCTTGCCTCTCCAATATTGTTTCACATATTTCCTGATACCGATTCAAGAGATATTCTTTTGTTGTATTCCATCTGTAGGTAGTGATACTCAAACCGCCTATAAAAAGAAAAATAGCTGCTATCAGGCTATATGGGTAAGAAGCCGCTTCAAAGATACAATAGATGATTGCAGTGGAAATGACCGCTGCTGCGAAATAAATCCCTATTGCATATCTCTGCACTGCCTGTGCAGGCATTTGCAAAAAGAAATCGTCCCATCTTTCACTGTTAAATCCTAATTTTTTCCCTTTTATCCAAAACAATAGAAGAAAGATACCTAACGCAAATCCTTTACATAATAATGCTTTCAGCGCAATCACAACAACAATGAGAATCATTCGTTTTACCATAAGTTAACCTCCCACTTTAATAATCGTAACGTTTTTTATTTCTTATAAATACTATGCAGGAAAGACAGATTGCCATTAGTTCGGCAACAGGTGTTGCTAACCATACACCTGTCACTCCAAACATAGCCGGAAGTATCAGCATAGCAATAACCATAAATACAAAGGAACGTGAAAAAGCAAGTACTGCGGAAATCAGCCCATTGGATAATGCTGTAAACATTCCGCTTGAAAATATATTAAAACCAATAAAAATAAGTGCAAAAGAACATATGTAATTTCCTGTAACGGCTAAGTCAAAAACAGGATTATCCGGACGGGCAAATACTGATACAAGCGGTTTTGTAATCATAAGGGAAAAACCCAAAGTAACAACAGCCATAATACTCACAATCTTCAGACTCATTTGTATCAGCTTTTTTAGTTTTTCATGGTTTTGTTCGCCAAAGTAAAAGCTAATCATAGGTGCAACCCCATAAGAGTACCCTGTGTAGAGAGATGTTGCAAACATCAGTACATACATGATAATGGTGATTGCCGCAATACCGTTTTCACCCACATATTTTAACATTGTCCAGTTAAACATCATGGTCACCATACCTGTCACCAATGCGGTTGCCATTTCTGAGCTGCCATTGGTAGCGGCAGAGAGTAAAATTTTCCCACGGCATACGGGTTTTACAAAATGAAGAAGACCATTTTTATTGGAAAATATAATAATACCCACAACTGCTGTTACAGAATATCCTAAACCGGTTGCCATGGCAGCTCCTGCAATACCCATATCCAGCACAGCAATAAATACATAATCAAGTACTATATTCAAAATGCCGCCTGCAATGGAACATACCATAGAAAGCGCAGACTTTCCTGCAGCAATCATATAGAGGGTAAAGTTGTTCATTAAAAGAATTGGTATGGTAAAAATCAAATAGCAGCTCAAATAAAGTTGGCAATAGGAAAATACTTTAGTTGACAGATTCATGTTTTCAAAAATCATATTCATCAAAAGATATCCCGCACAAGACATAATCAGTCCCACAATAATGTTGACAATAATTAAAAATGTGAAATCCTCATTTGCTTCTTGTGTTTTCTGTTCTCCCATTTTTTTCATAATGACTGCACTTCCACCTGTGGCAAGCATAGTAGAAATTGCTGTGACCAGTGCGATAATAGGTGCTGTCAGATTGATAGCGGATAAAGCGTCTGTTCCGATGAAATTGGAAACAAACAAACCATCTACCATTGTATAAAATGACATAAAGACTGTCATCACAATGGTTGGAACAGCAAATTTCAAAATATTTTTTAATGTAACAGGCTGGTTGTATACATTTTCCCTTTGCATCGTGAAATCCTCCTTGTTTTTCTCTTATATATTGCATATAATAAACCATACAGTAACTGTACAGTCAAGGGGGTCAAAAAATGTTGAAAGAAAAAAATACACTGTTCACAATCGGGCAATTTGCCGCCCTGCATGAAATCAATAAAAAGACGTTAATGTGGTATGATGAAATCAATCTGCTGAAACCTGCTTGCATTAAAGAGAACGGCTACCGATACTACAGCTATCAGCAAAGTGCTACTCTGGAAACTATCTTAATGCTGCGTGAACTGAATGTATCTTTGGAGGAAATTAGGCAATTTGTGAACCATCGTACAATTGAAAGTTTTGATAATCTTTTGAAAGAAAAAATTGCAGAATTAAGCCAGACCATTTCACATTTGAAGTCTGTGCAAAAGATATTATCCAAACATCAACAGGATATGGAAATACTGCGTTCTTTGGATATATCAAAAATTAGTCTTGTGCAAAAGCAAAAGCGCTATCTTGTTACGGTTCCTGTAACACCAGATATATCTTTTGATATGGAGATTGCGCAAGTTATTGCAAAGACAAAAAAGTATCAGCTGCGCCGTTTGCATGATGCTTCCTATGGAGCAATGATTTCCATGGAAAATCTATATGCAGGGAATTTTGATAAATATACTGCCCTATACATTGAAATGCCCTACCCAGTTGCAAAGAAAGGGCTTCACTTACAGTCTGGTGGAACTTATCTTCGTGCCTTTTATAAAGGTAGTTGGGATAAAATTTCTGACAAATATAAAGAAATCCTTGCTTATGCAAATAATAAAGGGCTTTCCTTATGTGGATTTGCTTATGAAACAGGTATAAATGAACTTGTTATTGATCACATAGATGAATATATTACACAAATTGAAATACCAGTTATTTCGAAATAGCAGTCTTATCTATCCAATACTTTCTCGCAATAAAAGTTGCATAAGTGTTGCACCATATGTTATTTCTTTTGCTTTTCTGTCTTTTCCCCTGCATTTTATGAATTATTACACAAAGCAAAAGAGCCTATAAACATTGATTTCTCAATACTTATAGGCTCTTTCCTGAATTTGCAACCACCTTGCATATTCAGCCAAATCATGCGGCTGGTGGGACTTGAACCCACACGGTATCACTACCGCCAGATTTTGAGTCTGGTGCGTCTGCCGATTCCGCCACAGCCGCAAATCGAACTTACTTGATTATAATACCATACTCATTTACAAATTGCAAGCACTTTTTTCAATTTTTTTTCATTTTTTTTACTTTTTTATTCTTTGAGCCATTTTGCCATATCTAAGGCATGGTAAGTAATAAGAATAGAAGCCCCTGCCCGCTTCATGGCAATGAGGTTTTCCGTTACAATTCGCCTTTCATCAATCCAACCTTGTTCCGCTGCCGCTTTTACCATCGCATATTCGCCACTCACATTGTAGGTAGCAATTGGCAGGTCAAACCGTTCTGCTGCTGCCTGCAATACATCTAGATAGGCAAGAGCAGGCTTTACCATAAGCATATCTGCACCTTCTTCTATATCTGTTGCCAATTCTCTGAGGGCTTCCTTCTTATTGTGAAAATCCATTTGGTAAGAACGTCTGTCCCCAAAACAAGGTGCAGAATGTGCCGCATCACGAAAAGGGCCGTAATATGCCGATGCAAATTTTGCACTATAAGACATAATGGGCGTATGGAGAAATCCGGCTTCATCTAATGCCTGCCGTATGGCTGCCACACGTCCGTCCATCATATCGGAAGGTGCAATAATGTCTGCCCCACACCCTGCCAAAGAAACGCTCATTTTTGCCAACAGAGGCAATGTTTCATCATTGCAAATGACACCGTTTTTCACTACACCACAATGTCCGTGCGATGTATATTCGCATAGGCAAACATCGGCAATAACCAGCAACTGCGGATATTTTTCTTTAATATGACAAATTGCCTGTTGTGTCACACCATTTTTTGCATATGCCTGACTGCCCCATTCATCTTTTTTCTTGGGAATCCCGAAAATCAAAACACCGGAAATACCACTTTTTTCCACTTCCTCTAACATTTCATCCATTCTATCTATGGAATAGCGGAATACCCCTGGCATAGAAGGCACAGGGGTTTTAATATTTTTTCCTTCCTCCACAAAAATAGGATAAATCATTTCTTCTGCGGTAATTCTTGTTTCCTGTACCAGTTTCCGCATAGCTTCTGTGGTACGCAGTCTTCTAAAACGTTTCATATTTTACCTCTTTCAATATAGTTTCTACAATTCCGTCTGTATCAAATTTTTCTGCTATCAGCATATCTGTATAGCCATAGCTTTGGAGAATTTTTGCTGTTGATGTACCAATACAGACAGCCCTTACTTTCTGGGGAAGTCTTCCGCCCTTTTCCAAAAATCCACGAACACCCGAACCGCTTGTAAAAGCAATAAAATCCATATCCTCTGCACAGCAAAGGGCAATTTCCCTTTTTTCTTCATCTACCTGAATACCGTATATTTTGCAGTCTGTATACAAAATATGTGCTGTTTCCAAAATTTCTGTCAATATGGGTGCACCCTGTTCTGCCCGCAAAATCAGGATACGTTCCTTCTCTTTGACTATTTTTGTCAGTCCCACCGCTAAAGACTCCACATGAGAAATCTGTGGCATATAGGTAGGAAATATACCATATTGTTCCAAAGTATCTGCCGTTCCCCTGCCAATAACTGCAAAACGCAGACCACTCAATGTGCGAATATCTATCCGACTCTTTTGCAAAAATCGAAAGAAAATATTTACACCGTTGGAACTGGTAAATACAATCCATTGGTATTCTGCCAAATTTGCAAGAACTTTTTGTAAATCTTCATTTACAGTATAGGGAAGAATTTGGGAATAATCCATTTCCGCAACATATGCCCCAAAACGCTCCAGTTTTTCCCGCAGTTTTTTCGTAACAGTCTTTGTACCTGTCACACCGACTTTCACCCCCTTCAACGGATAGGGAACAGTTTCCGAAAGGTCCATTGCAGCCACATCTCCTACCACAATGATAGCAGGCGTTTCCAATGCTGCTTGTCTTACTTTTTCCACAAGATGTACAAGAGAACAGCGAAGTGTTTTTTGCTTTGGTGTAGTCCCATGAGAAATGACCGCTGCTGGAGTTTCGGGATTTTTTCCATTGTTCAAAAGTCCCTCTGTAATTTCCTCTAAGCGGTGTAGTCCCATGAGAAATATCAGCGTTCCTTGTAATTTTGCCAAAACGCTGTAATCTTCTGTTGCCATTTCCCTGCCATCTGCCACCTGATGCCCTGTAATCACATGAAAGCTCTGTGCCGTTTTCCGATGGGTCACAGGAATCCCTGCCATTTCCGGAACCGCAATAGCAGAGGAAATTCCAGGAACAATGCCATAAGGAATACCTGCCGCCGAAAGAGCCAAGGCTTCTTCACCGCCTCTGCCAAATACAAAAGGGTCACCGCCTTTAAGACGCACTACAGTTTTTCCTTTTCTTGCTTGTTGGATTAAAATTTCCTGTATTTCTTCCTGCGTTTTGGAATGTTTGCCAAAACGCTTTCCAACGAATATTTTTTCACAGTCATGCTTTGTTTCTTCCAAAAGATTTTGGGGAATCAAGTCATCATAAACTACCGTGTCACAATCCTTTAATATCCTTTCTCCCTTTCTGGTAAAAAGTTCAGCATCACCTGTACCTGCCCCCACCAGATACACCCTTCCTAAGTTCATCGCAATCTCCTTACTACTTCCTCTGCCAATTCCAATCTGTTTTCTATGGGTGCAGTGCCCTCCGCTTTTTTCTTGCCATACATGGCACGCAAATAGATATTCTCCCCTATAAACTCTGCGAAAACTGCCACAGGCTCACTGCAATCTGCATTGAGAGAAGAAAGTACCTTCCTCTCCGTTTCAAAAATCAGAAAAGTGGGAATATGGTTGATTTTTTCCAAAAAATTATGCCATTTCTTTTTCCCTTCCACAGCAATGATACCCTGACAGGCGGCAGGCAAAAACTCCTCTGTCGAAAGCATATGAAAGGTATAGATATCCCCTTCTTGGATACCCAGTCTGTCCAGTCCTGCCTTTGCCAGTATAATGCCATCATATGCGCCTGTCATCATTTTTTCCAGACGGGTATGGACATTACCTCGTATTAGTTTACATTCTGCCTTTGGGAAAACAGAGGCAGCAAACTCAATCCGCCTTAAACTGCCTGTGCCAATAATGCGGCAGTCCTCTGCTTTCCTTCCACTTGGCATAACCAAAACATCTCTCGGGTCACCCCGTTCCAAAACGGCAAGAATAGAAAGTCCCTCTGCCAAAAAAAGCGGCAGATCTTTTCCACTGTGCACAGCAATATCAATTTCGTCTTTCCTTATCATTGCTTCAAATTCCGAAGCGAACAGTCCTTTATTCCCGATTTCCCAAAGGGGTTTATCTAGAATTTTATCTCCTCTTGTATGAAAAGGAACAGGCGTAAGTTGCAAAGAAGGGAAAACTTTTTCCAAAGCTTCCATTGCCATGTTTGTCTGTTTTAATGCCAGCTTACTTTTTCGGGTTCCCACTCTGATTTCATACGTCATGCTCATTTCTCCTCTCCCATATTTCCCCTGTTTCCACAGAAGAAAGTCCCCTGCCTTTTTCTATGACAAGGCTAAAGGCTTTTCGCAGGAGAGCCTCTCTTTCCACTGAAGAACTGCATTGTTCTTGTATTTCTTGTCTGTATCTTCCCAGAAATTCTATCATTTCATCAAAATTTGCAGGCAGACTTTCTTCCACCCATTTTCGTATGTAAGATGATGCCAGAGGACTCTTTCCTCCTGTTGTAAATCCTGCCACAAATGCCCCACGCTGTACAAGAGCAGGAAAAAGAAAGGTGCATCTTTCTTTGTCATCTACAACATTCACCAGAACAGAGTGGGCTTTGCATAATTGATAGATTTCCTCATTAGTCTGTTTCTCATTTGTTGCACCAATAACAAACTGCATTCCCTCTATATCAGTGGGCTGAAATTTGCGGAAAATTCGTTGTACTCCATCTAAAGAACGTGCCTCTTTACAAAAATCAGGTGCAATCATCGTAAGAGAAACACCAAAGGGCAATAGTTTTTCTGCTTTTCTTACTGCAACATTGCCACCACCTACAATTAACCCATTTTTCCCTTCTAATTCCATAAAAAAAGGAAACCAACCCATTTTCCTCCCCCTTTTATTTTTTCTTTGCCTAATCTCTGCCCAATAAATAAGCATAGTGTGCATAAATTTTCCTGCTGTGAATGGCAGAAAAACGTCACTATGTTTCTCTTGATTTTACCAGAAAAACTACATAAAGGGAAGATTGTAAAAAAGAGTAAATGATTGTAAAAAACAGAACAGCTGTTTCGCCGTTCTGTTTTTCCTGTTTATCATAATTTTCATAGCATCTTTGCACAAATTTCTTCCAAACTGAAATATCCGTTTCTCTTTCGTTTCTACTCAATAAACATGGCATCGCCAAATGAGAAGAAACGATATCGTTCCTTCACAGCTACTTGATAAGCGTGCATAGTCAGTTCCTTACCGGCGAGAGCAGAAACCAACATAATCAGTGTAGATTCCGGCAAATGAAAATTGGTAATCATGCAGTCTACCGCATGGAAGGTATAGCCAGGATAAATGAATATCTTTGTCCAACCACTTCCTGCATGCACAATGCCCTGTTCATCGGTTACGGATTCCAAAGTACGGGTGCTGGTAGTACCAACCGTAATCAACCTACCGCCGTTTTTGCGACATTCATTCATGAGTGCTGCCTGTTCTTCCTCCACCACATAATATTCTGCATGCATTTCATGCTCAAGAACATTATCCACTTTAACCGGACGAAATGTGCCCAATCCCACATGAAGGGTTACATGCGCAATGTGTACACCCATATCTGCAATTTCCTGTAAAAGTTCCGGTGTAAAATGCAGTCCTGCCGTTGGTGCAGCTGCAGAACCATCGTGTTCCGCATATACAGTCTGATAACGTTCTTTATCTTCTAATTTATGGGTAATATAAGGTGGTAGAGGCATTTCCCCTAATTCGTCCAAAATCTCCTCAAAAACGCCTTCATAAGCAAAGCGAATAATACGGTTACCGTCTTCTATCGTTTCTAAAACCTCTGCAACAAGCCTGCCATCACCAAAAGAAATTTTATCCCCGGGACGGGCTTTTTTGCCGGGACGCACCAAAACCTCCCAGGTATCTATGCTTTTTCGCACCAGAAGAAGAACTTCAATATGTGCGCCTGTGCCAACCCGTTCTCCCATGAGTCTGGCAGGTAAAACACGGGTATTATTTAAAATCAGGCAATCGCCTTTTTTTAAATATTCTTTAATATCCCGAAAATGTCTATGCTCTAACTCCCCGCTTTTTCTGTGCATAACCAAAAGTCTGGAAGATGCACGGTCTTCCAAAGGTTCCTGTGCAATAAGTTCTTTGGGCAGATAAAAATTAAAATCACTTGTTTTCATAAGATGCCTCGTTTCTTCTATCCTTATCCTTCAATGGTTACACCTGTGTAATAATGTTTTACAATGTCCTGATAGTTATATCCTTTTTTTGCCATGCCTTGGGCACCCTTTTGGCTCAGCCCGACACCATGTCCATTTCCTCTGCCTTGTAAAACAAAAACACCTTTTCCGCCTTTTGTGCTAATATTTACATTGCTGATGGCATAATCTTTCTGTGTAACCGGAGTTGTTTTATTTTGTTCTTGTTTTCCTTCCACTGCGTATTGTATACCGTTCATTGATGCCAAAGTACCTTCTGTTTTTGCGGTAATCCCTTTTTGTGCCACTGCTCTGGTCAATCCTGTGGCAGTATTTACAGGAGCAGGTTCTACTTTCTGCACCTGTTCGGTTGATGCAGAAGCAGACATCCCACCATTTCCATTTATGGTAAACATCTTACTGGGCAATGTGCCGCCCACAGGCGAGAAATAAGTCCGTATATTTTCTTTTGTCAACTTTATGCTGCCTTTTGTCCCGACAATTTCCAATTCCTGTATTCTACCACCCGTAGCCAGTTTTGTAATTTTTATATCGCTTATGCTCCCAATAGCAGGGCTCTTTGCTGCAACAATGCGGTTCATGTCTTCTACAGTAAAGGTTCTTGTCCACCCACTGTCCATCGGTTCTCCGATTTCCGGTACAGCACGAAGATAGGGTGTTACTCCATTCCACACATCTTCACTGTTCTCCGTATATCCTCCGGCAGATGCAGAAAAAACAGCTTCAATAGGTACTCCGTTATAACAAATAATTTGACCTGTTGTATTTTGTACTGCATCATTGGTAGATGGCTGTTCCCCGTCATATCCTTTATATACCTGACAAGAAGTTGTATCACAAAGTTGATAGCCGCTTCCTTCATGTGCTCCCAATTTTGTGATAGCATAAGTTCTCGCTGCCAAAGCCTGTGCCTTCAATGCTTCTTCATCATAAGAAGGCGGCATTTCTGCTGGCAGAACCCCGTAAAGATATTCTTCCAAGTTCACCACATTAACCGCTGTCATGGTGTTGCCCTTTTTGGCGAATTTCAAATATCCCCGATACCGTTTGCCATTTACCGTAAAAGTATCATCTTTTTCACAACCACCAAGAGCATAAAAAGAATTGTCTGCAATAAGTAAATTACCCTCTTTTGCACCGTCAATGCGAATCCCAGTAAATCCGGATTTTTGCACCGCCTTTTTTCCACTTTTCTGTTCTACCACAGAAAGAGCTGCATTGGCTGTATACACTGTCCAGCTCTCCTCTCCTGTATATCCAAGAAAAGCCTCTACACCTGCTTTTTTCAAAGATGCAACAAGGTTTTGTGCGTCTTCGAGGGTCATTTTCTCCTGTATCATTACATAATTTCCCTGTACTGCTTTTACAGTAAAACCTTTGGACGCTGCCAACTGCCCTGCTTCATAAAATGTACCGTTTTGCACATTCCCCACCAAAAGTGAAGTACCACCTATATTGGCAGAAGACACATTTTTACAAACAGACTCAAGCCCTACAGAAACCGTTTTCGGTATCTCATAGGCAAAAGAAGTCTGTGGCACAGCAAAAGCCATAACACCTGCCAAAAGCACAGCCAAAAACTCTTTTTTTCCTTTCATTCTTTTTCCCTCCCTGTTTCTTGAGAAAAGGGTGCCGAACTTTATCGACACCCTCCCATCTTACTTTTCCAAAGCAAGTCTTATTTTATCGGTTGATATTGGGAACACCCAGATAGGATTCAGGGTTTACATATGCCCCATTCTGTAAAACAGAGAAGTGACAATGGTTCCCTGTGGACATTCCTGTACTTCCGCATTTCGCAAT
The DNA here is from genome assembly GCA_020024255.1 of Anaerotignum sp. Lineage (GTDB taxonomy): Bacteria > Bacillota > Clostridia > Lachnospirales > Anaerotignaceae > Anaerotignum. The sequence goes on from JAHHTX010000023.1 coordinate 14,931, forward strand.
GGTCTGTCCCCTTTGAACACTCTGTCCTTTGGATACGGTCAAAGATGAATTGTGTCCGTACAATGTAGATGTACCGTTACCATGGCTAATCATAACTGTATTTCCATAGCCATTCATCCATCCTGCATATGTAACTGTACCGGATTCTGCTGCTACAATGGCAGCACCATAGCTTGCAGGAATATCATAGCCGCTATGAGATTCTCTTCTACCTGTAACAGGGTTTCTACGCTGCACAAAACCACTGCTCAAGCTAGAGGAAGAAGCACCTCTGGAAGGAACAGGCCAACCCATGCTGCCGTTTCCTGTAGGGTATACGGTATTATCTTTCTGCATACTTACCTGATGCCGTGAGGAGCCCCTTGATTGTTGTCTTGCCAACTGATTAAGTACTTCTTGGTCTGCCTTTTGGTTCGCATCAATCAACTGCTGATACTTGTCCATATCCTTTTTATAGGCTGCAATTCTTGCTTTCTTTTCATCTAACACTTTTTCCATTGATGCATATTTTTCATTATACAATGCAACCAGTTCTTTTTGTGCTTTTTGTTCTTCTTGTATCTGTTCTGTTTTTTCCTGAATGGTCTTTTGGATTGCCTGTAACTCATCTAAAAGTTCTCTGTCATATGCCATGATATCGTTAACATAGTGCATACGTAGGAACAAATCCTGAAAACCTTCTGCTTCCAGTAAAATTTCCAAATAGCCGCTTGAACCTTTCTGCTGCAAATATTTCAATCTTTTTCCAAGGAGGTCAAACTGCTGATCCCTTTTTGTTGTTGCTTCTTCCAAATCCTTTCGGCTTTTTTCCAAAGCTGCATTGATGGATTCCAAATCCGCTTGTGCTGCATCCATTTCTGCCTGCAAACTGGACATCGCTTTATCTACTGCGTCCATTTCCTCCTGTACAGAAAGTTTTTGAGATTCCAAATTTTTTATGGCTTTTAATGCTTTATCTGTATCCTTTGACAATGACTTTCTTTTTGCTTCCAACTGTGCCCGTGTTGTTGCTTCCACATGGTACTGTGGCACAGCACAAGTCAGCACAAAGGCAGAAAGAAGCACACACCCAATTCTTTTCAAATTCTGCATAACATCTTATCCTTTTCTACAAATTTCTTTCTGTACCATTATACATGATTTACATCCATTTTAAAAGTAAATCTTGCAAACTTTAACAACTTCTTCGTAAATCTTCTTCTTTTTTACATGGAAAACAGATCAGAAAAAGAAAAAAATTGCATTTTTTCAGCATACACACATTCTTTACTGCAAAGAGAAAGTGCATATCCTTTTATGGGAAAATCATAAAAATAGAAGTCTTTATACCGCTCAACAATTTGCCCTTTTTCCACCATGGAAAGCAAAAAGGGTTTTACAAAGATTCGTCCGCCTATGGCTTTCACAAAACTTTCTTTCCTTGTCCAAAAACGAAAGAACAATGCCGGCTGTTCCTGTTTTGGCAGACTTTCCAAAATCTCCTCTTCCTCCTTTGACAAAATACGCATCAATCCTTTCGGAAGTCTTTCTCGTATCCGTTCTATATCTGCGCCTATGGGTAAAGAAGACGTTGCAAGAAGAACATACTCTCCCGAATGAGACAAATTAAAATGAAAATCCTCTGTGCCTTTCAGTTCCGGTTTCCCGTTTTTCTGCACTATGCAGTCTGTAAGGCTATATCCCCTTTCCTGCAACACCTTTTGTAAAAGTAGTTTTCCTGCAAGAGAAAGACACCTTTGCTTTTCATTTTTCAGCTGCAAAATCCTTTCCGCTTCCTGTTTTGGCAAAAGAGATAATCCTCTTTCCATGCTTTTTTCTTTTACTTCGTCTACATGACATAAAAAAGCTCGTACCATATGCTACCCCCACGGAAAAGCAGAGCCTTTTCAAGGCTCTGCCGTACTTTTTTTATTTTGCAATAATATTTACAATCTTTCCGGGTACATAAATTTCTTTTACAATGGTCTTACCTTCCAGACGGTCTGCCAACGTTTCTTTTGCCTGTGCCAGTACCGCATCTTTGTCTGCATCTGTTGCAACAGTCATTGTGCCTCTAAACTTACCGCTTACCTGTAATGCAATTTCCACAGTATCCTGTACCAGTTTGCTTTCATCTACTTCAGGCCAGCCTGCATCAAACACAGATTCTTTATGCCCCAATTCTTTCCATAGTTCTTCTGCAATATGTGGTGTAAACGGCGCAAGAAGAACAACTAATGTTTCCAATGTTTCTTTATCTACACCTTGATTCTTTTTACCAAGCTCAATAATTTTATTGGTATGTTCCATAAATCCGCTGACAACTGTATTCATACTCAGTGCTTCCAAACGACTTGTAATATCAGAAACCAGTTTGTTCCGTACAAAATCCAAGTCAGGATTAGATGCAACATTTAAGTCCTTATTGTTGTATACCAATTTCCATACTTTATTGAGGAAACGGAATACCCCATCAATACCACTATCATCCCAATCACAATCCAGCTCAGGAGGACCTACGAAAAGCTCATACATACGCAGGGAGTCACAGCCATATTTTTCTACCAACTCGTCAGGAGAAACAACATTGCCCACAGACTTGCTCATCTTACTACCGTTTTTTGTAATCATGCCCTGATTAAACAGTTTCTGGAAAGGTTCCTCAAAAGGCACTGCTCCAATATCATACAGGAATTTTGTATAAAAACGTGCATACAACAGGTGTAAAACGGCGTGTTCAATACCACCAACATACAGGTCTACCGGTGCCCATTTCTGTAATTTTTTCTGACTTGCAAGTTCCTTATCATTATGGTTATCCACATAACGCAGGAAGTACCAAGAGGAGCCTGCCCATTGAGGCATTGTATTTGTTTCTCTCTTTGCCGGTCTGCCACATTTCGGACAAGTAGTATTTACCCATTCGTCAATATGTGCAAGAGGAGATTCCCCTGTGTCCGTAGGTTGATAGGATTCTACTTCCGGAAGCATCACAGGAAGCTGATCTTCAGGTACAGGAACTGCACCACAGTGGGCACAATGGATAATGGGAATAGGTTCGCCCCAATATCTCTGTCTGGAGAATACCCAGTCACGCAGTTTATAATTAACGGTTTTTCTGCCCAGTCCCTTTTCTTCCATGAGATGAGGAATTTTTTGCTTTGCTTCAAATGCCTTCATACCATTCCAGTCTCCGGAATTGATGATGATACCATCTCCTGTATAGGCTTCTGTCAATTCCCTTTCCTCTTCGCCTTCCGGCAAGATTACCTGTACAATAGGAAGGTCAAATTTCTTTGCAAAATCAAAGTCACGTTCATCGTGGGCAGGAACACACATAACAGCACCTGTTCCATAATCAGCCAGTACATAGTCTGCAACCCAAACAGGAACTTTTCTGCCGCTTACAGGGTTCACACAATAAGAACCTGTAAACACACCAGATTTTTCTTTATTTGTCATACGGTCAACGGAAGACTTTGTGGAAGATTCAAAACAATATTGTTCCACCGCTTCTTTTTGTTCCGGTGTAACAATAGCATCCAAATCTGCATATTCAGGAGCCAGAACCATAAATGTAGAGCCATAAAGGGTATCAGGTCTTGTGGTATATACCGTAATTTTTTTATCCTGTCCCACAATCTGGAAATCCACTTCAGCACCATAACTCTTACCAATCCAGTCAGACTGCATTTTCTTTACTTTATCAGACCACTCCAGTTTATCCAAATCCTCTAAGAGTCTGTCTGCATATGCCGTAATTTTCAGCATCCACTGACGGAGGTTTTTCTTCGTCACAGTTGCGCCACAACGTTCACAAGTACCGTTTGTTGCTTCTTCGTTTGCCAGTACACATTTACAGCTGGGGCACCAGTTTAAGGGCATTTCTTTTTCATATGCCAGACCCTTTTTGAACATCTGCACAAAAATCCACTGTGTCCATTTATAATAATCAGGGTCAGTTGTATTAACCTCCTTATCCCAATCGTAAAGTGCACTGATTTCATGAAGCTGTCTTTTTACGTTGGCAATATTGTTTTCTGTAGCTATTCTAGGGTGCATATTGTGCTTAATGGCAAAGTTTTCCGCAGGCAGACCAAATGCGTCCCACCCCATAGGATGCAGCACCTGATAACCCTGCAACACTTTGTATCTGCTGACTACATCACTGAGTACATACCCTCTCCAGTGTCCAACGTGCAGACCTGTGCCGGAAGGATAAGGAAACATATCCAAACAATAAAACTTCGGTTTTACCTCATCTTCTTTATTAACGGGACTTTTTTTCCATTCTTCCCGCCACTTTTTTTCGATTTTTTGAAATTCATAATGCTGTTCCATTGGCATTGCCTCCTTCATTCATTTGCTTTTTTCACCAAAAAATCCCTCCGTCTCGTTAGAGACGAAGGGATACTCCGTGTTACCACTCTAGTTTGTTTTTCTTGTTTTTTAAGAAAAACACGCTCTTTGCCCGATAACGAGGGCTGCCGTTGCCACTTACTTGCTGTTACACGTTCTGCGCAAAACTCAAAGGCCAGTTCCATTTTTCGTTTTGCCGTCTTGCACCTACCGACGACTCTCTGAAAAAACAGCCAAATGTACTATTCCTTCTCACAGTTGATTACAATATATTGCTTAAAAGTACTTATACCATATCCAACAACAGAAATCAAGTATAAATCAAATTTTTTTATTATTTTCTTTAGATTGGTATGATTTCTGATGCTTTTAATCAATACTCTGGTTCCCTATCTGGTTTGTATACAAGTTATAATAAAATCCTTTTTGCGCCATCAATTCATCATGACTGCCCCGTTCCACAATTTCCCCATGGTCAATAACCGCAATAAGGTCTGCATTTCGAATGGTGGAAAGACGATGGGCAATGACAAAATTCGTTCTGCCCTGCATAAGATTTTCCATTCCCTCTTGGATATGCAGCTCTGTTCTGGTATCCACACTGCTTGTGGCTTCGTCCAAAACCAAAACGGACGGATTTGCCAAAATGGCTCTTGCAATGGAAAGCATCTGCCGCTGCCCTTGACTAAGGTTGCCGCCACCATCAGACAAAACGGTGTCGTACCCTTCCGGCAGGTGTTTGATAAATTCATGTGCATTGGAAAGTTTTGCGGCTTCTTCAATTTCTTCGTCTGTGGCGTCCAATCTGCCGTAACGGATGTTTTCCCGTATAGTGTCTGTAAACAAATAAGTATCCTGCAAAACAATACCAAGAGCGGAACGGATGGAACTTCTCTTAATTTTCTGAATATCCATGCCATCTATGGTGATTTTTCCACTGTCAATGTCATAAAAACGGCTCAACAGGTTAATGATTGTGGTTTTTCCTGCTCCTGTAGGCCCGACGAGTGCAACTGTCTGCCCTGCCTTTACTGAAAGGTTAATATGATGTAAAGTGGTATCCCCTTCATCATAGGAGAAAGAAACATCGGATAATGTAACATCGCCTTTCATTGCAGAAAGTTCCATGGCATCTGTATCGTCCCTCGGTTCTTCCTCTGCATCCAGTATCTCAAATACACGCTCTGCCCCTGCTACTGCGGATAAAATGGCATTCATCTGGTTGGCAAGCTCATTAAAAGGACGGATAAATTGCTTAGAATAGATGATGAAGTTGGAAATAATGCCTAAGGAAATCTGCCCAATACCAAGTACCATCATCATGCCGCCTACGATAACTACAATACCATATGTGATATTGTTTAGCATCGTCATAAGAGGACCGATAATCCCTGCAAAAACTTCCGACCGCACCCCCACACGGCGGAGGGCATCGTTCCATTTGGAAAATGCTTCTGTTTCCGCCTCCTCTCTGCAAAAAACCTTCACAACCTTCTGTCCGGAAATGACTTCTTCAATATATCCGTTCAGGTCACCAAGGGTTTTCTGTTTTTCCCTAAAATAAATGCGTGAACGTTTTGTAATCATGCCGACCAAAACAAGCATAATGGGTATAACCGCTACAACCGCAATGGTCATTGGCACGCTAAGATACAGCATTACTGCCAATGTTCCAATTACCGTCAAAATGCTCTGTAAAACTTGGGATACAGCAGAATTTAACATAGTAGAAATATTATCAACATCGTTTGTCACACGACTCATTAACTCCCCATTTGTTGTGTGGGTGTAATAGGAAAGAGGCAAAACCTGAAATTTACGGAATAGTTCCTTTCTGATGTTTGCCGTAATATCCTGCCCCATCCACAACATAAGATAGCTTTGGAGCCAAGTAAAAACTGAAGAGCTAATATACACCACCAGCAAAACGATGCACACCTTGGCAAGTCCCCGAAAATCCAAAGTGATAATATAGTCATCAATGGCAACACCAATAAGCCTTGTGGCATAAATGGTTCCAAAAGTCATAAAAGCGGTACAAAATACAGAAATCAAGATCATATGCCAATATTTCGGCAGGTAGCCACAAATACGCCAAAGCGTTTTTTTTGCGTGTTTCGGCTTTTTTCGTTGTGTCACGCTTTGATTATGCCGTCCCATGCTACATCTCCCCTTTCCGCATTTGTGACGCATAAATTTCTTGGTAGTCTTCACTCTTCTCCATCAATTCCTCATGCGTTCCCTCTGCAACAATGGTTCCGTTTTTCAAAACCAGTATTTTATCTGCATCTTTCACAGAACTGATTCTTTGGGCAATAATAAATTTTGTGCATCCTTTATGGGTTTCTGCCATTGCCCCCCAAATCTGTTTCTCTGTCAGAGAATCCACGGCACTGGTACTGTCATCAAATATCAGAATTTCCGATTGCCGAATGAGGGAACGGGCAATGGAAATCCGTTGTTTCTGTCCTCCGGATACATTTACACCCTTTTGTCCTAATGGGGTATCATATCCTTCAGGGAAAGACATAATAAAATCATGTGCCTTTGCCGCTTTTGCTGCTGCAACCATTTCCTCATCTGTGGCAAGTGCTCTTCCCCACTTGATATTTTCTCGTATAGTTCCCGAAAACAATATGGTTTCCTGCAATACGGGACTGATTTTCTGCCGCAATTCCGTAAGGCTATAGTCTTTTACATTAACGCCGTCTACCAGCACTTCTCCCTCTGTCACATCATAAAGTCTTGGCATCAAATTGACCAAAGTCGATTTCCCTGCACCGGTTTTCCCTAAAATCGCCACAGTTTCACCGGGATTTGCCGTAAAGGAAATATGGGAAAGTACCGGCTCGCCTGTTCCGTTATCATAACGAAAACTGACATTTTTGTATTCCACCTTGCCATTTTGTATTTCGGGCTGTTTCGCTTGTACAGGGTCTTTCAAATCTACCTCTGTCTGCAAAATTTCCAAAACACGGTCAATGGATACCTTGGAGCGGGAAATCATCATAAAAATCATGCCAATCATCATCATAGACATAAGCATTTGCATAAGGTAAGTAATCAATGCCATAATATCCTCGGGAAACAGACTGCCACCTACTGTCATCTTTGCTCCAAACCAAAGAATGGCAACAATAGAGCAGTTCAGCACAAGCATCATGGCTGGCATAGCCATCATCATAACGAAAAATGCATTTAACGACGATGTTTTATAGGATTCGTTTACTTTTTGAAATTTCTCTTCCTCATAGGAATGACGAACAAAAGCCTTCACAACCCGAATTCCTGCAAGACACTCTCTCATCACTGTATTTACAGCATCAAGACGTTCCTGTACTATTCGAAATCTAGGCAAAGCAATTTTTAGAATACCCATTATAGCAACAACAACAATACTGATAATCAGTAAAAATATCCCTGCCATTTTTCCGTTGATTTTAAATGCCATAAAAATACTGCCAAAGCAGAGAAGAGGTGCACGAATCATGATGTGCAGTATCATAAAAATAACCATTTGTATTTGTGTTATATCATTGGTCAGTCTGGTAATCAGAGAGGAGGTTTGAAAGGTATCAATATTGTGAAAGGAAAAAGACTGTATTTTGACAAATGCTGCCTTCCGCATATCTGCCCCTGTTCCCTGACTGGCTTTTGCAGCCGCAATAAGACAGCCAATGCTGCCCACAATGCCAAAAAGTGCCACACCAATCATAATTGCACCCATTTGGGCGATAAAAGAAACATTGCCTGCTTCCACCCCCTGTTGAATGAGAATAGTCATAAGCGTTGGGGTCAACAGCTCAGCCCCTGTCTCAATGAGCATGAAAAACGGTGCAAGCCATACATATTTTTTATACGGCTGCAAATATTTCCGCAATGTCTGCATATTATTCCTCCCTTGTCAGATTCTCATATGTCTCCGGTGCAGTTTTATCCTGCATGACCTTTTCTCTGACCTGTCCAACCGTATTTTCCATGGGCATTCCTTCTGCAAGGAAATCTACACCTGAAACTACCTTTGCCCCAATAAATGCCATATCCTCCATATTTGCCTGCTGCACCGCTTCACTGCGGGAGGAACAGCAATCCGCAAAAATAACGACATTGTAATCCAGAGAAAGTCCATCATAGCAGGTGGTACGAATACAGTTTGGTGTTGTTGTACCTGCCAAAAATATTGTATCAATGCCAAGACGTCTGAAAATCAAGTCCAATTCCGTCTGAAAAAAGGCGGAAAACCGTGGTTTAATCAGTGTATAATCTCCTTCTTGCGGTACCAACTCCAAAGGCACTTCAATGGAGCATGCACCAGTACTACCAGGGGCAAGACATCGTCCCCCTGCCTGCCAATGTTCATATCTGCAAAATTCCACATCACTGCCATTTTTTCGGTAAATGCGATTGACAAAAAACACGGGAATTCCCATCTTTCTTGCTTCTTCCACCACTGTCTTGCAGGCAGGCAGAGTTGCCTTTGCTTGTTTGATATAAAGCGGAGAATCCTCTTCCAAAAAAGCCTTTTCCATATCAATAACTACCAGAGCCGGTCTGATATTCTGATTCATTCTGCCATCTCCTTTTCATCTTTTTTCATCCATATTTTTATCAAAATTACATTATACCCCTATTTACAAAAAGATTCAAGCACATGATATATGCAGATACACAAAAATTCTCCTGAACTCTTTGAATGTGTACTAAACTTATGGAGCAATCGAATTTATTTAGGAGAGTAGGGATACCATATATTTTTAGTGATTGATAAAAGCACGAGAAAAGAACAAAAATCCTTGATAGTGGATTTTTCTTTTATAAAGTTTTCACAATGATTTGCAATACTAATAAGAATTTCCTTTTCTGAAGAAACATTGTCATGTGAGACAGGTGATGTCTACTCTATTTTTAAT